>NZ_CP041637.1:650833-976250 GCF_007197735.1 Formosa sediminum
CGACTAGTTACTAAACCTTGATCTACAACAACTTCTTTATCTACCCACTCTGCACCAGCATTAATAATGTCGGTTTTTATAGAATGGAAAGAGGTTACTTTTCGGCCTTGTAACACATCTGCTTCTGCCAATAACCACGGTCCATGGCAAATAGCAGCTACCGGTTTATGGTTTTCAAAAAACGACTTTACAAAACTAACAGCCTTATCTTCTCGACGTAGTAAATCTGGATTTATTACACCACCAGGTAGAACAAGAGCGTTATAATCAGATTGCGATACTTGATCTAAGGTTTTATCAACTTTATAACTGTCTCCCCAATTACCATCTGCCCATGCTTTAATATCTCCAGACTCTAAAGATACGATATGTACTTCTACCCCTGCTTCTAACAAAGCATCTTTAGGCGATTTTAATTCACTTTCTTCAAATCCGTTCGTTGCTAAAATAGCAACAGTCTTATCTTTTAAATTTTCCATTTTAATTCTTTCTAATATGTATTAAACTTTACGATAGGGAGTATTTATTTAGGAGTACTAAAAAACAATTCGACCATATAATCCTTTCGTTTTGTGTATTACAAAGGTCAAAAACATGACGCGCTTGCATTGATGCGTTTGATAAAAAAGTGAACGCAAATAAAAAAGTCACTCCATAAAATGACTATTTCTATATACCGACAACTCTAAACCTATACTTATCAATATTTAAGCAGAAAAAGTTATGGTAATTGTAGATATAAACACATTCAGAAAAAATAAAATGCAAATTTTACTAATTAGAATTTAAAACAAAAACCCCATAAGCTAGACTAACATGGATGTCTTTAAATATAGAAGCGAAAACGACATATTGTAAGTTTATAATAGGTTACATAAATCTAAATTCCATACAGCTAATGAGCTCGTAAATAATTATCTTTAGGGACAAACTAACCCAAATTTAAAATGAAAACACCTATATTCAAATTCATCCTTTTACCCCTGTCCTTTTTTCTGTTTTTTAATATATCTTCAGCTCAAGAAAATTTCTTATCTGGCTACGTCGTTTCAACTACAGGAGACACGATTTCTGGTTATATCGATATTAAAGATTGGAAAACAAACCCTAAAGAAATAACCTTTAAAAAGGAATTAAATCAAAATCCAATTATATACGACACTTCGTCTATAAAATATTTTAACGCGCAAGACAATGCATATATAAGCGCAATTGTAGATATAGAAATAAGCTCTAGAGATATTCAAAATTTAAAAAATGATGCAAATTTAAAATTAGAAAAAAGAGACGTGTTTCTAAAAGTTTTAATAAACGGGAACAAGAGCCTTTATTACTATAAAGATGAGCACAATAAAACTAATTTTTATATCAAAGAGAATGATAAATTTATACTCCTAACACATAAAACCTACTTAAAGGAAACTATTAATATTGTAGAAAATAACCAATACAAAGGGCAACTAATTTTTTATCTTAATGATTGTAAAAACATCCAATCACAAATTAATAATGCAACTTACACACAAGAAAGCTTAACCTCTGTTTTTGAAAAATATTATAAATGTATAGGTTCAGAAATAGACTTTAAAAGTACGAAGGAAAAAACAGCGCTAGAATTTGGTATTGTTGCAGGAATTACGAACACTAATCTAAAGTTTAATAATGAAAAACACAGTATCTATTTAAATGGAGATTATGCCTCATCTACCAATTTAGCAGCAGGATTATTTCTAGATATTGTCTTTCCTAAAAACAATAACAAATGGTCTATCCATAACGAATTATTATACACGTCTTACAGCACGAAAAACACCTATATAGATTACGATACCACAGACACGTATTCCTCATACAATTCTGAAATTGGACATACATTTATAGAATTAAATAACCTTTTACGTTACACGCAACCGTTAGGTAAATTATCTGTATTTTTAAACGGTGGAATATCTAGTGGTTTTGTAATAAGTGATGAAAACTATTTAAAAGCAGAACGCCACAACTACTCTAATGTAATTATAACAGAAGCTGAAGCAACACCAAACTCAAGTACTTTTGAATTTGGATTTTCACTAGGAACAGGAATAACCTACCAAAACATAGGATTAGATATAAGATACAAATTTTCTAAAGGAGTCTTTTCTCAATTTGATTCTAAAATCAATAGATTATACGTACTCTTGAGTTATAAAATATAATAGTAAAAAAAAACACAGCCGCTTTTAATTCAGAATACTAAAAGAAAATCAGATTAATAGTGTACCATACATAAATAGAATTAAGAATATCATGTTAAAAAAAATAATAGGAATAGAACCCTTAGGATTAATTCCATCTGCCAATAAGAAACTAGAATCGTTTTCAGAAACCCTAACACTGTACACAGACAAACCAACTAGCGATACCGAGATTGTAAAACGCATTGGTAATGCAGATGCTGTGCTATTAAGCTATACTACAACACTTACTAAAGACATCCTAGAACAATGCCCCAATATTAAATACATTGGTATGTGTTGTTCGTTATACACTCCAGAAAGTGCCAATGTAGATATTAACTATGCCAATTCGCAAGGAATTACTGTAACAGGTATTCGGGATTACGGAGACGAAGGTGTTGTAGAGTATGTGATTAGCGAGCTGGTACGTTGTTTACATGGTTTTGGCACAACCGCTAACGGTGTACAAAGACAACCTTGGAGTGGCATACCTCGTGAAATTACAGGATTAAAAGTTGGCATTGTAGGTTTGGGCAAATCTGGAGGTATGATTGCAGACGGTTTACATTTTTTTGGTGCTAAAATTTCTTATTATTCAAGAAGCGAAAAACTAGAGGCTAAAGCTAAAGGTTATACGTTTTTACCATTAGACCACTTGTTAGAAACTAACGAAGTTATTATAACTTGTCTGAACAAAAACACCATTTTATTACACGACTATGAATTTTCTAAATTAGGAAACCATAAAATATTATTCAATACCGGACTATCTCCTGCTTGGGATGACAACCCTTTTATAAAATGGTTAGAAGCAGATAACGCATTTTTTTGTGATACTTTTGAAGCCTTAGGTAATCAGGATCTTTTAAAATTACCTAATGTAAATTGCTTTGGAGTATCATCTGGAAGAACGCAACAAGCTTTTGTAAGATTGAGTGAAAAAGTTTTAGCAAATATTGATTCGTATTTAAATACCTAACTAAAAACAAAAGCCATCCTTTTAGGATGGCTTTATACTTATATAAAAATGTAAAATTAACTCAACGCTTCAGATACTAAGTAATAAAATGCTGGCCTACTTTTCATTTTAATAGCCGACATTTTTTCTGCCACACTAGCAATTGCAGCCATTGCTTTTTCCTTATCCTTAATGCCTAATTTTTTTTCTACAAAATTACGACGAACAGTTTCTAGTTCAGAAGCATCTGTACCAGATACTAAAACAGCATCTTTATTGTTCACCATAGTTTTTAAACTATTAACATATACTTCTAGTTTTTCTTCATCTATGTTACTTACTCCACAATCGGTTAATTGTTTTAAAGCTGTTTCTTTTAATTGAGCTAATTTTGATTTAAGATCACTCATGGTTTAAATTTTAAAAAATTATTGATTCATTAAATTATTATGTCAGTAAGTTAAAAAAATATTTATTAAAGTGCTTTATATTCGTCTAAATTAATTATAAAAAATACTATTTAAGAAAACTTATATTTGTGTTTCATGAAACTCATAACCTATTAAAACATAAGCGAATTGCTTTTAAACCGTAATAACCTTTCAACTGTTTTATATATTGGATATACACTACTAGTGTTTCAAAACATAAGTTTTGGACAACAAGCTAGTTATAAGTTTAACAATTTTGGTAACCGCTCCATGCTACTTTCCGGAAATGTAACCGGAAGTGTTACAGATTTAGGTTTAGCATATTATAATCCGGCAAGACTTACAGAATTAGAAAATACAGGGTTTGCTATAAATGCCAAAGCTTATCAGTTTACTTCAATATCATTAACTAATACATTTGGAGAATCGTCTAAAGTATCTAATAACGATTTTGATGGTGTACCGTCCATGGCCGGTGCAACGTTTAATTTATTCGGAACCCGTTTTGCCTATTCATTTCTTACTCGTATAGACACAAATTCAGATATTAATTACACTACAAATACCCCAGGTAACAATTTAAATATAAGCTATCCAAACAACCAATATTATTTAGGAGCTTATAATTTAAAATCTAAAATTAGAGACGAATGGATGGGATTAACTTGGGCTAAAAAATTTGGAGACAGATTAAGCATTGGAATATCTATGTTTGGATCGGCCTACAAGTTTACAGAAGGAAGCACTTTAAGTCATACACTTAAATTAGAAGATGATAGTACTGCCTTATATCAAAAAATAGTGGGCTTCACCCAACAGTCTTATGGATTTATTTTTAAACTAGGAGCCAATTACAATTTAAAAAAAGCAGATATTGGTTTAAACATTAGTTAACCTTATTTAGAAATTTTTAATGATGCACGCTTTACATATAAAGATGCTGTTTCCGGCTTAGGTGCAGGACAAGATCGTTTTATTATTACGATATAGAACAATTAAATGCCAAACGAAAAGAACCTTTGTCTATTTCTATAGGCACAGGAATTCCGCTAGATAAAAATAAAATCCATATAAATATAGACTATGTAAGTGGCATATCTACATATAAGCGTATTGCTTTACCTTCACTAGATTTAGGAGCAGATCAATTAACTGTTATGCATTTTAATGAAAGCAGAAAATCCGTATTTAACTTTGGTGCAGGTTCAGAACTTTTTATAAATGAAACACTAAAATCGTTTGCAGCATTTTCTACAGACTTTAACGGATTTAAAACTAACGCAAACATTTTAGATTTATCTAATCCCGATTACGAAGGTTCTAGTATAGGCGACGACTTTTTACATTTTAGTTTTGGAGTAGACTGGAAATTAAAGTGGGCAAACACCATATTGGGTGTCACTTACGCCGGAGGATCTGGTCCCGCATCAAATCCATTAGAATTTAATACCAATACTATTGGAACTACTACACACTTAGATTCTAAGGCTAAATTTACACGCTGGCAATTTGTAATAGGCATAGAAGTTCCGTTCTCTAACGAAAAAATAAAGACCGTTATTAAGTAATCTAAAATTTACTTACAACTCTTAATATTACAAAAAAGTATAGGTTGTAAATTATAATTTAGATCACATTACAAACTGTTAATTTTTAAACACAAATTAAATAACTGACGCTCAGTAAATAAAATTTACGTCATACTATTTGGTAATCAAATAGATTATCGTAAATTTGCAAACTCTTTTTAAGAGAGGAATGTTTAATAAATAAAATTAATTAGTGTGGATACATTAAGCTACAAAACGATTTCAGCCAACAAAGCTACTGTTACTAAAGAGTGGGTTTTAGTTGATGCTGAAGGTCAAAGTTTAGGTCGTTTAGCTTCTAAAGTTGCAAAACTTATTAGAGGTAAACACAAACCTAATTTCACACCACACGTTGATTGCGGAGATAACGTAATAGTTATTAATGCAGAAAAAATCAACTTAACAGGAAACAAGTGGAATGACAAAACGTACATTCGTCACACAGGTTATCCAGGTGGTCAAAGAAGTTTAACTGCTACAGAATTGTTTGGAAAAGATCCAGCAAGGTTAGTAGAAAAATCAGTAAAAGGAATGTTACCTAAAAACAAATTAGGTGCAAGTTTATTCCGTAATCTAACTGTTGTTTCTGGTACAGCTCATGCTCATGAAGCTCAAAAACCAAAAACAATCAACTTAAACGAATTCAAATAATGGAAGTAATTCACAAAATTGGCCGTAGAAAGACGGCTGTTGCTCGTGTTTATGTTGCCCAAGGAGAAGGTAAGATAACAGTGAACAAAAAAGACGTGGCGGATTATTTTAGTACTGCAACTTTACAGTACAAAATAAACCAACCTTTAACCATGACTAACAATGATGGCAACTTTGATATTACAGTAAATGTATATGGAGGTGGTATTACTGGTCAAGCAGAAGCAATCCGTTTAGCAATTTCTCGTGCTATGTGCGAATTAGATGCAGAAAACAGATTAATTCTTAAGCCAGAAGGTTTATTAACTAGAGACCCTAGAATGGTTGAACGTAAGAAATTCGGTCAGAAGAAAGCGCGTAAGAAATTCCAATTCTCGAAACGTTAATATTATCATCCTCAACTCGATTGAGAATCGCTTGTTAGCACTCTCAATCTGGTTGAATGTTTTAAAATTTAAAAATAAGTTATTGTTGTCCGAGTGTAAAAACCGGATTTAGTTTAGCATCTAAATGCAGCCAACAGCCCAAAGCATAATGCTTAAGCCCAATGGAACATTGCTAATTCAACAGAACGTAAACTATTACAAAATGGCAAAAGTAGAAGTAAAAGAATTACTAGAAGCAGGTGTACACTTTGGTCACTTGACTCGTAAGTGGGATCCAAACATGGCTCCTTACGTATATATGGAACGTAATGGTATCCATATTATCAATTTATACAAAACTGCAGCAAAAATTGATGAAGCTGGTGAAGCTTTAAGCAAAATCGCTGCTTCAGGACGTAAAATCCTTTTTGTTGCAACAAAAAAACAAGCTAAAGACATCGTATCAGAAAAAGCTGGCGCAATTAACATGCCTTACATTACTGAAAGATGGCCTGGTGGAATGTTAACTAACTTTGTAACTATTAGAAAAGCTGTTAAAAAAATGGCTTCTATTGATAGAATGAAGAAAGATGGTACATTCATGACCTTATCTAAAAAAGAACGTTTACAAGTAGATCGTTTAAGAGCTAAGTTAGAGAAAAACTTAGGTTCTATTAGCGACATGACGCGTTTACCAGGAGCTTTATTTGTAGTAGACATTAAGCGTGAGCATATCGCGATTAAAGAAGCACAAAAATTAAACATTCCAATCTTTGCAATGGTAGATACTAACTCTGACCCACGTCAGGTTGATTTCGTGATCCCTGCAAACGACGATGCTTCTAAATCTATCGATAAAGTATTATCTCACGTAACTGGTGCTATTGCAGATGGTTTAGCTGAGCGTAAAGCTGATAAAGATTCTAAAGATGCAGCGAAAGCTGACAAACCTTCTGCTGCTAAAGCGAAAGCAACTAGTACTGAAGAAGAGGAATAAACAACAAATAATCATTACATAACATAAATAAGTCGTTTAGTTCTTTTCTTTGCAGAAAAATAATTGAACGACTTTTTTTAACTCATATTACTTAGAAATTATGGTAAAAGTAACAGCCGCAGAGGTAAACAAACTAAGACAAGCTACTGGAGCAGGAATGATGGACTGTAAAAAAGCGTTAGTTGAAGCTGAAGGAGATTTCGATAAAGCGATCGATGTATTACGTAAAAAAGGACAGAAAGTTGCTGCAAACAGAGCAGATAGAGATTCTAGTGAAGGTGCTGCTGTAGCAAAAGTAAACGATACTAACACTGTAGGTGTATCTATAGTATTAGGTTGTGAAACTGACTTTGTTGGTAAAAACGAAAACTTCGTTGCATTAGCAAATAAAATTGCTGATATCGCATTGACTGTTAACACTAAAGAAGAACTTTTAGCTGCAGATATCGATGGTCTTACTGTTGCCGATAAATTAGTTGAACAAACTGGTGTTATTGGTGAAAAATTAGAGATTAAAGATTACTCTAAATTAGAAGCTCCTTACGTAGGTTCTTATGTACATATTAACAAAATCGCTGCTTTAGTAGGACTTTCTGCTGCTACTGATAAAAGCGAAGTATTAGCTAAAGATTTAGCAATGCAAGTAGCTTCTATGGGAGCTTCAACTTTATCTTACAAAGATTTCGATCCTGCTTTCGTAGCTTCAGAAACAGAAGCTAGAATTGCTGTAATCGAAAAAGATAATATCGAATTAGCACGTTTAGGTAAAACATTAAAAAATGTACCTAAATACATCTCTATGGCTCAAATTACACCTGAAGTATTAGCGCAAGCTGAAGAAGATGCTAAAGCAGAATTAAAAGCTGAAGGTAAACCAGAACAAATTTGGGATAAAATTATTCCAGGTAAAATGGAGCGTTTCATTTCAGACAACACTACTTTAGACCAAGAACAATGTCTATTAGACCAAAACTTTATCAAAGACGAAAAAGTTAAAGTTGGTAAATATGTAGAGTCTTTCGACGGTATTTCTGTAACAGGATTTACACGTGTTGCTTTAGGATAATATAAAATATACTGATATCTTTTCAGTAAAAACATTAAAAGTCATTACTCTACTCTAGAGCTAATGACTTTTTTTTTTGAGTAATTCTCAACAATTACGAAAGTAAATTTTAATCATAGATTTTAAAAAATTTATGTAATTTTGCACAACTTCTATAAAACAGACTATGAAATTTAAACGCATCCTTTTAAAATTATCAGGCGAGGCTTTAATGGGCGAACGTCAATACGGTATAGACCCTTTACGCTTGGCCGAATATGCTAAAGACATAAAAACCATTACAGACTCTGGTGTAGAAGTCGCCATTGTAATTGGAGGCGGAAATATTTTTAGAGGTGTTGCCGGAGCAAGTAACGGTATGGATCGTGTACAAGGCGACCATATGGGTATGTTAGCTACAGTAATTAATGGGTTAGCCTTACAAAGTGCCTTAGAAGATGCAGGAATTCCTACACGTCTGCAAACCGCTATAAAAATTAACGAAGTTGCAGAACCTTTTATACGACGTAAAGCCATGCGCCATTTAGAAAAAGGTCGCGTAGTTATTTTTGGTGGAGGAACAGGAAATCCGTATTTTACTACAGATTCTGCTGCTGTACTTAGAGCTATAGAAATTGAAGCCGATGTTATTTTAAAAGGGACACGTGTAGATGGTATTTACACTGCAGACCCTGAAAAAGATAGTAATGCCGTTAAATTTGACACCATCTCTTTCGACGACGTTTTAAAGAAAGGGCTTAAAGTTATGGATACTACAGCATTTACTCTTAGTCAAGAAAATAGCCTACCAATTGTTGTTTTTGATATGAACACCAAGGGAAATTTACTAAAAGTGGTTTCTGGAGAAAATATCGGGACAGAAGTAAATGTTTAATTTAGTTTTTTGTTAAAATTATATCACAGTAAAGTTTAAAACCATGAATGAAGATATTCAATTTATTATAGATTCTACCAAAGAAGCCATGGACGCTGCCGTTAGACATCTTGAAAAACAATTTGTAAATATACGCGCAGGTAAAGCAAGTCCTGCTATGCTTGGTAGTGTAATGGTAGATTACTACGGATCGCAAACCCCTTTAAGTCAGGTAGCCAATGTAAATACACCAGATGGTAGAACCATTTCTGTACAACCATGGGAAAAAAACATGCTTCATGAAATTGAAAAAGCTATTATGATTGCCAACTTAGGATTTAATCCTATGAATAATGGTGATATGATTATAATAAATGTTCCGCCATTAACTGAAGAACGCAGACGTGATTTAGCAAAACAAGCTAAAGCAGAATCTGAAGATGGTAAAATTGGGGTTAGAAACGCTAGAAAAGAGGCTAACAACGATATTAAAAAGTTAGATGATGTCTCTGAAGACGAAAAGAAAATCGCTGAAGTAGAGGTGCAGAAACTTACCGATATATATGTCAAGAAAATTGACGATGTGCTTGCAGTCAAGGAAAAAGAAATTATGACTGTTTAAAAATAAAGCGACAACTAAGTCGCTTTTTTTATTCTAATGCCATATTACTTCACTGTTTTAATGACTTAATTTTATGAGCGTTTAATTTACCCCCATTCCTTATATGCTTAAATTTTATCTAAGTTTAATACTTTTATGCTCTATTTATTTAAGTAGAGCTCAAGTTATTGCTCAAGATATTAGTGAAGCAAAAGACAGTATAAAAGCAGCAAAAAAAGCAGAATTTGTACACCATATTGGTAACGGATATATCCCCTTGAAATATTTTAATTTAGATTTAAGATATCTGGTCAAATATAACCAATACGAAGGCTTCAGAACCGGTTTAGGAGGCACCACAAGTAATGCTTTATCAGATAAATTTAGAATTAACGGTTATGCGGTATACGGATTTAAAGATGCACAATACAAGTATAGCATTGGTACGGGTTTACGCTTAAATAAATTACATAATACCTGGTTTAATGCATCGTACACAGACGATTTGCAAGAAACAGCTAGCACACATTTTTTAACAGATAAACGCATCTTCCAGTTCTTCGAACCCCGTTTACTTAATATTAGTTTATTTTATCATCATAAAACCAAATCAGCATCTCTTCAACACGATTTCGGCCCCAAATTAAATTCAGAAATACAATACTCTTCGAGTGAGATAAATCCAAAATTTGATTATCGGTTTATAACAGATGAGGGCATATACACCAATTACAACCTTAGCATGGCCAAGGTTGCCTTGTATTGGAGTCCGTTTGACATTTATAAACCTACCGAAAACGAGCATAAAAAAACTCATAATGGTTACCCCAAATTAACGTTACAATACACGCAAGGTTTTAATGGCCCTGAGTTTGGAGATTTCAGTTTTCATAAAGTAGATTTTAAATCTACCTACCACTTTATTTATAATAAAGAATCTCATAGCGAAATAGATTTGGTTACAGGAATTGCTATTGGGGATGCACCGCTTACACATTTATATCACGCCTATCCAAACAATATTAATAAGGCTACCATAATGCAACGTTTTTCTGTTGCTGGTCTTAATAGTTTTGAAACCATGTACTTTAACGAGTTTTTTTCAGACATGTTTTCAGTCGTACAATTTAAACATTACTTTAAACCTTTTTACTATTCAACATTTTCAAGACCCCAATTGGTTTTACTCTCCCGCTTTGCAATTGGCGACATGAAAAACAAATACAGACACCAAGGTATAGAGTTTGATACCTTAGATAAAGGATACCTAGAGTCTGGATTTGAATTAAATCAATTAATATTTGGTTTCGGACTTAGCTTAACATACCGTTATGGTGCTTATCATTTACCAGAACTAGAAGATAATTTTGCCTTAAAGTTTACATTTAACGTTACATTATAATAGTTTAGGTTAAAGTAATACGTAGCTTTTTTCTACATTTGCGGTTCTTTAATATACTTATGCTTAAACTATTCACAACAGGCTTCTGGGAGCGCATTGCGAGATTAATTTTACGTAATAAGATTACCATTTTAGTTCTTATTATTCTAGCTACTATTTTTTTAAGTACGCAATGGAAATACATGCGCTTTACCTATACAGAAGCTAATTTATTACCAGACCATCACGAAGTAAATAAAACGTATAACACATTCTTAGATATTTTTGGTGAAGAAGGAAATCTTATTGTTTTAGGAATAAAAGACAGTACTTTTTTTACAGTTGATAAACTTAATGCATGGAATAAACTTTCGGAAAGTTTTAAGTCATCTTCAGAAGTAGATGCTGTTATCTCTATAAAAGATTTACAAAAATTAATTAAAAATGATAGTCTTAAAAAATTTACATTAAAGCCTTTTATATCCGATTCTTTAACGACATCCCAACAAGTAGATACGTTACAAACTGAGTTGTTTGAAAACTATCCATTTTACGATAATTTCTTATTCAACAAAAAAACAAAAACTATTCGTACAGCAATCTACATGAATAAAGATGTAGTAAACACACCTGCACGAAAAGATTTTGTGATGAATAAACTTATCCCTAAAATCGAAACGTTTGAAAAAGAAACAGGCTTAGACGTCCATATTTCTGGAATGCCTTATGTAAGAACATTAAATGCACAAAATATAGTAGATGAAATTGGTCTTTTTGTAGGCGCGGCATTATTAGTAACCTCACTTATTTTCTTCTTCTTTTTTAGATCGTTTAGAGCGACGTTTATTTCCCTTATAGTTGTGTGTATTGGAGTAATGTGGACTCTTGGTTTACTTGGTCTTTTAAAATATGAAATAACAGTATTAACGGCTTTAATTCCGCCATTAATTATTGTTATAGGTATACCAAACTGTATTTTTTTAATCAACAAATATCAGCAAGAAGTTAAATCTCATGGTAATAAAGTAAAATCCTTACAACGTGTCATTACCAAAGTAGGTAATGCTACTTTAATGACAAATATTACCACAGCTTCTGGTTTTGGAACTTTTATTTTAACCGAAAGTAAATTGCTTAAAGAATTTGGGATTGTAGCGTCCTTAAGTATCATTGCCATTTTTATATTGTGTTTACTTATTATTCCTATACTATATACATTCTTACCTTTCCCTAAAGAACGCCATCTAGAACATTTAAACAAGCGTTGGATAGGTGCTTTTGTGGGTTGGATGGAACAAATGGTTAGACACAGACGCATTTCTATTTACATGTCTGCAGTTGTATTATTAGCCGTGAGTATTATTGGTATTTATCAAATTAAAATCTCCGGGAGTCTACTAGAGGATATGCCTCAAAAAGCACCTTTCTTTAAAGATATAGAGTTTTTTGAACAAGAATTTGATGGTATAATGCCTTTAGAATTAATGGTAGATACGCAACGTAAAAAGGGCGTCATGAAACTAAGTACCTTAAAACGAATAGACGAACTTGAAGAAGCCATTATAGATATACCCGAATTATCCAGACCTATTTCAATTGTTAGTTTAGTAAAATATTCTAAACAAGCATACTATAACGGAAATCCAAAATATTACCAACTACCAACTTCTCAAGAGAGTAGTTTTATTATGTCTTACGCCAAAAACTCTTCTAACGATACCGATCTGCTAGAAAGTTTTGTAGATAGCACAGGGCGATATGCGCGTATTACAACTTTTATGAAAGACATTGGTACAGACAAGATGCAAGGTATAGAAGATCAGTTACAAACTAAAATAGACAAGTTATTTCCAGACGATCGTTATAAAGTTGTCATGACTGGAAAGGCTTTAGTTTTCCAGAAAGGAACCACATACTTAGTTAAAAATTTAGCCATCTCATTAACCTTAGCCATCTTACTAATAGCCTTATTTATGGCTTATATGTTTAGATCGTTTAAAATGATTTTAATCTCATTAATTCCTAACTTATTACCTTTACTTATTACCGCTGGTCTTATGGGCTATTTAGGCGTACCTATAAAACCATCTACTATACTCGTATTTAGTATTGCATTTGGAATTTCTGTAGACGATACCATTCACTTTTTAGCTAAATACAGACAAGAATTACAAGCTAATAATTGGAAAATTAAACGTTCCGTTTATGGTGCCTTACGCGAAACTGGAGTAAGTATGTTTTATACTTCTACGGTCTTATTTTTTGGATTTTCTGTATTTATGATTTCAAGTTTTGGTGGTACTGTAGCCTTAGGCGGATTGGTATCTGTTACGTTATTATTTGCTATGCTATCTAATTTACTACTCTTACCATCTTTATTATTATCATTAGAACGTAATATTGCCAATAAGGAAGTCTTAAAAAAACCTACAATTAATATTATCCCAGAAGATAATGACAAAACCGAAGATGAAGACGAAGATGAAGAAAAACTATAACAACAATTAAACCATGCTGTGTATAAAGAATTATATTTGCATGTTTAAAAATATTTAAAATGAAACCAAGTACAATTTCAGAATTATTAAAACAAGACTTTACTTTACAAGAAGTAGACATTAAAGGTTGGGTAAGAACATTTAGAGCTAACCGTTTTATTGCTTTAAACGATGGTTCTTCATTACAAAACATTCAATGTGTAGTCGATTTCGAAAATACAGACGAAAACATACTAAAGCGCATCACAACTGGTGCAGCTGTACATATAAAAGGAGAATTAGCAGAAAGCCAAGGTAAAGGACAGTCTGTAGAGATTAAAGTATCATCTATAGAGATATTAGGCGATTCAGACCCTGAAACTTATCCTATACAGCCAAAAAAACACTCTTTCGAATTTTTAAGAGAAAATGCACACCTACGTACCAGAACCAGTACATTTAGTGCTGTAATGCGTTTACGTTCTGCCCTATCTTATGCCATTCACAAATATTTCAACGAAAACGGTTTCTTTTATGTACACACTCCAATTATAACAGGAAGTGATGCAGAAGGTGCTGGAGAAATGTTTCGTGTCACTAATTTAGATGCTAAAAACCCACCACTTACAGAAGATGGAAATGTAAATTTTGCTGAAGATTTTTTTGGTAAAGAAACAAATCTTACTGTATCGGGACAATTAGAAGCAGAAACCTATGCGATGTCTTTAGGTAAAGTATACACTTTTGGACCAACATTTAGGGCAGAAAACTCTAATACTTCTAGACACTTGTCTGAATTCTGGATGATAGAACCTGAAGTTGCATTTATGGATCTTGCTGGAAATATGGATTTAGCAGAAGATTTTATGAAATCTGTAATTAACTATGTTCTTGAAAACAACTTTGAAGATTTAGAATTCTTAGATCAACGTTTACAAGACGAGGATAAAAAGAAACCGCAAGCAGAACGTAGTGAATTAACTTTAATCGAAAAATTACGCTTTGTTGTAGATAATAACTTTAAACGTGTTAGCTATACAGAGGCTATAGATATTTTACGTAATAGTAAACCAAATAAAAAGAAAAAGTTTAAATATATCATTAACGAATGGGGTGCAGATTTACAAAGTGAACACGAACGTTTTCTTGTCGAAAAACACTTTAAATGCCCAGTAATTTTATTTGATTATCCTGCAAATATTAAAGCCTTTTACATGCGTTTAAACGAAGATGGTAAAACTGTTCGTGCCATGGATATCTTATTCCCTGGAATTGGTGAAATTGTTGGAGGTGCACAACGTGAAGAACGTTTAGAGGTTTTAAAACAAAAAATGGCTGTTTTAGGATTAGATGAAGAAGAACTTTGGTGGTACTTAGATCTTAGAAAATATGGTAGTGCAGTACACTCTGGATTTGGATTAGGTTTTGAGCGTTTAGTAATGTTCGCTACAGGAATGTCTAACATTCGTGATGTCATTCCGTTTCCAAGAACACCGCAAAACGCAGAATTTTAATATTATAAAATACTCATAAAAACAATCTATGTACCTGCGTATGTAGATTGTTTTTTTTATTTTTATTGTATAACGCATCAAAACTTTTATGCTTAAGCAAAATTTACAGTTTAAATTATCGCAAAAATTATCTCCGCAGCAAATTCAATTAATGAAATTGATACAGTTGCCTACGCAAGCATTTGAACAACGCCTAAAGCAAGAAATTGAAGAAAACCCAGCACTAGATAGTGGTAAGGAAGAAACAGTAAATGAATTTGATGATTTCGATAATACAGCCGATGATTATAGTGACGACTCTGAAACAATAAATTCAGAAGATATTAATGTTGATGAGTATTTGAGCGACGATGAAATCCCAGATTACAGAACACAAGCCAACAACTACAGTAGCGACGATGAAGAAAAAACTATGCCTTATGCAGCAGGCACATCGTTTACGCAACATTTAATCTCTCAATTAAACACTTTTAGATTAACTGAAGAAGAACGAGATATTGCCGAGTTTTTAGTAGGTAGTGTAGACGAAAGTGGTTACATACGTAGATCGACTTCAGACATTATGGACGATTTAGCATTTACTCAAAACGTATATACTACAGAAGACACTATAGAAAAAGTATTTCATACAGTACATCAATTAGATCCAGCAGGTGTTGGTGCTCGCAATTTACAAGAATGTTTAAGTATTCAATTACACCGAAAAGAAAAGTTTGCTGATATTGTTTTAGCAACCCAAATTATTGATGATGCTTTTGAACAATTTACAAAAAAGCATTACCAAAAACTAATGCAAAAATTTGATGTTAGTGAAGATCAATTAAAAGACGCTATTGAAGAAATTGAGCGTTTAAACCCAAAACCAGGAGGCTCATATTCTGGAAATAATAGAATAATAGAACATGTTGTACCTGATTTTGCCATACGAATTGTTGATGGCGAATTAGAACTTACATTAAACGGAAGAAATGCACCTGAATTACATGTCTCTCGCGAATATAACGACATGCTAAAAGGATATAAAGACACCAAAGACAAGTCCAAATCTCAAAAGGATGCTGTATCGTTCATCAAGCAAAAGTTAGACGCTGCAAAATGGTTTATAGAAGCCATTAAACAACGCCAACAAACTCTGTTTGTAACTATGAGTGCAATTATGCAGTATCAGAAAGATTATTTTTTAACTGGAGATGAACGTAATTTAAAACCAATGATTTTAAAAGACATTGCCGATGAGATTAATATGGATGTTTCAACCGTTTCTAGAGTTGCTAACAGCAAATATGTCGATACGCCTTACGGTACTAAGCTTATCAAAGAATTCTTCTCAGAATCCATGAAAAACGACCAAGGAGAAGATGTGTCTACACGTGAAATTAAGATGATTTTAGGTACTGTTATAGATCAAGAAGATAAAAGAAAACCATTAACAGATGAAAATCTAGCAACTATTTTAAAAGAAAAAGGATATCCGATTGCTAGACGTACTGTTGCTAAGTACAGAGAACAATTAGATGTACCTGTTGCAAGACTTAGAAAACAATTGTAAAAAAAAATATTGGTTTAGAAGAGAGTTTAAGTGATGCGCATTATTTCGCTTTACGCATTTATAATTTAAAGTATATAAAATACTATGCTAAAAAGCATTTCTTATATTTTTCACCCCGTATTTATGCCGCTCTTGGGTGTACTCTTTTATTTTACAAAGTCGCCTAGATTTATACCTCAAGCAGTTATTGAGACAAAGTTAGTCTCACTAACCATACTTACCGTTGTGCTGCCCTTGCTTTCAATACTTTTATTAAAAATGTTAGGCAAAGTTAACTCCATAAATTTACCTCAAGCAAAAGAGCGTATACTCCCTTTAATAATTTTTAGTATAATACTATTAATTGTAATTAAACGGATAATAACACCATATGATTTTATAGAATTATACTATTTTTTTGTTGCAATTCTAGCATCTACAATGAGTACATTAATGTTAAACATTTTAAACTTTAAAAGTAGTATTCACATGATGGCAATCTGTGGGGTTTGTATGTTTTTTATAGGCTTAAGCATACATTTTAGTATAAATATATTAATGAGTTTGGCGATCATTTTCTTTATTATGGGCGCAGTAGCAACATCGAGACTAAGTTTAAAAGCACATAACTATCCTGAGCTGTTAATTGGCTGTGCAACAGGTGTGATTCCGCAACTAATATTAATACCAAATTGGTTATAACATATAAAAAATTAAACCTAGTTTAATTGCATTCATTTCTATACGTTCTTGAGAGATTAATGTTGTTACATCATCTTTAAATATCGGGTTTAATGCATAATACACATAAAAGTTCCATGTGTTATACCCCACACTTAAAGTTAATCCATATTGTAAATCGTTAAAACCATCGACATCTGTATATCTAACTTCTGCTACTTCACCTTTAAAGTTACTTATATGTGAAAACACATAACCTAACTTAAAACCTGTATATATACGCCAAAAACGGTAATCTGTTGGGGTAGATGTACGCCATCTAAATTCAATAGGCAATTCAACCATATGTAAGTAAAAATTGTTTTTACTGTAGTCAAACTCATACGTATCGTCTAAAACTACATAATTCACCGTATGGTCTTCACCTTCTATAATCCCTAAATTTTGATTATAAGAATTGTAAGAATAGCCAAGCCCTACTCCTATAGCAATATTTCTTCGTTTATTAATAGGCATGTCTTTAATAAAGCCCGCATGTAACCCTAAAGAAAATCCTGTTTGATCTACACCTGAAGGGAGTTTAGATAAAATGTTATATGTTGCAGAAAAATAAAATTGATCTTCTTTATACAAAGAATCTATAACTGTTAAAGCGTCATCATTAACACTTACTTGACTTTGTGCAAAACTTGTATTATGAATACCAAAATATATAATACATAATAAGACGTATAAATTTTTCATAGCAAAATAAGCTTAGACTAAAATTAAAACAATAAAATTAATAAACACTACTATATAAAAAAGGTGCTTTGATTAAATCAAAACACCTTTTATAATATAAAATTAAGAGTAAACTTAGTTCTTTAAACCAGAGAGTGCATCACCTTTTCTAGTTGTATAATTTATTTTTAACGCATTTACTTTACGTAATTCCTGCTTAATATCAGATACTAATCCCATATTGGCTTTACTATCTACCTTAAGTGCAGTTGTTAAAAATGGTACTAATTCTTCACGTTTAGAAGCTCTTTCAGCAGCAATAAAAGCAGCGATCTCAGACACATCTGCAAATTTATCGTTTAACTGAATTCTAGACTCTGTACCGTATTGACTTTCGTATCTCTGACTAGGTTTACCTGCATAGATATACATTACCAAATCTTTCTTATCAAGTTTTTCAACTTGATCTGCAGCAGGTAATTTATTCTCAATCATTAAGGTGTTTTGTCTCATTACAGTAGCCACCATAAAGAAGAATAATAACATAAATACAATATCCGGTAATGATGCGGTAGATATTGCAGGTAAATCTCCTCCTTTTTTCTTTTTAAATTTAGACATAGATTTTTGTGTTTATCTAATTAGACTTTTTAGGCTCTGCTTCAGAGAATTTTTGAGGAACCAATATTTTGATAGCCTCTAACTTCTCTTTTAAACTTTCTTTCTCAGAAGAAGATGTTCTTGGATCTGAATACTTTTGGTCTGCTTCTACAAAATTCATATTTAAATTAGGATAAGCTTTTACAAACTCTCTATTTCTAATTTGATTATAAGCAGCTAATATTTCATTCTGTACTGCAATGTACACATCATATTTAGTTGCTCTGTCATTTTGTAAAGACACAATTGCTTTATCAAAGTTATCCGATGATTTAGGATTTCTTTTACCCTGACAATTTTTACAAGCATCAGAGCCAGTTCCACCACCATTATCTAAGAAATCGACTGCGGCTTTACGCAAATCTTTAATTTCAATCACTTTCTCTTCGCCTCCTGTTTTCAATAACAAGTCGTTATTTTTATTAACCTGTAATTGGAAAATATTTTTTTCCTTGATAATTACATCTTGTTCTTGATTTTCATCAAGAGGTGGAAGTTTTCTACTCAAACCAGAATCGGTTTCAATAGTTGTTGTTACTAAGAAAAATATTAAAAGTAAGAAAGCGATGTCAGCCATAGAGCCTGCATTAACTTCTGGTGCTGATCTTTTTGCCATAATTACTTAGTTTAGTATTTTTTTAATGTTTGCATACACCATTGATAAAACAGCGATTGCTGCTAAGAAATAAAATGCATATAATCCAGCACCAACATATTTTGAAGTTGCTTCGCTAACATCCATTCCTTTATTAGTAAAAGGTGTTAAATCTAAATCTGTTCCTGAAGACATTGCATAAGCGACAAATAGAATCACTAAAAATGCTCCCACAGACATTAAAGTCTTTTTTATGTCACCTTCAAACAATCCTTTTATCACAAATATTAACACTAAAGCTAATATTAAAGCAAGGGTTGCATAAGTAACATATAGCATGTTGTCTATCATACTTTCACTTCCAGAAATAATCATCAAACCGAAAATTATTCCTATCACTGATAGTACTCCAACAATAATTGTTATTATTTTATGTAAACTCATCGTTTAATGTGTTTTAAATTATTACTTCTTGTATCTGATTAACAAGTCCATTAATGTAATTGAAGCATCTTCCATATCGTTAACGATACTATCAATTTTAGCAATAATGTAGTTGTAAAAGATTTGAAGAATAATTGCAACAATTAATCCAAATACTGTTGTTAATAAGGCTACTTTAATACCTCCAGCAACAAGTGATGGTTGCATATCTCCAGCTGCTTCAATTTTATCGAAAGCTTGAATCATCCCTATTACCGTACCCATGAATCCTAACATTGGAGCTAAGGCGATAAATAATGAAATCCAAGATACGTTTTTCTCAAGTTGTCCCATTTGTACACCACCGTAAGCTACAACAGCTTTTTCAGCAGCTTCTAAACCTTCATCAGTTCTGTCCAATCCTTGATAGAATATAGAAGCAACAGGTCCTTTTGTATTTCTACAAACTTCCTTTGCAGCTTCAACACCACCTGATTGTAATGCGTCTTCTACTTTTTGAGTTAATTTTTTTGTATTTGTTGAAGATAAATTTAAAAAGATAATTCTCTCAATAGCAATAGCTAAACCTAGAATTAAACATAATAATACGATTCCCATGAATCCAGCGCCCCCTTCTATAAAACGCTTTTTTAATTCTTGGTGAAAACCTAAATCTTCAGTTGCAGTTGCGGCTGCATCATCTTGAATTGAAGAAACTACGGTAGTTGCTACAGCAGCAGCGCTTGTTGTAGTTGCATTAACAGTTCCGAATGCCACCATAAATGTAATGGCTAGGATAGAAAATAATCTTTTCATTGTTCTTGATCTTAATTTTATTAGTTAAAGTGTTAAAGATATAAAAAAAATGTAATTAAAAAACAAAAAACATCATCAGAATTATCTGCAGAGAGGAAGGGATTCGAACCCTCGATACCCTTTTGGAGTATACACACTTTCCAGGCGTGCGCCTTCGACCACTCGGCCACCTCTCTGTTTTTCATTTTTAAATAACATATGGCAAATAACAAAAAATCTTTAAGACATGAAAGTTTTATCAGTTAATTTTAAGTCATTTCTCCCCGTAAAGATGTTTCATATATGGTTTTGAATACTTTAGCTGAAACATGCTGTCCTAACAAATACATTAATTTACAGATCGCGGCTTCTGAAGTAATGTCTTTTCCGGAAATTACGCCTATAGCTTTCAATTTTTCGCTTGTTTCATATTGTCCCATAAGCACACTTCCTCCAGAACATTGGGTGATGTTAATTATATGTATTCCTTTAGAAATAGCTGATTTTAAAATTGTATAAAACCAGTGTTCTGTAGTACAATTTCCTGATCCATAAGTTTCTAAGACCACACCTTTTAAACCCGGTGTATTGAAAACACTTTTTAATATCCCTTGAGAAATTCCTGGATATAATTTTACCAAAGCAATATTTATATCTAATTTTTTATGAACCTTGAATTTTTTGTTAAGGTTAGGCTTAAATAAATATTCTTGGTTAACTTTTAAGTGCACTCCAGATGTAACTAGTGCAGGGTAATTTAAAGAGGCAAAGGCTTCAAAATGTTCGGCATTTATTTTAGTAGTTCTATTAGCTCGATATAATTTATATTCAAAATATAAAGTCACCTCTTTTATTACAGGCTTATTAAAACGCTGCAGTGAGGCCACATGTATGGATGTTATTAAATTTTCTTTTGCATCTGTACGTAAATCGCCAATAGGTAATTGCGATCCTGTAAACACGATTGGTTTTGCTAAATGTTCTAGCATGAAGCTTAATGCTGAAGCCGTGTAACTCATAGTATCACTACCATGTAAAACTACAAAACCATCATATACATCGTAATTGGTCTCTATAATTTCGGCAATATCTATCCAATATTTCGGATTCATATTACTGGAGTCTATAGGCTCTTTAAAAGAAAAGGTATCTATACCGCAGTCCAATTGTTTTAACTCCGGAATTTTATCTAATAAATTTTTAAAATCAAAAGCTCTTAGAGCTCCTGTTTCAAAATCTTTAACCATCCCAATTGTTCCACCTGTATATATTAGCAGTATGTTAGTTTTAGTTTTTGTCATCTATTATATACTAAATATATCTTTAGAATTTTGTGTGGTAATTTTGGCGATTTCAGATTCTGAACATTCGTAAATATCGGAAAGTTTTTCTAATACTTTTAATATATAGAAGCTTTCGTTACGTTTTCCGCGGTAGGGTGTAGGAGCTAAATACGGTGAATCTGTTTCTAATACAATATGTTTTAAATCTATATTTTTTAAAAATGTATCTATTTTTCCATTTTTAAAGGTTACAACACCTCCAATCCCTAACTTCATATTGTATGATATGGCTTTTTCTGCCTGCTCTAAACTACCCGTAAAACAATGAAAAACACCGAAGAGATCTTCTCCTTTCTCTTCTTCTAAAATATTAAACACCTCATCGAAAGCCTCTCTACAATGAATAACTATAGGTAATTTATTTGCTTTTGCAAGTTTAATTTGTTGCCTAAACGCGTCTTCTTGAATGGCAAGCGTAGATTTATCCCAATACAGATCAATACCAATTTCTCCAATTGCGTAATACGTATGGGATTTAAGGAGCTGTTCTACATGAATCAACTCGTCTTTATAATTTTCTTTTACATGTGTTGGATGCAAACCCGACATTAAAAACATATGCTCTGGAAAATCCTGTTTTAACTGAAGCATTTGTGCTGTATAGGTAGAATCTATAGCCGGGATAAAAAACCTAGAAATTCCTGCCTTAATAGCACGTGTTATGATATCTTGTCTATCATCATCAAAAGCTTCACTGTATAAATGTGTATGGGTATCTGTTATAATCATTCTGCAAAATTAATGGTTTTACATTAGTATATTTGTCTAAATTAATTTTTTAAAATGGCATCACTCCAAGAATTTCTATTAAATAAAGATTACGTTAAAATAAAACTCAAACTTACAAAAACCAATCATTTTGAAATTCTAGCAACCATAAATGGCGAAAAGGGCTTGTTTATACTAGATACAGGAGCTTCAAGTTCGTGTGTTGGATTTGGAGCTACAGAACGGTTTCATTTAAAGGTTAAAGACTCTACAGTTAAAGCTGCAGGTGCGGGAGCAACAAATATGATTACACAGCTTTCTAAAAACAATAGTATTAAAATAGGGAAATGGAAGAAAGGTAAACTGAGTTTAATTTTATTTGATTTAACCCATGTTAACACCGCTCTAATAAATCACAATTCTACACCTGTAGATGGTATTATTGGTGCAGATATTCTTAAAAAAGGAAAAGGGATAATTGACTACGACAAAAAATATCTCTATTTAAAAAAAACCTCTTTAGCCAAGAAATAGTATATTTAATATATAATATAAGAATTCTCCCTCTATGAAATCTTCAATTGTGATTGCTGATGATCATCCTTTAATGTTAAAAGGGATGACAAATTACTTGACGTCTATAAATTATAATATTATAGGAAGTGCTACAGATGGACAATCGGCATACAATCTTATTGTTAAACTTAAACCTGAAATTGCCATACTAGATATAAGAATGCCCAATAGATCTGGGATAGAGATTGCCGAAGATTGCAAAAAAAACAATATTTCTACAAAAATTATTTTAATCACTTTTGATAAACGCGAAGATGTGTATTACAAAGCAAAGGAATTAAATATTTATGGATATATTTTAAAAGAGTTTGCTGTTGAAGAAATTGAAAATTGCATTGAAAGCGTAATTACCAACACGCCATACTTTAGTCAAGAGATTATTCCCAACCTAGAAAAATCAAAAAACAACAACGATTTAACGGTTCTAAACAAATTAACCAGGACAGAAATTAAAATATTAAAACTTATTGCCAAAAACAAAACTAGTCCAGAAATAGCAGATAATTTATGTGTCTCTTCTAGAACTGTAGATAAGCATAGAAGCAACATTGTGAACAAGCTCAAACTCGAAGGAAAACACAATGCATTATTTATTTGGGCAAATAATCATAAAGACATTCTGTAAGAATACGTATAAACACGTATTTCATACCACATACAAATAAAATACCTTTACAGTGCTATTAATTAGTTCTTAGGGAGGATTATTAATTTTAACTCTGCATTATAATAGTGCAGAGTTTTTAATTTAAGATGACTTTTACACAAATAATCAAAATCTTAGATTAAGACATTCAAACCATCTTACTTTACAATTAGTGTGCTCTCTAATTACGTAAACAATTTAAGTGATATGGAAAACCAAACCAGCATTCAGAATATTATACTTATTTCAAGTATAATTATTTTCGCATTATTTACCATTGCATTGAACCTTATAGTGTATTATTCACACTAACCACAACAAAAAAGGACAATCAAATATGATTGTCCTTTTTTTATTATCTAAACATTAAGTGCTTACTATAATTCTAAAGCTTTCTTAACGTCATTATTCATTAAAAATTCTTGTGGATTTTCTAAAGCTTCTTTAACAGCGACTAAAAATCCAACACTTTCTTTACCATCAATAATTCTATGATCGTAAGACAATGCTACATACATAATTGGTCTAATAACCACTTGACCATCTACAGCAACTGGACGCTCTACAATGTTATGCATACCTAAAATACCACTTTGAGGTGGGTTAATAATTGGAGTAGATAACATACTTCCAAACACTCCACCATTAGTAATAGTAAATGTACCGCCTGTCATTTCATCAACAGTAATTTGTCCATCTCTTGCACGAAGTGCTAAACGCTTAACTTCTGCTTCTACACCTCTAAATGTTAAGTTCTCTGCATTTCTAATAACAGGAACCATTAAACCTTTTGGTCCAGAAACCGCAATACTAATGTCACAGAAATCATAAGAAATCATTTCTTTTCCATCCATCATAGAGTTTACAGCAGGATACATTTCTAAAGCTCTAACTACTGCCAAAGTAAAGAAACTCATAAATCCTAAACCAACACCATGTTTTGCTTTAAACGCCTCTTTATGCTCATTCCTTAACGCAAAGATAGGAGACATATCTACCTCATTAAAGGTAGTAAGCATAGCTGTTTCATTTTTTACACTTACCAAACGCTCTGCAACTTTACGACGTAACATAGACAATTTAGAACGAGACTCGCCACGAGATCCACCTGTTGGTGTTCCCATAGACGGTTTTGCTTGAATGGCATCATCTTTAGTTACCCTACCCGCTTTTCCTGTACCAACAATACTAGCTGCATCTATTCCTTTTTCTGCTAAAATCTTTTTAGCTGCAGGACTAGCTGTACCAGATGCATATGTTTTTTCTGCTGCAGGAGCAGCAGCTTTAGGCGCCTCTGCTTTTGGTTCAGGAGCTTCTTCTTTTTTATCTTCTTTTGCTGGTGCATCGCCTTCTGGCTTAGCAGCACTTGTATCTATTAAACATACAACCTCACCAACAGCAACAGCATCACCTTCTTCTGCTTTTAGCGTAATAATTCCGCTTACTTCTGCAGGAAGTTCTAGAGTAGCTTTATCACTATCTACTTCAGCAATTGCTTGGTCTTTTTCTACATAATCACCATCCTGAACTAACCATGTTGCTATTTCTACTTCTGTAATAGATTCTCCCGGAGAAGGTACTTTCATTTCTAAAATCATCGTTCAATATTTTAGTTTAATCTTATTTTTAAATTATCGTTGGTTGTTTTTTGTTTTATCGAAAACATAGTCGATTACTTCTTTGTGGCGGCGTTTTGATCGCGTTGAACTACCGGCAGCAGGAGCACCATAAGGTCGTCTTGATGCTATTCTAAATGATTTTGCTTCATCTAAATGCATTAACATATGTGCATAAGCTCCCATGTTTCTAGGTTCTTCTTGGGCCCACACCACTTCTTCTGCATTACTATATTTGGCAATAATATCTCTAATAGCTGTTGCAGGTAATGGGAATAATTGTTCAATACGTACTAAGGCCACATCGTCTCTACCTGTTTCTTCTTTTACTTCTAATAAATCGTAATAGAATTTACCTGTTACAAACACAAGTGATTTTACTTTATCTGTTTCTGCAGTAGCATCATCTATTACCATTTGGAAACTTCCGTTAGCAAACTCTTCTACAGTAGACACTACTTTAGGATGACGTAATAAACTCTTAGGAGTAAAAACTATTAATGGTTTTCTAAAATTCGATTTCATTTGTTTACGCAACAAATGATAGATATTTGCAGGTGTTGTACAGTCTGCTACAAACATATTATCTTTTGCACACAATTGTAGATAACGTTCCATACGTGCCGATGAATGCTCTGCTCCTTGACCTTCATAACCGTGTGGCAACAACATTACCAACCCGTTTTGCAGTTTCCATTTATCTTCGGCAGCAGAAATATATTGATCTAGCATGATTTGAGCACCGTTACTAAAGTCTCCAAATTGAGCTTCCCAAATGGTTAATGTTTTAGGACTTGCCATAGCATAACCATAATCGAAACCTACCACACCGTATTCTGATAATAAGGAATTATAAATAAAGAATTTTCCTTGTGTATTGCTTAAATTATTTAACAATACGACTTCTTCTTCACTATCTTCTACTTTAATCACGGCATGACGGTGAGAGAATGTACCACGCTCTACATCTTGTCCAGACATTCTAACATCGAAACCTTCTTCTAAAAGCGTTCCGTAAGCTAAATGTTCTGCCATTGCCCAGTCTAATTTATCCTCTTCAAACATTGTTTTTCTAGTTTGCACTAGACGTTCAATTTTACGGATGAATTTTTTATCTGAAGGTAATTCTGAAATTACGCTTGCTATTTGAGCTAATTTGTCTTTAGACACAGTTGTATCTATTGGCATCATCATATCTTGTTCGGTAACGCGAACAAAATCTTGCCACTCATCTTGCATGAATGGTGTTATTACTGTTTTCTCTTCTTTACGAGAATCTTCTAATTTTTCTTCTAGACTTGCTTTATAAGCTTCCTCTAAGCCTTTAACAAAGTCCTTATCTATAACACCTTCCTTAATTAATTTTTCAGCATAAATATCTCTAGGATTTTTGTGCTTCGCAATAGCTTTGTATAATTTAGGTTGTGTAAAACGTGGTTCGTCTCCTTCGTTATGGCCATATTTTCTATAACCTAATAAATCTATAAAAACATCACGTTTAAAATGCATTCTAAAATCTAAAGCAAAAAGTGTTGCATGCACAACAGCTTCTACATCGTCTGCATTAACGTGTAATACAGGTGATAGTGTAACTTTAGCAACATCTGTACAATAAGTACTAGATCGCGCATCTAAATAATTAGTTGTAAATCCAATTTGGTTGTTTACAACAATATGAAGTGTTCCGTTAGTTTTATACCCGTCTAATTGGGCCATTTGAACAATTTCGTAAACCAAACCTTGACCTGCGATAGCGGCATCTCCATGCACTACAATTGGTAGCACTTGCGAGGGATCGTCTGCATATTTATCGTCTTGTTTAGCACGAACTATACCTTCTACTACTGCTCCAACCGTTTCTAAATGCGATGGATTGGGAGCAATATTAAGATTGATTTTCTTTCCGTTATCAGTTAGTCGATTACACGTCCAACCTAAGTGATATTTTACATCACCATCAAAAATTTCTTCTTCGTAATCTTTACCATCAAACTCACTAAAGATATCTTTAGCAGATTTACCAAAAATATTTGTAAGTGTACTTAAACGACCACGGTGTGCCATACCCATTACAAATTCCTTAACACCATAGTCGGCTGCTTTTTCAATTACAGCATCTAATGCAGGAATTAAAGACTCTCCACCTTCTAATGAAAATCGTTTTTGTCCAACATATTTAGTGTGTAAAAAACTTTCGAAAGAAACAGCTTCATTTAATTTTTTAAGAATATGCTTCTTTTGATCTGTATTAAAATTAGGCTGATTATCGTTTACGTTAAGCTTTTGTTGAATCCATGCCTTTCGGTCTGGATTTCTAACATACATATATTCTATACCTATAGAATCACAATATATTTTTTCAAGATGTTTAACAATTTCTTTTAGAGTTTGAGATCCAATACCCAAGATTTCTCCAGCCGAAAACACGGTATCTAAATCTTTATTAGATAATCCAAAATTCTCTAAGGCCAATGTTGGCG
Source organism: Formosa sediminum (assembly GCF_007197735.1). Classification (GTDB taxonomy): domain Bacteria; phylum Bacteroidota; class Bacteroidia; order Flavobacteriales; family Flavobacteriaceae; genus Formosa; species Formosa sediminum. The sequence goes on from NZ_CP041637.1 coordinate 678,710, forward strand.
AATACGTTCTACGATCGCGTACAGGATTTGTTTTTGTAAACAAATGCCCTCTGGTACGGTAACCGGCTATCAATTGAACAACTTGGAATTCTTTAGTTAAGTTTTCCGAAACATGATCACAAGAGAAGTTTTCTACTTGTTCTTGATCTACGATATCGTTTTCGCTACCGAAATCATAACCTTGAAAGAATGCTCTCCAACTTGGCTCAATTGAATCTGGGTTTTGTAAATATTGATCGTATAATTCAGCAAAATATGCTGTATGTGCTGCGTTTAAAAAGGAATATTTATCCATTATATTATTTGAGAAATTCTCGCTTTGACAAATTTTATTCAAAAGTACAACTTTTACTAAACTTAGATACCTTTTTCTTATATTTATAAAGGAATTTTAACGAAATTTTATCCCTAACATGAAAAAAAACAACGAATACTTTATCAAGACTACAATCTTAATACTATTTTTTTCTCTAAGTTTTAAGAATATTACTGCACAAAATTCAAGCTTTAATGAAAATGTTAGATTTGGAGGCGGTATAGGTCTTGGTTTTAGTAACAATTTTTTTAGCGCAACCTTAGAGCCCTCTGCACTCTATCAATTCAATTCCCAATGGGCTTTAGGTGTAGGATTAAATTTTACTTATAATTCTCAAAAAGACTTTTATAAATCTACTATTATTGGAGGTACATTAACAGGTTTATATACGCCCATACCAAACATTCAACTCTCAGGAGAATTTCAGCAACTTCATGTAAACAGAAAATACGACAATGCAGCCGTTTTTTATAGAGACGAAAAGTATTGGTTTCCAGCTTTACTGCTCGGAGTTGGTTACCAAACTAATAACGTAACTGTTGGTGTGCGCTACGATGTACTATATGATGATGATAAAAGTATTTACGGCTCGCCCTGGTCTCCTTTTTTAAGAGTATATTTTTAAGCGATTGCGTTAAGCCACACATACAAATAAGCCTACATTTCAGAAAAAAAATAAAATGGAAAAACTGTTAAGAATTATTGGTGCAGCTTGGGGCGCAAAAAAAATTGGTGGTGGCAAATGCGGGTGCATAGGCACATTTGTAGTATTTATAATATTATATTGGCTACTTGGTTTTGTATTTAACCTATTTTAAACACAACTTTTGCCTTATTTATATTGATGTTTAAACCATACTTTTTGCCATTCGCGTTTTAAAATTAAAAACGCAACCTGCTCAGAAAGTTTTAAAGTATCACTACCATCTAACGCTTTTATTTCTCGCTCAGGCACATCTATAATATATAGTAGATTTAAATATTCTGCAAAATTATGTTGTATAAGCTGGTACACGGCTTCATGCAATTGCACTTTTAAATCTTTAGGTAAAATAGAAGTTGCTACATCAATATCTATATTAGCTAATCTAAAATCTTTATTAAGTTGAAACACTAAATTTCCATACAATTCGTATTGTAAAGAAGTGTCCAATACATCTTGTATGGTTTCTATTTGCATTACAATTTAATAAGGGTTATACTTTTCTAGTCATTAAATTTTCTCCAAAATGCTTTAGCATACTTTTTTTATCGTCACTTATTTTTAAAGTTTCAAGGATAGAGAATGCCTTAGCTGTATATTCTTTAATTGCGTGTGTAGTTGCATCTGCAGCTCCTCTACTTAAAAACAATTGTTTTACAGACTGCACTTTATCACTACTATCTGTTGGACTTATGCTAAACAGATGTTGTAGTTCACGTTGCTCCTCTTCTTTAGAAAACTCCAAAGCTTTTAAATACAAAAATGTTTTTTTGTTTTCAATAATATCTCCACCCACTTGTTTTCCAAATGTTTTAGGATCTCCAAACGCATCCAGATAATCGTCTTGTAACTGAAAAGCAATACCTAAATTTATTCCAAAATTATAAATACCTTCTTGCTCAGCTTTTGAAGCCTGCGCAACAATAGCTCCCATTTGCATTGCAGCACCAACCAATACAGCTGTTTTATATTCAATCATTTTTAAATATTCTGGAATGGTAACGTCGTCCCTATTTTCAAAATCTACATCGTACTGCTGCCCTTCACAGACCTCTAAAGCCGTTTTACTAAACAGCTTTGCCAAATCTCTAAAAGTCTTTGGTTCGTAATTTTCAAATAATTGATACGCCATAATTAACATAGCGTCTCCAGATAATATGCCTGTATTTACATCCCATTTTTCATGAACTGTTTGATTTCCGCGACGTAATGGCGCATCATCCATAATATCATCATGAACCAAGGAAAAATTATGAAATACCTCAATACTTAATGCCGCATCTAAAGCTATTTTATAGTCTGCATTAAAAATTTCTGCAGCCATTAATGTTAATACGGGTCTTAATCGTTTGCCTCCTAAGTTTAAAATATAATCTATTGGGGCGTATAACGATTGTGGCTCTCGGTCTGTTTTAAATTCTTTTAAATAACTTGTAAAAGCCTCTTGATAGGTTAAAATATTTTGCATCCCACAAAAATAGCAGAATAAACGTAAATATCACATAGCAATTTCTAATGTTAACAAACAATTAAAACTACGGAAACTTTAATTGTTTTTTAAGTTTCCTTGATTATCTTTGCTCCTGAATATTAATACGAATGAAAGAAAAAATTATTATAAAATCGGCCGAGTTATTTCTAAACCTAGGATACAAAAGCGTAACCATGGACGATATTGCAGCAGAAATGGGTATTTCCAAAAAAACGATTTATCAATATTTTGACACCAAAACAAAATTAATTGAAGCAACTGCTATTTATAAATTTGAACGTGTTTCTGAGTCTATAGATGCCATATTTAACCTTAACGCAAATCCTATAGAAGAACTTTTTAAAATTAAAGAGTTTATTACCAGCTATATGGGCAACCAAAAGAAATCGCCAGAATTTCAATTAAAAAAATATTACCCAAGAATATATAACATCTTAAAACAAAAACAATTTGAAGTCATGCAACACTGCGTAATAGACAACTTAAATCGCGGTATGTCTGCAGGCTTATATAGATCTAATTTAAATGTAGAGTTTATTTCGAGACTCTATTTTAATGCCATAGGATCTCTTAAAGACAACGAATTATTTCCTACAAAACACTTTACATTATATGAATTATTAGATTATTACTTAGAATACCATTTACGCGGTATATGCACGCCATCCGGACTACTCCTTTTAAATAAAAAAAACACAATAATCAACCAAAAGAATGAAAACAAAATTAATCCTGCTCTTTAGTTTATGCTTATGCATTAAGTCATTTGCTCAAGAAGAATCTGTTTCATTTACCTTACAAGAAGCCATAGATTACGCTTTGGTAAATAATAGAAATGTGAAAAATGCAATGCGAGATATAGAGATTGCTAAAAAAGAAAAATGGGAAACAACTGCTACAGGTTTACCACAAATTAATGCTAATGTAGATTATCAAAATTGGTTAAAGCAACAAGTATCTTTACTACCTGCAGAGCTTTTTGGCGGCGAAGCCGGCACGTTTATCCCTGTAGAATTTAGCACCAAACAAAATATTGGAGCTACCGCAACACTCTCTCAGTTATTATTTGACGGATCGTACTTAGTGGGTTTACAAGCCGCTAAAGTATATTTAGAAATTTCTGAAAACTCTAAAGTCAAAACCGATCTTGAAATACGAAAAGCTGTTATTAATGCTTATGGTAACGTATTACTTACAGAAGAAAGTTTAAAAATATTAGAGAGCAACAGAGATATTCTTGAATCTAATTTAAATGAAGTTCAAAAAACTTTTGAAAACGGATTAGAAGAAGAAGAAAGTGTAGAACAAATTAAAATTACGCTTTCTGGACTTATTAGTGATTTAAACAACGTAAAACGCTTAAATATCTTATCGTATCAAATGCTTAATATTACTTTAGGTATAGATTTAAACTCAGACACCACACTAACAGATAACCTTGAAACATTGGCACTACAATACACGTCTCTAGACGCTTTAAACGCAGATGAGAGCGTTGAAAACACTATAGATTATCGCATTGCAGAAAACGATGTAGAGAGCAACGCTTTGTTAGTTAAATTAGCTATGAGTCAAGGCATGCCAACTTTAAGCGCCTTTATTAATGGAGGTTATAATGCTTACGGAGAAACATTTGCTTTTTTTAACAATAACCAAAAATGGTTTGGATCTTCTTTATTTGGCGTCTCTTTAAATATTCCTATTTTTAGTTCTTTAGGGCGATCTGCCGCTACACAAATAGCAAAAATAAATTTAGAAAAATCTAATGAAAATCTTGAAGAAACAGAACAGCAACTTAAGTTACAAATTGCTACAGCTAAAAGCGATTATCAATATGCTATTGAAGATTACACAAATAAAAAATTAAACCTAGACTTGGCAGAGCGTATAGAACAAAAAAATGAAATTAAATTTTTCGAGGGAATTTCATCAAGTTTCGATTTAAGACAAGCTCAAACACAGTTATATGCTGCACAACAAGAATACCTACAAGCTATGCTTGATATTATCAATAAAAAAGCAGAATTAGATGCTATTTTAAGCACATTAAACAATTAACAAACATCACTATGAAAAACATATATATTATCACAGCGTTTACTTTTCTTTTAATTTCTTGCGGTGGAAAAGAGCAATCTATAGATGAAGTATTAGCAAAGGGCAACCTAGAATCTATTCGAGCTAAACGTACAGAAATTGAAGCGCAACAGGTAACTATAAGCCAACAATTAAAACGCATAGACGAAAAAATAGCAGAATTAGACGACACAAAAAAACTGCCTTTAGTGACTACAGTTAAAGCTAAAACAGAACACTTTGTACATTATTTAGAATTACAAGGTAGTGTACAAACCAAACAAAACATTGTAATTTATCCTGAAACATCTGGAATTTTACAACAGGTTTATGTTAAAGAAGGGCAACACGTCACTAAAGGACAAGCCTTAGCTAAAATAGACGATGGTGGTTTAGAACAACAAGTTTCTCAGACAGAAATACAATTGGCTTTAGCCGAAACCACTTTTAAACGTCAAAAAAGACTATGGGAACAAGAAATAGGAAGCGAAATACAGTACCTACAAGCTAAATCTAATTTTGAAGCTCAAGAACAAGCCGTTAATCAACTAAAAACACAATTAGCAAAAACAACTATAGTAGCACCTTTTTCTGGTGTAATAGACGATATTATTACAGATCAAGGAAGCGTTGTAATGCCAGGACAATCTCAATTAATTAGAATTGTAAACCTTAAAGACATGTTTATTGAAACCGAAGTTCCTGAAAATTACATTACAGATGTTGTAAAAGGAAAAATGGTAAAAGTTGAATTCCCAATCTTAGGAACAACTGTAGATACAGAAATACGCCAGGCTAGTAATTTTATTAATCCCGCAAACAGAACGTTTAAAGTAGAAGTTGCTGTACCTAATAAAAACGAAAACATTAAACCTAACCTTACCGCAAAATTAAAAATTAACGACTATACAAGTGAAAATGCTGTTTTAATCCCATTAAGCATCATTTCAGAAAATGCTAACGGAGAACAATACATTTACGTTGTAAATAATAAAAACGAAGACGGCGAAGCTACAGTAAACCGAGTAATTATTGAAACAGGAAAAACTCAAAACGACGTGATCGAAGTCTTAAGCGGTATAGAAAATGGCGCAGAAATCATTAAAGAAGGTGCACGTAGTGTAACAAACGGGCAAACTGTAAAAGTTATTAACTATTAAGTCTAAGCCATGACAAAGCACAAAAAGAAAGTAGACAAAGAATTTGGAATGTCAACGTGGGCCATTAATAACAAAACCACAATTTATGTTATTATGGCTGTAATTTTCTATTTAGGAGTTAGCGCGTATTACCAAATGCCACGGGAAAACTTCCCAGAAGTTGTAGAAACTAAAATCTACGTAAGCTCTTTATATCCAGGGAATACTGCAGAAGACATTGAAAAACTAATCACAGATCCCTTAGAAGACCAACTTAAAACCATAAGTAATGTTGTAGAAATAACATCTACCTCTCAAGAAGACTATTCCATGATTATTGTGGAATTCGATGAGAATATTAGTGTCGAAGCTGCCAAACAAAAGGTTAAAGATGAAATAGATTCTGAAACGGCAAGCGAAGATTGGCCAACATTTAACGATGCAAAAGTAGAGCCTAATGTATTCGACTTGAATCTCTCTGAAGAAATGCCTATTCTTAACATAAATCTTTCAGGAGATTATCCGGTAGATAAATTAAAAGATTTTGGCGAGTATCTTCAAGATGAGATTGAAGACTTACCAGAAATAAAACAAGTAGATATACGTGGTGCACAAGAAAAAGAAGTTGAAATAGCTGTAGATATTTACAAGATGATGGCTGCAAAAGTAAGTTTTGCAGATGTTATTAGTGCCGTTAATGGCGGAAACGTAACCATGTCTGCAGGGAATTTAATTACTAGCGGCCAACGTCGTACCATTAGAATTTTAGGAGAAATTGAAGATCCTAAAGAACTTAATAACTTTGTAATTAAGTCAGACAATAACAGTCCTATATACTTAAAAGACATTGCAAATGTTTCTTTTAAAGAAAAAGACCGAACTACCTATGCACGAGAATTTGGACATCGCGTAGTAATGTTAGATGTAAAAAAACGTGCGGGTAAAAACATGGTAGATGCTGCAGAGCAAATACAAAACATTGTTAAAGATGCTAAAGAAAATGTATTTCCTAAAGACCTAACTGTAACCATAGCAAACGACCAATCTCCTGTTACCATTGGTCAGGTAGACGATTTAGTTAACAACATTATTTTTGGTATTATATTAGTAATTACAGTCCTAATGTTTTTCTTAGGATTTAAAAATGCTCTTTTTGTAGGTTTTGCTATACCTATGTCTATGTTTATGTCTTTAATGATATTAAACTTTTTAGGTTACACCTTAAATACCATGATCCTTTTTGGTTTAATTATGGGACTAGGAATGCTGGTAGATAATGGTATTGTAGTGGTAGAAAATGTTTACCGTTTAATGGATGAAGAAGGCATGAGCAGAAAAAAAGCTGCTAAAATAGGGATTGGAGAAATTGCTTATCCAATTATTATCTCTACAGCCACAACTGTAGCCGCTTTTATTCCGTTAGGGCTTTGGCCTGGGGTAATGGGAAAATTCATGATGCTTCTCCCAATTACACTATCAACAGTATTAGGATCATCTTTAATTGTAGCTATCTTTTTTAACTCTGTATTGGTTTCAAAATACATGACTATAGAAGATAAAGATATGCCTCTAAAAAATATTATTTCAATTACAAGTATTGTATCTGTTATAGGCTTACTAATCTTAATATTTGGTGGTGCTTACAGAGGCCTTGGTGGCTTAATGATTTTTACAGCTGTTATGCTATGGATTTATCGTCTGTTTTTACGTAAAATGGCCAATACTTTCCAAACTAAAATCTTGGTTAAGTTTGAGAATTTATACGAACGTGAATTGCGTAGAGCATTAAGTAAAAAATGGCCAGCTTTCATTACAATTATCACATTTGTAGGCTTAATTTTATCTTTTATTGCTTTTGGTGCATCGTTAAAATCTCAACGTACAAAAGTTGAGTTTTTCCCAGATAATAAACCCAATCAAATTATTGTCTATATAGAATATCCTGAAGGAACCGATATAGAAAAAACCAATGCGATTACTAAAGAAATAGAAAGTAAAGTATACGATGTTCTAGATGATGAAGAGTATAAAGATGGCGACTATAATTTCTTGGTAGAAAGTGCTGTCTCGCAAGTGGGAGAAGGTGCAGGAAACCCACAAACCGATGGTGGATCTGCTGCAGAAATGCCTCATAAAGCAAAAATTACTGCTTCAATGCGCGAATACAAATATAGACGTGGTGCAGATAGTGAATTGCTACGACAAAAAGTACAGAAAGCATTAGTAGGTATTTATCCAGGGGTTTTAATTTCTGTAGAAAAAGATCAGAACGGACCACCTTCTGGACCTCCTATTAATATTGAAATAGAAGGAGAAGACTATGCACAAATTATTGGTATTGCTCAAAACATGAGGGACTTTATAAACAGTAAAAATATTTCTGGAATAGACGAACTTAAAATTGATGTTAACAAAGGCAAACCTACCATGTTAGTTGAAGTAGACAGAGAAAAAGCAGGAGAATTAGGTGTAAGTGCAAGCCAAGTAGGACAACAATTACGTAACTCTATATTTGGTAGCAAAGCTGGTGTTTATAAAGAAAACGGAGATGATTTTGATATCTACGTTCGTTTTAACGAAGAAAATAGATATAATATGAGTGCTATTTTCAACCAGAAAATGACCTTTAGAGATAACACAGGGCAAATTAAAGAAATACCTGTTTCTGCAGTAGCAAAACAAAGTAATACTTCTGGATATAATGCTATTAAACATAAAGACACAAGACGTGTGGTTACCGTCTATTCTGCTTTATCGCCAGGATTTACAGATGCTGCAGCTATTGTTGAGCAAATCCAGAATGAAATGAAAACATTTGAAAATTTACCTTCAGATATCAAAATTGATTATACTGGGCAAATTGAAGAACAAAATAAACAAATGTCCTTTTTGGTGGGCGCGTTCTTTACAGGCTTAGCACTTATCTTTTTTATCTTAATATTTCAATTTAATTCCATCACAAAACCAGGAATTATCATGTTAGCAATTTTCTTAAGTTTTATTGGTGTATTTGGAGGGCTAGTAGTCACAGGAGATGCCTTTGTTATTATGATGACTATGATGGGAATTATTTCCCTAGCAGGTATTGTGGTTAATAATGGTGTTGTTTTACTTGATTATGCCCAACTTCTTATAGATAGAAAAAAACTAGAATTAGACTTAGACGATGATACGTATTTAAGCCGTCAAGATTTATACGAGTGTATTGTTCGTGCGGGTAAAGCGCGTTTACGTCCTGTTCTATTAACAGCAATAACTACAATTTTAGGATTAGTGCCATTAGCCATCGGACTTAACATTAACTTTTTTACTTTAGTTAGCGACTTTAATCCTAACATATATATAGGTGGAGACAATGTTGTGTTTTGGGGACCTTTAGCTTGGACAGTTATTTATGGTTTACTAGTAGCAACCTTCTTAACTCTAATCGTTGTTCCTGTATTTTTCTTCCTAACTTCTCTATTTAAAATGTGGTTATCAGAAAGACGAATTGTAGATATAGCAGATTAACAAAAAGGTTACAAACTAAAAAATCCGAAGTATAACACTTCGGATTTTCTGGATTAAAATCATTGTTCATTAACTGTGTGACTAATTCCAATTAACAATAGAAATTCAGACCTCCTCGTCAGAAGTGTCTGGATTTTTATTTTACATGAAACACATTAATTAAAATCTATAATTTAACCCTACACTAAAATTTGTTCCCAATTGTCCTAATTGCTGTACTTCTGAAGAGTATGTAAATCTTGATGCCGCCTGTGCAGTTCCTGTAGATGCTAAGGTTTCATCTGGATATACATCAAATATGTTATTAATAACTCCTGTTAAACTTAACATATCTGTAAAATGATAGCTTACACTTATATCTGTAGCCACTTTAGAAGACAAATCCTGATCGAATTCTTTACCTAAAGGAGATGTAATTGTTACTTCTCCAAACATAGTATTGTATAGCCCTATACCAAACTTATCTGCTTCATAATCTAGCCCTAAAATAACTTTAGATTTCGGTCTAGAGTTTGTTATTAATCCTCGTTCGATTCTTTCAAAAATATCATAACCATTAGCAGCCAAAGCATCCGGTGTATTAATAGCATCAATTGTTGTTTTATTAAAATTAGCTGCTAAGTTTACATTTAACAATGCTGTACCTAATTCAATATTATCGTAATTTAATACAAAGTCTAAACCTGTAGTTTTTGTATCACCTGCATTAATAAAAAACTGAACTGCAGTTACTCCATTATCAATCAAGATTTGCTCTACCGGATTTATTGTTGTATCGTCAGAATCTGATCCAATTTGAGAAGAGAACAATATACGATCGTCAACATTTATTTGATAAAAATCTAAAGACGCATAAAAATTACTTTTAAATTTATAAGTAATACCTGCAGCTATATTTTTAGATGTCTCTGCAAAAAGATTTGAGACACCTAGAGCTTCTACAGCAGGATTATTATTTGCCAATGTTCCTTGTAATAATGGTTCTGAAGAGCCTTCAACAATAATATATTGACTATTTGTTAAAAAACGTTGGTGCAATGTTGGTGCTCTAAATCCTGTACTATAAGATGCTCTTATTACACCATTACTTCCCAACTTTTGACGTCCGAATATTTTCCAAGAAAAATTATCTCCAAAGTCAGAGAAATCTTCATACCTACCTGCAACTCCTAACAATAAAGCATCAGTAATATCAAAATCTAAACCTGCATAAATACCTAAATTATTTCTATCCCACTTTCCAGCTTCTTCAGGTTTTATTCCCGCAAAAGAGTCTGATCCTTCTCCATAATAAGATAACGGCTCACCTTCAATTGCTTCAAAATATTCTATTTTATATTCCATCCCAAAAGAGGCACTTATCATCTCTGTAAATACAGATGAAAAATCTAAATTACCTATAATATTACTCAAGCTATAACCGCCAGGTTCAAATGTTGTTGGAGATGTACCATGATCTGCTAAATAATCTCTGTTTACCGAATTGTTTACCGTATAACTTACACTATTTCTTCCGTACGTTACACTCGCATCTCCAAACCAATTATTTCCTAAATCCATTTTTAACCCCATAGAATTAATATGATCCTTAATTCTAGCTTCAAAAGTTGGCTGATACCCTTCAAAATCTTCTGTAGGTGTAAGAAGTTCTGCGTCGGCAACATCTTGTCTCCAGTATGGCGCTCTGTAATACGCAAAACTTTTACCTGTTCTTAAAGTGTATCCATTAAAAGAATAAAATTCTGAACTTTTCCCTACCGGATGAGATATATTAACAAACAGATCCCCTTTCTCTAGATCAGGCTGACCAACAGTCATCCCCGCTTTAGGATTATTCGCTAACCATTCAATTTCATAATCTCTAGTCGCTCCTTCAGCATCAGGATCTACAACTCCTGCTCTATTTGTATGAGATTGGTTATAATATCCTAAAGTTAAATTTATAGAACCTCCCTCTCCAAAACCAAGTGTTGTATTAAAATCTGTTGCAAAATTAAAACCATCTCCATCTGTAGTTAATCCAGATTTTACACTAAACGAAGAAAACTGAGCATCTTTCTTTAATACCATATTTATAACTCCTGCAATGGCATCAGATCCATATTGTGCAGATGCTCCATCTCTTAAAATCTCTACACTTTCTATAGCTGCAGTAGGTATACTTTTTAAATCTACGCCTACTTCTCCTTTTCCAGGAGTTCTGTTTAAGTAAACTTGAGCACTTTGATTTTTACGTTTTCCATTAATTAAAACCAAAGTTCTACTTGGTCCTAATCCACGTAAATCTGCTGGATCGTAATGTGCAGTTGCATCAGCAATCGCTTGTGTTTGTGCATTAAACGAAGGCACTTTAAAAGTAAGCATAGACTCAATTGTTGGCTGCCCTCCACCTGTTAACTCATCGACACCAATATTATCTATAGGCACTGGAGAATCTAAAAGGGTTCTTGGCTTAGCTCTATTACCTAACAAAACAATAGCATCTAATGCAACACCCGCTTCCAATACCACATCTATGACCTCTCCAGAAACAACAACTTCTTTCGTTTCGTACCCCACATAAGAAAACACTAAGATTTCCCCTGGCTCTACACTTAAACTATATTTACCGTCAAAATCTGTTGTTGTACCAACCGAAGTCCCTTTAATAATAACAGAAACTCCAGGCATAGCTCCTGAATGGTCTGAAACCGTCCCCATAACTTCCTGGGCAGCAATTATATTGGACACTCCAAAACATATTAAAAACACTAGTGACTTAAATTGTAATAATCTCTCCATAACATTTGCTTTTTTTAATTAAATAATCCCTAAGGTATATATTTTATGTTTTCTTTAACAATTTATTGTCAACAAATATTAAATTTTAATAAAAAAAATTTACAGATTTTGTTAAATATAATTAAATACAATAATAATTTAACAATTAAGATAATTTTATCTTTTTTAACAAAAACACCTAATACCACTTATAAATGATACTTAGAAGAGACTATAACAAAACTGAAATACAACTATAATTATCCAAAGAAAAGGTTGTAATAAAAAAACTAAAAAATCGAAAGTAGAATGCTTTGTATTTTTTAGTTTATAATCATTTAACTTCATTAAATTTGCACATCAAAAAATTGAATATGTATAGAAGTAATAACTGTGGCGAACTAAGATCGTCTCATATAAATAATGAAGTAACACTTTCAGGCTGGGTACAAAAAGTACGTGATAAAGGATTTATGGTTTGGGTAGACTTACGGGACCGATACGGTATTACGCAACTTATCTTTGATGAAGAACGCACACCTAAAGTCATGTTAGAACAGGCTCAAAAATTAGGTCGTGAATTTGTAATTCAAGTTAAAGGCACTGTTATAGAACGTGCTTCTAAGAACCCTAATATTGCCACAGGGGATATAGAAATTTTAGTTTCAGAACTAACTATTTTAAATAATGCTATTTTACCACCTTTTACTATTGAAGATGAAACTGATGGTGGCGAAGAATTACGCATGAAATACCGTTACTTAGACATTCGTCGTAATCCAGTTAAAAACAGTTTAATTTTCCGTCATAAAGTTACTCAAGAAGTCAGAAACTATTTATCTAGTCAAGATTTCATTGAAGTTGAAACACCATATTTAATTAAATCTACTCCTGAAGGAGCTCGAGATTTTGTAGTGCCTTCAAGAATGAACGAAGGTCAGTTTTATGCCTTGCCACAATCGCCACAAACGTTTAAGCAATTGCTTATGGTTGGTGGTATGGATAAATATTTCCAGATTGTAAAATGTTTTAGAGACGAAGACTTACGTGCAGACAGACAACCAGAATTCACACAAATTGACTGTGAAATGGCATTTGTAGAGCAAGAAGATATCTTAGATGTATTTGAAGGTCTTACCCGTCACTTACTTAAAGAAGTTAATGGTGTAGAGGTTGAAAAATTTCCAAGAATGCTTTACGATGATGCCATGCGTTTATACGGAAACGATAAACCTGACATCCGTTTCGGAATGGAATTTGGAGAATTAAACGCTGTTGCTCAACATAAAGATTTTAAAGTTTTTAACGATGCAGAACTTGTTGTTGGTATTGCTGTTCCAGGAGGAAACAGTTATACAAGAAAAGAAATTGATAAATTAATAGAATGGGTTAAACGTCCGCAAGTTGGTGCTTTGGGTATGGTGTATGTACGTTGTAATGACGATGGCACTTTTAAATCTTCAGTAGATAAATTTTACGATCAAGACGATCTAACAAAATGGGCGGAAGTTACCAACGCTAAAGCTGGTGATTTAATTTGTATCCTTTCTGGATCTACAAATAAAGTACGCGCACAATTAAGTGCTTTACGTATGGAAATGGCTGAACGTTTAGGCTTAAGAGATCCAAAAGTGTTTGCGCCACTTTGGGTTATAGATTTCCCACTTTTAGAATGGGACGAAGAGACCGAGCGTTACCATGCTATGCACCATCCTTTTACGTCTCCTAAACCGGGACAAATTGAATTATTAGACACCCATCCTGGAGATGTTAAAGCCAATGCTTATGATTTAGTATTAAATGGTAACGAAATTGGCGGCGGATCTATACGTATTCACGATAAAGCAACACAAGCTATTATGTTGAAACATTTAGGATTCTCTGATGAAGAAGCCAAAGCACAGTTTGGATTTTTAATGGATGCCTTCGAATACGGTGCACCACCACACGGCGGTTTAGCATTTGGTTTAGACCGTTTGGTAGCTATTTTAGGCGGACAAGAAACTATCCGAGACTTTATTGCATTCCCAAAAAATAACTCTGGCCGAGACGTCATGATTGATGCGCCTTCTAAAATTGACGACTTACAGCTTGAAGAATTAAGCTTAAAACTAAATATAAAATCATAATAACTTTAAATCCCGCTAAAGCGGGATTTATACACTTTATTAACTATGCCAACTCAAAAAAAATCCTTGTTAACAAAATTCTTGCTTTGGAAAACAAAGCATGTTGGACATAGAAATTTTGTATATATACTAAGTATAACTGTAGGTTTAATTGCCGGATTAGGCGCAGTTATTCTTAAAAATGCGACTCACTTTATTCAGCATTTAATGGAGAATAAAGTAGTAAGTAATTACCATCACCCTTTTTACTTTTTATTTCCATTGGTAGGTTTGACATTAACCTATTTGGTAAAAAAATACGTAATTAGACAAGATTTTGGTCACGGTATCCCTTCTACTTTGCGCGCTATTGCAAAGAAGAAAGGAATTATGAGACAATACCAAATGTTTTCAGCCCTACTTACAGCACCTTTAACTGTTGGTTTTGGTGGTTCTGTTGGACTAGAAGGCCCCACAGTATCTACAGCCGCGGCAATTAGCTCTAACATTTCCAGATTATTTCACACCAATCAATCTACTCGTACTTTATTAATGGGATGCGCAGCAGCAGGTGCAATCGCATGTATTTTTAAAGCTCCTATTGCTGCCATAGTATTTGCCATAGAAGTTTTTAGTTTAGACTTAACACTAATTTCATTACTGCCTTTACTTATCTCATCCATTTCAGGGGTATTATTATCCTATTTCTTTTACGGAACAGATACGATTTTACCGTTTGAGTTGATTGATAAGTTTACACTAGGACAAGTTCCTTTTTTTGTTGTATTTGGAATATTAGCAGCTTTAACGTCTATTTATTTTACTAAGGTTTATGCCTATTTTCATGATTTCTTTCACGGTATTAAATCACCAATAAAACGTTTACTTATTGGAGGCACTGGATTAGGAATAATTGTATTTTTTATTCCACCTTTGTATGGTGAAGGTTTTGAAGTTATTAACAATATGGTTACAGGCAACTTCCAAGAAGTGGTAACCAATAACTTTATGCATATAGATATTACCAACAACTATGCAATACTAGCATTACTTATAGGCTTAATACTCTTTAAAGTTATAGCATCTTCCCTTACATTTGGAGCAGGAGGAATTGGAGGTATATTCTCTCCGAGTTTATTTATGGGTTCTGTACTTGGTTTCGGATTTGCAAAATTTATAAACACCCTAGATGTCTTTAGACTTCATTTATCCGAAAGTAATTTTACATTAGTAGGTATGGCTGGTGTTTTAGGAGGTGTACTACAAGCCCCTCTTACAGCTATCTTTTTAATTGCAGAACTAACAGGTGGATATAAACTTTTTATTCCTTTAATGATTACTGTTGCCATTTGTTTTGCTGTCACTAAATACTTTTTACCATATTCTGTTTATAGCATGGCTTTAGCTAGACAAGGCGATTTAATTACACACGATAAAGATCAGGCTGTATTAACGCTAATGAATATAGAAAATCTTATTGAAACTAAATTTGTTAAGATTAGTCCAGATATGACTTTAGGAGATATCGTTCATAAAGCAGTTGTAAAGTCAAACCGAAATATTTTTCCAGTTATTAGTATTAAATCTAAAAAAATTGTCGGAATTATTCTTTTAGATGACATCAGACCCATTATGTTTGATCAATCACTTTACACCGAAGTTGTTGCTAGAGATGTCATGCAAGCACCTCCAGAAATAATAGATTTAAACAAAGATAGAATGACAGATATAATGAAAAAGTTTCAGGATTCAAGTGCTTGGAACTTGCCTGTAATTCGAGACGAAAAATATATTGGATTCATCTCTAAATCTAAATTGCTTACAGCCTACAGACGTCAGCTTATTAATTTTACAAGTTAGCATGAAAAACCTCATCATTATTTTAACCCTTTTAGCATTTGGAAGTATACTTTCAGGCTTTATATTAAATGTGTCTTTTTCTGAAAAACTAATTGGTTTTGGTGTCGTTGGACTTTTTTTAATTGTATTTCCTTTATTTTCTTATTACAGATGGAAAGATAAAGATGTTAAAGATTATATGCTAACTAAAGAAAATTTAAACAAGATGAGAGAAAAGGAAGGCGATAACAGAACGCTTTAATTTAAATTACGTTTTTCAACGAAAAAACGCTTCATAAGAATTGAAGCTTCATCTGCCATAACGCCACCTTTTATAAGGGTTTTAGGATGTAATTTGGTGTTTAAATTTAAACACCCACGCTGCTCGTCTCTAGCTCCATATACAATATTAGAAATCTGACTCCAATACAAAGCTCCACCACACATTTGGCAAGGTTCTAAAGTGACATATAACGTACATTTTTTTAGATATTTACCTCCCAAATAATTAGCTGCAGCAGTAATGGCTTGCATTTCTGCATGTGCTGTAACATCGTTTAGAGTTTCGGTTAAATTATGTGCTCGTGCAATAATCTTATTATCAATTACAATTACAGCTCCTACAGGAATTTCACCTTTATCGAATGCTACCTCTGCCTCTTGCAAAGCTTTCTTCATAAAATAAGTATCATCAAAAATATTTTCCATAATGTAAAAATACAATTTCAAAACGTACATTTGTAATCGCATGGCAAAATTACTACAACACATAGACGCTCCAGAAGATCTTAGAAAACTAACTAAAGATCGTTTACCTTTATTAGCGAAAGAACTACGCGAATTTATCATTCAAATTGTAGCGACAAAAGAAGGGCATTTAGGCGCTAGTTTAGGTGTTGTTGAACTTACAATTGCCCTACATTATGTGTTTAACACTCCTAAAGATTTATTAATTTGGGATGTTGGCCACCAAGCCTATGTACACAAAATACTTACCAAACGTAAATCACTATTCGATACCAATAGACAACTAAATGGTTTAAGCGGTTTTCCAAAACGCGAGGAGAGTACATATGATGCTTTTGGAGTTGGACATTCCTCTACTTCTATATCTGCGGCTTTAGGCATGGCAATAGCCTCTAAACTTAAAGGCGATTTAAAAACTCAGCATATTGCTGTTATTGGAGATGCCTCTATCGCTAGCGGTATGGCTTTTGAAGGTCTAAATCATGCCGGTGTTACAGATACTAACTTACTGGTTATTTTAAATGATAATGCTATAGGAATAGACCCTAGTGTGGGTGCCTTAAAAATGTATTTAACCAATGTAAAAAAAGGTACACAGAAACAGGACAATATTTTTGAAGCACTAAATTTTAATTATTCAGGCCCCATTGACGGTCATGATTTACCTAAAATTATATCTGAATTAGAACGCCTAAAAACAATACCTGGCCCTAAATTTCTTCATTTAATTACAACTAAAGGAAAAGGGTTAAAGCAAGCCGAATTAAACCAAGTAAAATACCATGCTCCCGGAAAATTTGATGCAAAGACAGGAGATCTATTTGCTAAATCAAAAACCATTTTACCGCCTAAATTTCAAGATGTTTTTGGACACACTATTGTAGAATTAGCTAAAACCAATGAAAAAATAATAGGTATTACTCCAGCAATGCCTACAGGAAGCTCTTTAAAATATATGATGACTGAGTTTCCCGAACGCGCTTTTGATGTAGGCATAGCAGAACAACATGCAGTTACATTATCGGCCGGATTAGCCACACAAGGTTTTATACCATTTTGTAATATTTATTCAACATTTTTACAACGTGCTTACGACCAAATTATACACGATGTTGCACTTCAAAACCTACCGGTTATTTTTTGTTTAGATCGTGCAGGTTTAGTTGGAGAAGATGGTGCGACACATCAAGGTGTATTTGATTTAGCCTTTTTACAATGCATTCCAAACCTTATTATTTTTGCTCCTAAAAACGAAATTGAGTTACGCAATATTATGTACACGGCACAATTGGGTTTAAATCACCCTATTGCAATTCGTTATCCGCGTGGTCGAGGCCGTGAACTACAATGGAAACAGCCTTTTTCAACAATAGAAATTGGCAAAGGAGAAACTGTTAAATTAGGGCACAAAATTGCCGTATTAAGTATTGGTACTATGGCTTCTAATATTGAGGACGCACTACATTTACTAACACCAGAACAGCAAAGTAACATTGCGGTATTTAACATGCGTTTTATAAAACCTTTAGACGAAAATTTACTGCACACTATTTTTAAGACCTACACAAAAGTATTTACTATTGAAGATGGCACAATTTTGGGTGGTTTTGGAAGTGCAATTATCACTTTTTCTGCAAAACACAATTATAATACACCAATTGATGTACTTGGAATTCCAGATGTTTTTATTGAACATGGAACCGTTTCCCAACTTCAAAAATCGTTAGGTCTAGACGCTGAGTCTTTATCTAAATTATTTATAAATAACATATAATCAATTTTCTATTATCATTATAGAATAAAAAAAGAGGAACGCTAAGCGTTCCTCTTTTACTATAGATTAAAAAGCTATTTTTATTTAATAATAAACTTTTTAATAGTTGTTGTTTCGCCTTCAGTAAATTTAGCCAAGTACACTCCAGAGGCTACATTAATATTAATATCGGTTGCTGTATTTCCATCTAAATTAATAGTTTTTACAAGTACAGATTGTCCATTTAGGTTAAATATTTGAAGATTAACATCTCCTAAATTAGATTTTGATTTAACTTTAAATTCACCCGTTGAAACCGTAGGATATAAAGAAATACCTGTAGCCAATACATTGTCTTCAACACTTAAAGCTTCACTTGTAAATTTACCTGAAAATAGACCACGACCAAAAGTTGCAGCAAATATTGTATTATCGTCTCTTAAATCCAGATCCATAACTTTTACGTTACTCATACCATTAAAAGCAGATGTCCAAGTTGGAGAATCACTAGAAAAATTTGTAGTATACCAAACTCCTAGCTCTGTACCGATAATAACCTCATCTGCTTTTAGAGGGTTTCTTAAAATCGTTTTTACTGGCATATCTGGTAAGTTTCCATCTTTTTTACTCCAAGTAGTACCACCATCACTAGTATACCAAATGTTGTTTACACCATAATTATGGAATGTAACATACATTTCGTTTGTAGACGTTCCAAACTCAATATCAGAGATACTACCAACAAACTCAGAAGAAGAAATATCTGACCAACTTTGAAATATTGGTGCACTTGCATTTGTAATTTTTAATAATCTACCATTTTCTAAACCAGCATACAATATACTATGTGAGCTACTAACATCGTATGGAGATATTGCTAAGGCTAAGGCCGGAGCATCTAAGAGTGTATTAGTTAATGTATTAGCTATATAGCTAGACGTTGTACTTTTAGTTCTATAGGTTTTAATTGCATAAGATGTCCCTGATGAATAGTTAGAGAACAAATAATTTAATCTTGAGTCTAAAATCTGAGGATTTATAAACTCTCCATTTTTCTCTTCTTCATCATCCTCATGTATTGTTGTAACCTCTCCTGTAGCATAATCATACTTTCTAATAGCAAGATTATAAATATAATTAGAAATAACGTATGTATCTGTTCCGTCTTGATCGAAAGCTGTATACGCACCGTCACCACCATAAAGATCGAATGAAGACGAATTAATTCCTGAACTTGCATTTCTAAAATAAGGTGTTCCATTATCTTGTGTACCTCCAGCAAAATAATCTCCAGCTACAGCTGCTGTTGGAGCAACCGCTACTGTATAAAATTGCGTTACATTATATCCGTTATTTCTAGATGTAGGTTTTGAACCACTAGCTGATGAATAAAATACACCTCCATCGTTTCCGAATAACATTTTAGAAGAATCTCCAGTACCAAATGCAATAGCATGCTGATCTGCATGCATATCAGGATATCCAAAACCACCATACCAATGCGATAATTGCGTCCAAGTTGTTCCACCATCTGCACTTCTAAACGCATCAATACCTCCAACATATACCTTTTCGTCGTTTGTAGGGTCTACTTTTATAACTAAATCATAAAATGCTTGACCTCTACAAAAATCAATTTCATCAATATCTGTATCTGCATCATTTGGTAATGTTAAATCTGTAGTTGAAGCAAAACCGTTAATAGTTTTCTTCATAATAACTGGAGTAATTGTATCTTTCCCTTCAGCCAATATATATACTTTATTTGCATCTGTATGCGACGTCGCGATTTGTGTTCGACTTCCATCAAACTCATATTTCTTAACAAAGTTATTCCCATCTGTAGAAGAAAAAATAGTTCCTCCACCATCACCGTAAAGTAAACTTTGTCTAGTAGACATCCAAATAGTATTATCAGCTCCTAATTCAATATCATTAGGTTCATATACATACCCATTATCTGTTAATGGTACTGCCAATTGGCTCCAAGATGTTCCTCCGTTAGAGGATTTAAATAAACCGTAATCATCAGGACCAAAAAGTGTATATGGAGTAGCATCACTATAAAAAGAACTTCCTGCCGCAACAAAGACTTCAGAAACACCATTATTATCTCTAACAATAATATCGTTTACATGCTGATTACCATTTAACACATATAATCCTGAAAAATCTACAGAAGTTGCTGATATCGTTGCATTCACTGTTTGTCCAGCTTCTAATTGCGCAAGCATTAAATCTCCATTTGTTTTAGATACCATTACAGAAGGAATAAGAACTTCTCCATTAAGATCAACTCCACCCATTGCAATTGGATTTCCTGATACATTATTAACCACAATAACAGCTACAGCACCGGCATCTTGAGCGAAAACTACTTTTTCAATAAAAGAACATCCTCCCCTATAAATTAAAGCAATTTTTCCATTAATAGCTGCTGCATTTGTAAGCGTAGAACAGGCCTCTGCCCCTGTTACTCCTCCAGCATCTGCTAACACAACATCTTTAGTAATATCTGATGTGATTGTTGGACTAAAACCAGCTGATATAGCTATATATGTATCTGCAATACTACTAGGTGATTTTACTGTAACCTTAGAATCGGTTCGTAATACTGTTTCGCCTTCAGCACCTCCAAAAACATGGCTCCATGAGTTTCCACCATCTGTAGATTTCCAAACACCATTTCCGTTAACATCTCCTGCTACATAAGACTCTCCTGTACCTAAGTACATAGTTTTAGAATCGTTAGGATCTACAGCAATACAACTAATATTTAGGTTCTCTGGTAAATCTACACTTGTCCAAACAGAATTTGGATTAGAAATATTAGTGTTTTTCCATAACCCTCCACTAACACCACCAGCAAGCACAGTTTCGTTACTCGTATCGTTAGGATCAAAAATCAATGCTCGGGTACGACCACCAATATCATTTGGACCACGTTCTATCCAATTGTTATTTGAGTCATCTCCCGGCACACGTCCTGCCGCTAATGCACTAGAACGCGCTTCTAAAAGTTCTTTTTGTATTACCGTTAAATTTTCTGGAGTTGGGCGTCCTAATGCGGGATTCATGGTTAACTCCCATAAACGTTCCATATAACGTTTAGGAGGCAATCCTTTTTGAGCACGTTCTTTTTTACTTAAACTTGCAGTGTTTTTAAACGGACTATTTTCTAAGTTTTTCTTATGCAAAGCTTTTAACTCTACAACAGTCAAGGTTTTAACCTCTTGTTTGTTAGAAGACACATCTTCATTCTTAAATTTCGCTAGAGCAAAAACTATTGTAACAACAGCTAATAGCCCTAATGCTATTTGTAATTTATTTTTCATATATATTTAGGTTGGATTTTACAAAAATATATTTTTCTAAATAACAAACAAGAAATTAGCTAACGATTAAACTAAGCGCCCCGAAAATTTTCGATAATTCAAAATAGCCTGACTATCAGAAAACAAGGAGACATAATGACAAACATTTAATAATCTTGTATACAAATCGGTTGAACCAAAATCGATGGTTTTTGGAAGAATCTTTAAAATGAGTTTATCATAATTAGATGCTTTTCCATTATAATCATTATTCACTGCAGAAATATATACATCTAATAATTTTGAAATTACTGCATAACCAGAAATTTCCTTATCTAGAACCTCTTGAGACTGATAAATTTTTTCAACACTAATTTTTATAATATCGTTTATTTGAGCTTCATATTTACTTTTTTCTAATAAAGAAAAAGAAAATGTCCCATTTAATATTGCTGTTTCATTAGCTTCAAAAATTGAAATCGCTTCATTTATTAAGGTGTTAATTGTTAAGGCTCTTAAATAGCTTATTCTATCTTGCGTGTTTGTTAATTGGTGATATTTATTAATATCTATAACATCTTTAACCAGTTTTATTAAATATTCTAAAGCAAACTCTTCTTCAATTAAACCTAAATTAATACCATCTTCAAAATCTATAATGGTATAACAAATATCGTCTGCAGCTTCTACCAAATATGCAAGCGGATGTCTTTTAAAACTTACATTTCCATTTGTTCCAGCTTCAATTAAACCCAACTCTTGCGCAATATCTAAAAAAGCATCTTTTTCACTTTGAAAAAACCCATACTTTTTATCAGACACATTTTGGGTTGGTTTTTTAGGTAAAGACTCTTTTGGATATTTTATAAATGCACCCAAAGTTGCATAACATAAACGGAGTCCGCCCACACGTCCGTCGCGGCTTTGTGTTAAAATTTTAAATCCGTTTGCATTACCTTCAAAATCACATAAGTCTTGATACTGCTTAGGCGTTAATTGTGATTTATATAGCGCTCCTGCTCCTGTTTTAAAATATTCGCCAATAGCTTTTTCTCCAGAATGGCCAAATGGTGGATTTCCTATATCATGTGCTAAAGCTGCAGATGCTACAATGGCTCCAAAATCATTTGGTAAATACCCATGTTCGGATTGAAGTTCGGGATATTTTTGAATTATTTTCTGTCCAATTTTACGCCCTAATGATCTTGCTACAACACTCACTTCTAAACTATGAGTTAAACGTGTATGCACAAAATCTGTTTGAGACATAGGTATAACTTGTGTTTTATCTTGTAAACTTCTAAACTCTGACGAGAAAATAACACGGTCATAATCTACTTCAAACCCTAAACGGGTTTCATCTTGGCTTTTTCTTAAGCGTTTATTAACATCTCCAAAACGTTTAAGAGATAATAATTGTTCCCAATTCATAACTTTATTTTAAGTATTCGCAATATAGTATTTTCTAATATACATCGCACTTCAAGAGATATTAAACCGGTTACAGAAACTTTAGCATGTTAACAAAATGTTTACAAAACACAAAAAACCAATACATTCTCTAACTTTAAGTTAACGTTTTTATCACCTATCATTAACCCCTGTTTCTAGTTGATTCGAAAAATCAGAAGTTTATTTGCGGAATGAAAATAAACGACAAAATGAAACAATTATTAATAGCATTAGTATTTTTAACCACTGCGTTTAATTACGCTCAAGATACCGGCTCGATCGTTGGTAAATTAATAGATAAAGAATATAATAACGAGCCACTTGCATTTGCAAACATTTTAATTAAAGGCACAACAAACGGAACAACGTCTGACATGGATGGCCTTTACTCTTTTAACAATTTAGAACCAGGAGAGTACACCTTAATTTATAGTTTTGTTGGTTACGAAACACAACAAGTACCTTTAACTGTTATTTCAGGAAAAGTAACTGAAGCAAACATTGTTATGGGAGCTAGTGCAGCTGCATTAGATGAAATTGTAATTACAACAACATCTAGAAAAGATAGTGAAGTTGCATTATTATTAGACCAGAGAGAAGCTGTAGAAATTAAAGAAAGTATTGGCTCTATAGAATTAGCTAAATTAGGAGTTAGTGATGCTGCTACAGCGACAACAAAAATCTCTGGAGTTTCAAGTAGTGAAGCCTCAGGAGATGTTTACGTAAGAGGTTTAGGAGACCGTTACTTATATACTACACTTAACGGAATGACTATACCTTCTGATAACGTAGACAAGAAAAACATTGACTTAGCACTTTTTCCAACAAGAATTGTACAAAGTATTTCAATAAGCAAAAACTTTGCACCAGAGAACTCTGCAGATCAATCTTCGGGAAGTATCAATATTAACTCTAGAAGTTTAGTTGGCAACAACGAAATTAAACTTGGTTTACAATCTGGATTTAATACAAACGCAATTGGACAAAGTAAATTTAAGCGCACAGCTAATCGTGACGATATTTCATTTGGATTCTATTCTAGCAACTTATCTACAAAAGATGCCATTACAGAACAATCTTGGGACACAGAAAGTACTAGCTTACCTATAGATTACAGATACACCTTAACTGCTGGAACTAAAATTGGAGACAATTTTAAAATCTTATTCAACGGTTCTCAATCCAGTAAATTTGAATACAACGAAGGGACTTTTCAACAGTTTAATAGAAACTTAGAAGATGTAAAATATACAGATGCTACTAATTACATAAATACTATTAGCACAACTGGCCTTGTAGATATGGCTTATAAAATTAATGACGATCATGATTTAAGAGCCGTAAGTCTTTTTGTAAATAAAATGACTGACCAAGTTTTTGAAGCAGGTAGAAATCGTGAAGGTTTTGTATTTGAAGAAGTAAATGACGAAGATGCTTATAGCCAATATGTAAAAGACCAAAACACAAAACAAACTAGATTGTGGGTTAATCAAATTATGGGAGACCATCAATTGGGTACCAAAAATCATATTACATGGGGTTTAGGTTACAACAGAATGGATGCAGACGAACCTAACAGAATAAGAAACGAGGTTAACATAAAGAAACCTACAGACACAGAATCTGAGAGCATAGAATTAGCAAATCAAGGTGGTACACAACAAAGAAAATCTGCTCAAGAGATTGAAGATTCTGAATTAAATGCACGTATTAAAGATGAATTAAAAATCTTTGAAAAAGAAAACGAATCTACTTTAATGGTAGCATTTGGTGCTAACTACAGATACAAAACTAGAGACTTCCAATCTACTGTTTATGGCGTAGATGAAGTTGGTGCTCCTGGACAAGTTGTTCCGCCATCGTTAGATGAATTAGGTGCTGTTTTTACTCAAGATAATTTTGACAGTGGCGTATTAAGCTTAACAGAATCTTTACCTGATAGTTATAACGGAGAATTAAATTCTGCTTCAGGTTTTTTTAGCGCAAATTACGCAGTTAACAAATTCAACTTTAACCTAGGGGCTAGATACCAAAAAGATGAAATTATTGTAGACTACAATGTTGGAAATGCTCCAGGTGGTAGAGAGGGTAGTGTAACCAAAGAGTACAGCAACATTTACCCAGTGTTTAATGTTAAATATGCACTTAACGAGAAAAACAACTTTAGAATCGCTGCAAGTAAAACAATAACGTTACCAGAATTTAAAGAAATAGCTCCTTTTGGATATGTATCTCCTACCAACCAAGTTGTTGTAGGTAACATTGATTTGGAAGCTAGTGATGTATATAATTTTGATGTAAAATGGGAATTATTCCCTTCAAACAAAGAACTTATTTCTGCAACAGGGTTTTACAAACACATTAAAAACCCAATAAACAAAACATTAGACAGAGGGTCTTCTGGGTATTTTACTTTCGAAAACACGAGTGATAAGGCAGAAGTATTTGGATTAGAATTAGAAGCTAATATGGACATTATCGCTTCTACAGATGATAATGGTTACAATTTAGATTTCGGATTTAACTTCACTAAAATGTGGCACAATCAAGATCTTAAAACAATTTATAATCAAGATGGATCTATAGCAAATACCTATACATATAATGGTAAAGATGAAATCGGCCTTGAAGGTGCATCAGACTATATCGTAAATGCATCACTAAACTTCTCTACTAATTGGGAGAGAACATTTAATGCCAATATTTCTGGTAACTACGCTTCAGACAAAATATACGCTTTGGGAAGTGCGCCAGATAGTCAAACAGTAACATCTACATTATATAACAACGAAATTATTGAAAAAGGTTTTGCAGTCTTAAATGCAACTTTAAGCCAAGAACTTTCAGACAACATAAACATCAATTTCAAAGCTTTAAACATACTAAATCCTAACATAAAAAGAACTCAGGATGTATACACTTCGTCAACTGGAGTAGAAAGCACTCAAGTGACAAGATCTTATAAAAACGGAACAACTATCTCCTTAGGTATAAACATTAACTTTTAAAATTAAATTTATTAAACATAACACAATGAAAAAAACAATCAGACAAATTTCGATTTTAAGTGTAATTGCTTTACTGAATGTATTTGCGATTAGCTGTAGTAGTGACGATGATTCTACCGGAGGTGGCGGTGGAGAAACTGATGAATCTATATTAGAAGGTTCTATTACCGAAAGTAAAATACTTGACGCTTCAATTGCTTACGAACTTACTGGAATTTTAAGTGTAGAAAGCGGAGCAACATTAACTATTCCTGCAGGAACAAATATTACTACAGGCACAGGTACAGACGTTTATATTGCTGTACAAAAAGGAGCAAAAATAAACATTAATGGTACTGCAGATTCTCCTGTAACAATGGGTCCTGATACTGCAGGTAACTGGGGTGGACTTGTTATCTTAGGAGATGCTTCAACTACTGCTGGTACAGATGCTACTGCTGAAGTTGGTGGTCTTATTTATGGTGGTTCTAACGATTCAGATAATTCTGGTTCTATTGAATATTTAATTATTACTAACTCAGGAGCTCAAATTAACGCAGATTCTCAATATAACGGATTAACACTTTACGCTGTTGGTTCTGGAACTTCTATTAGCAACATCGCAATCATGAATGGTTTAGATGATGGTATTGAATTCTTTGGCGGAACTGTAAATGCGTCTAACGTATACGTTCAAGATTTAGAAGATGATGCTATCGACTGGACTGAAGGCTGGAATGGTAAATTAACTAACACTTACGTACTACATTCTGTATCAGGCTTCTCTACTGCTATTGAAGCTGATGGTGTTAATGGAAACCCTATAATTGAAAACTTCACTGCTGTTTCTAGTGTTGGAGGTACTGCATTACAATTTAAAGCTGAGTCTGGGGCAACAATTACAGGTCTTTCTCTTAGTGGTTACGATACTGCTCTTGAAATGGCTAACGATGGTCCTTTAGCTAACGTTATTATTGAAGGTGAAACTGCAACTCTTGAGGATTCTTATACTGGACCTGCAACTGTAGATGTTAGTATGTTTGATTGGATTGAAAACGCTGGAAGCAATTCTATCTTAACTGGGTCTATTTATGAAGATATGACTTTAGATGCATCTATTACATATAGTTTACCTGGTATTTTAAGTATCGAAGATGGTGCGTCTTTAACTATTCCAGCTGGAACAACAATCAATACAGGAATTGGTACAGATGTTTATATAGCTATCCAAAAAGGAGCTCAAATTTTTATTGAAGGAACAGAAGCTAATCCTGTAGTAATGGCTCCAACATCTGAAACAGGTGTATGGGGAGGTTTAGTAATCTTAGGAGACGCTACTACAACTGCTGGTACAGATGCAACTGCTGAAGTTGGTGGATTAATCTACGGTGGAAGTAATGATGAAGATAACTCTGGTTCTATAGAATACTTAGTAATCAAGCAATCTGGTGCACAAATTAATGCTGATTCTCAATACAACGGATTAACACTTTACGCTGTTGGTTCAGCAACTTCTATTAACAATGTAGCTTTAATTGGTGGTTTAGATGATGGTATTGAATTTTTTGGAGGTACTGTAAACGCAACTAATGTTTATGTACAAGATTTAGAAGATGATGCTATCGACTGGACTGAAGGATGGAACGGTACTTTAACGAACACTTACGTATCTCATACTCAAGCTGGTTTCTCTACTGCTATTGAAGCAGATGGTGTAAATGGTAACCCTAAAATTGTAAACTTTACAGCAGTATCTACTGTAGACGGTAAAGCATTACAATTTAAAGCTGAATCTGGAGCAACTATCACTGGCTTATCTTTAACAGGTTACGCTACAATTTTAGATATGGCTAACGACGGTCCGTTATCTAACGTATCTATTAATGGTGAAGAAGCTAACGAAACTAGTTTATACGATGAAGCTGCAACTGTAGATGTTGCTACTTTCTCTTGGGCAACTTCACTATAAGCTTTAAAACCAAATACATTAATACAAAAAAGCATCCAGAAATGGGTGCTTTTTATTTTTGTATATTATACCTCTTTTTTAATGAGATGCTAATTTAGATTTGTTGCTCCACTCACTTACACTAGCAATAGTATTATTTTCATAGTCAACTTCTCTTAAAGAATCTTCTCCCCAAAAAAACCATTTACCTACTTTTTTCCCATCCTTATAAGTTGCAGATGCAGTTCTCTGGCCTTGTTTATTATAACTGTTCCATTCACCTTGCAACTTACCTTCTAACGTATAAGTTCCAGTCTGACTAACATCACCATTTTCATAAAAATATGTGACTTCAATAAGTTGTGTTTCTTGATTTAATTTTAATTCTCTTTTATCTTGTGCAAATGACATTGCAGTCACTAATAATGCAAATACAAATATTAATTTCGTTTTCATCTCCTTCGGGTTTTACTGATTTATATCTCAAAGATAAACATTTATTAACATTAAAACAATCTTTTGGTAACATTAATTTAACATTGAGTCATATTAAACTGATTTTATGATGTTTACAAAAAGAAAAACTCATTAAATCAATTAATATTAACATAATGCTTGCTTCACATAGACATAAAAAACAATACCGTTCTTTGCAACTATTCATATAATCTATTAGTTTTTGTCGACTATTTATCATGAACAAAAGAACTGCCTGTTATGGGCAGTTCTTATTTTAATAAGCATTTGTAGTTAAACCTAATTTAATAAATAAAAGCGAATAAAATCTCATTATCAGATAATTATCACAACTCATTCACAATAAAACAAGTTTAACAGCTCGTTAATGACGTTGAAGAATAAAACTACTTGTAAGGCACAGTATTAGATTTAACAAAACACGCATATCTCTAAATTCAGTTTTTAGTGTAAAAAACTGTACTATTGACGAGTGAAATTAAAACACTATCTTTTAATTTTTATTTATAAATTCATAATTTTATAAAATAAAGAGCTCATAATTTAATTTTACTAAACCTATAGAAAACATCTCAGAATTAGTAAAATTTATAACTTTTAAAAAAAACTCAAATAAAGACGCAAAACACTAAAATGATTTCTAATTATATACTAATATAAAAGGTATTAATATTGGCAATAAATTAAGTTTAACTACTGCTATAGCCCTATTATTTTTATTAAAAATCATAACATTTACATAACACTTCAGTGGGAAACACTATAGATATTTGCAATCAATTTGAGATTAGAAAATGGAGAATATATATTTATTAATGATTGTTGCTTTAGCAGTCTTAGCTATCGCAGATTTAGTTGTTGGGGTAAGCAATGATGCCGTTAACTTTTTAAACTCTGCAATAGGGTCCAAAGCTGTATCTTTTAAAACTATTATGATAGTTGCAAGCCTTGGAGTAGCTATCGGAGCTATTTTTTCGAGCGGGATGATGGAAGTTGCTAGAAAAGGTATTTTTAATCCTGGCGAGTTCATGTTTAGCGAAATCATGATCATCTTTATGGCGGTAATGATTACCGATATCTTACTATTAGATTTTTTTAATACCATAGGAATGCCAACATCTACTACAGTATCTATAGTATTTGAATTATTGGGAGCTTCTGTAGCTATAGCTTTAATTAAAATTGGAAATGACGGCAATCACATTTCAGACGTTGTAAATTATATCAACACATCCAAAGCTACCCAAATTATATTTGGAATACTCCTCTCTGTAGTTATTGCATTTTCAGTTGGAGCCCTTGTACAATGGGTAACACGCTTATTATTATCTTTTAACTACGAAAAAAAGGCAAAATGGGTAGGAGCTCTGTTTGGTGGTATGGCCATCACAGCGATTTCATATTTTATTTTTATAAAAGGAATTGGAGGTACATCTTTTGCTAAAGAAAGCTATTCCTTTTTAGGCGGCACTACAATTGGACACTTTTTAGAAAACGAAGTGCTTTTTATTTTATTAATTAGTTTTACATTATGGAGTTTAATATCTTATGTCTATACCGCGGTATTAAAACAAAACATATATAAACTTATTATATTAATAGGAACTTTTGCATTAGCTCTGGCGTTTGCAGGAAACGACTTAGTAAACTTTATTGGAGTACCAATTGCAGCATGGCAATCTTATCAAGAATGGTCTGCTTCGGGCATACCAGCCAATGAATTTAATATGGCCATTTTAGGAGAAGCTGTAAAAACTCCAACATTAATGCTTTTTATAGCTGGAATGGTTATGGTCGTTACCTTATGGTTTTCTAGTAAAGCTAAAGCTGTTGTTAAAACCTCTATAGATTTATCTTCCAGCCAGAACGAAACTAAAGAACGCTTTCAGCCTAACTTTTTATCTCGTGGATTTGTAAGAACGGCGGTTGGACTATCTGATATGATTGGATTTTTAATTCCTAGTAGAACTCAAGAAAGAATTGATAAACAGTTTGAAAAACCAACAATTGCATTAGAGCGCCACAAAAAATACGAACTTCCTGCTTTTGACATGGTAAGAGCGGCGGTAAACCTTATGGTTGCCAGTGTTCTTATTTCTATTGCAACATCAATGAAACTTCCTCTTTCAACTACATATGTAACATTTATGGTGGCTATGGGTACGTCTCTAGCAGATAAAGCTTGGGGTGCAGAAAGTGCCGTATACCGTGTTGCAGGAGTTTTAAATGTTATTGGAGGTTGGTTCTTTACAGCTTTAATTGCATTTGCATCTGCAGCCATAATTGCATATTTAATTAATTTACACGTCCCATCTATGGTAGGGATTCTATTATTAATTGCATTTATATTGCTTTCTAGAAACTATTTAATACACAATAAAAAACAAAAAGAATTAAAAGCAGAAGGCCAATTAATACGTGCAGAAAGCAGCTCTATTCAAGGCGTAGTTCATGAAAGTGCTCACAACATAGCAAATGCTATTAAACGAGTAAACAGAATTTATACTGGCGCCATAAACGGACTCTCTAAACAAGAATTAATTGCATTAAAACAAAACAAAAAACAAGTAGAAAAACTCGCAAATGAGATTGATGAACTTAGAGACAATATTTTCTATTTTATAAAAAACTTGGATGAATCTAGTGTAGCTGCCAGCAACTTTTACATTAATATTTTAGGGTATTTACAAGACATGTCTCAATCTTTAGAATACATCTCTAAAGTAAGCTACAAACACGTAAACAACAACCATAAAAAATTAAAATTCAACCAAATCAAAGAACTTAAACAAATAGATTCTGTATTAGAGAAATTATTCTTAAATACCCAGAAAGCATTTGAGAACCGTACGTTTGAAGATATTGGAGAAATTTTAAAACATAAAAAAGAAATTTTTTCTGAAATTACACATAAAATTCAAAAACAAGTTGAACGTACTAGAACTGAAGAAGTAAGTCCAAAAAACACAACGCTATACTTTAGTTTACTACTTGAAACTAAAGATTTACTCACAGCCACTATGAACTTGTTAGAAGAATTCTACCATGCAAATGATGGCACTACACAAATACATAAAATTTTAAAGGATGAAGAATTAGCCGAATAAGCTGTGAACATCCATTTAAAAACCGAACTATTAATAAAGTAATAGTTCGGTTTTTTTATATCATAAAAAAAAGAGAACCTTTTTAAAGTTCTCTTTACCCCTATAATTAAACCAACTAATTATTTAAGCTCTATTTCATCAAATTTGAATTTTCAAACTCATTGAGAGACCAATTTAATTAAGTTTTCTTAATGTTTTTCAATAAACAACAATCAAATTTAAAAACAAACAACATTTGTATAATTGGCACACTTAATTGTATATCTAACAACAAAAAGGTATAAAAAATAAATTAATAAAAAAAAATTTACGTAAATTTAAAAATAACTAATAAAAAAAATTGCTTTATTAAGATTATGATTGAAGCTGTTATTGTTGATGACGAAACCAAAGCCATACAAAGTCTAACCTGGGAATTAAACAATTTTAAGAACCATATTAAAATTATAAAGACTTTTACATCTCCAGAAGACGCTATTAAATACCTAAATAAAACGCCACCAGACTGCCTGTTTTTAGATATACAAATGCCTACTATGGATGGATTTCAGTTTTTAGAAAAACTAAAAAACAGAAATTTCTCTGTTGTAATTACTACCGCATATAACGAGTATGGTATACAAGCTTTAAAGCACGAAGCAATAGACTATTTATTGAAACCAATAGATTCTGACGACTTAGAAGACTCTATACATAAAATAAAAAAGTACCATTCAAAATTGAATAAGACAGCACAAATAGAAGATATATTAACCAAATTTAACACTAAATACAACAATAACAGAATATCAATTAATACCGATGGTAAATTAATTTTTGTAGACATAGATGATATTCTATTTGTAGAGTCTGATGGAAATTACAGTACAATCTCCTTAATAGATAATCAAAAAATTGTACTTACAAAAAAGTTAAAAGAAGTCAATACAATATTACCTGAACATGTTTTTTTTAGAATACACAATTCATATATTGTAAACTTAAACAAAATTAAAGAATACATTAAAAATGAAGGCTACGTCTTGATACAGCCTAACCATAAAATACCTGTGGCTAGGCAACGGAAATCAGATTTTTTAGAAAAAATATAGTATGCAAAGACAATACTCCTACACAAAAAAATCAATTGTATCTACTACCTTTCTTCTCTTTGGAATCGTCCTCTTATTATGCTTTCAAACTATTGCGGCACAAAATATAGAATTAGATTCTATTTTTATTGAGCGCGTAAAAGTCACTTTAAAAAACAAGCCTAAACATTACAATGCATTAGAAACTATTTTTTTTAATGATAAGCTAGATGTTTTAAAAATGGAATATGTTAAAGATCAAGCAACATTAGACCAATATCCTGAAGCAACGTGCTATGCTTTAAATGCACTAGGAACACTAAACCGTAATAAATCACTTTACTCATCTGCGATAACATTCCATAAAAGCGCTTTAAAAGCAGCCACAGAAGCAGATAATGATGTACTACAAACCATATCCTTAAATTTAATAGGTGTGGTTTACCGTAGGATGGACTTAGTTAAACCTGCATTAGATTATCATAAAAAAGCATACGATTTAGCTTACAAAAGACTAAAAGTAAATCCCGATTCTGAGCTTAAACACAGTATGGCTGTATCTAGAAACAGTATGGGAAACATTTATTTAGTTTTAAGACAGTACGATTTAGCCTTAAAACAGTTTGAAAAATCTTTACTCATTGAAACTACAGGCCAAAACAAATTAGGACTTGCCATAAACTATCAAAATATTGGTATTGCTCTTGAGCATAAAGGCCAATTAGAAGAAGCTTTAAAGAACTATAAAATATCTTTAGATTACAATAAACAAATTAATTCTAAAATGGGTTATGTAATTTGTAATAACGCCATAACTCAAATTTATATTAAACAAGAAAAATACAACCAAGCTCTAGCCTTAAATACTCAAACTCTAAAAGAAGCAAAAGTATTAGGAGACCAATATTACCTAGCAGAAGCTTATATTCTCTTAGGTCAAATTCAAGAAAAGCTTAATGAAGATGAAAAGGCTGAAGCAAATTTAAATACTGCCTTAGAAATTTCAAAAACATACGATTTAAAAACATTTACATCTCAGTCACTCTATTACTTATCCAAAATATATAGTAAATCTGAAAATTACAAATTGGCGCATTTATACTATAAAGAAAGTAAAGAAATAGAAAATAGTATTACCAACGACAGGAATTTAAATTATGTAAATGATTTAATTATACAATATGAACATGAATCTAAAAACAATCAGATTCAAGAATTAGCCGATGAAAATGAAATAGTTCGCAACAAATTAGAGCGAAATAAAAAACTTTTTTGGTACACGGCCATTTTAATTTCATTGTTTACAACCATGATAATCATTATCATAAGGCACAGGCAATTAAAACAAGAAAAACAGATTATAACCTTAGAACAAGATATGCTGAGGAGCCAAATGAATCCGCATTTCATCTTCAACTCTTTAAATTCAATAAAACTTTACATTATAAATAATGACAAAGAAAAAGCGGTATATTATCTCAATAAATTCTCTAAATTAATTCGAAAAATTCTAATTGCTTCAACAGAAAAAGAGATGACATTAGAGGATGAATTAGACACCATGCAACTTTATATAAATATAGAAAATATAAGGTTTGAAGACGAAATACAATTTAACATTCACGTCCCTGAAAACATAGATACAAAATTGATTAAAGTCCCTTCTTTAATTTTACAACCGTTCCTAGAAAATGCTTTATGGCATGGTTTGTCTTCTAAAAAACACGATCGAAAAATAGACTTATATGTTTCTAGAAAAGGCGAAGATTACATAAACATCTCTATTATAGATAATGGTATAGGAAGAATTGAGGCTGATAAAATAAATAGCCTGAAAATTTTAAAACGAAAATCTGTAGGAATTGCAATTACAAAAGCACGTTTAGCCAACTTTTCTAAACGGTTTGCTAAAGATTATAAATTTGAAATTGAAGATTTATACAACGAGAAAGACAGACCTAAAGGCACAAAAGTTATATTACAAATCCCTATTTCTAAAACAAACACTGCTTAATTTTTACTTTAATGTTTCGGCAACTTTCTCTAATTCTAAATACCAATCTTCACCAAACTTTCTAATTAAAGCTTCTTTTACAAACTTATAAATTGGAACTTGTAATTCTTTTCCCAGAGAACAAGCATCATCACAAATATCCCAACGCTCGTAATTTACTGCAGAAAACTCCGTAAATTCTTTTATTCTAACAGGATATAGATGGCAAGAAACTGGTTTTTTCCAGCTTACTTCACCCTGATTATAAGCCTCTTCAATAGCACAAAGGGCAGTACCTTTCTTATCGAAAATAACATATGCACAATCTGCACCATCAATTAAAGGCGTTTCATAATCCCCAAAATCTGTAGTAATATACGTCCCTTGGGCTTCAATAGCTTCGATGCCTTTTCTTCTTAAAAAAGGCTTTACTTTGGGGTAAATCTCTTCTAAAATTTCTACTTCCTTACTATCTAAAGGAGCTCCAGCATCGCCATCAATACAACACTGTCCTTTACACGCAGACAAATTACAAAGAAAGTTTTTCTCTATAATTTCTTCTGACACTATGGTTTTACCTATTTGAAACATGCTGTAAAAATAGGCAAACTTTATATTTATTTATTATACATAGTATATTTTAATCCACTACTTTTGCGCAAAAATTAAACCTTTATTGTAATGCAATTTAATATTAAAGAAATATTCACCGCTTTTATGATTCTTTTTGCCGTAATAGACATTATAGGAAATATTCCTATTGTGATTGATTTACGTAAAAAAATGGGACACATTCAAAGCGAGAAAGCATCTATTATTGCAGGTACTATTTTAATAGTATTTTTATTTCTAGGAAATAGCATCTTAAAACTTATTGGTATTGATGTAAACTCTTTTGCTGTTGCAGGGTCGTTTATTTTATTTTTTATTGCCTTAGAGATGATTTTAGGTATTACGCTATATAAACAAGAAGAACAATCTGCAGTTACAGCAACTGTTTTCCCTTTAGCATTTCCGTTAATTGCAGGACCTGGTAGCTTAACAACTTTGCTATCTTTAAGAGCAGAATTTAAA
Organism: Formosa sediminum; assembly: GCF_007197735.1. GTDB lineage: Bacteria > Bacteroidota > Bacteroidia > Flavobacteriales > Flavobacteriaceae > Formosa > Formosa sediminum. Next base: position 714,575 of record NZ_CP041637.1, read on the forward strand.
ACAGAAAATATAATTATTGCTGTTTTATTAAACGTTATACTTATTTACATTGTATTAAAAACATCGTCTGCAATTGAGCGTATAATAGGACAAACAGGAATAAATATAATTCGTAAAGTTTTTGGTGTAATCTTATTAGCTATTGCAGTAAAATTATTTGCCCATAATATTAAAGCCTTATTTATATAATATGAAAATACTTTCCATCATACTCTCGGTAATTGCTATTGCGCTAATTGTATTTAATGCTACTCAAATAAATTTTGAAGATCCTTTTGGTGACGAAGGCATCGTTGCTTTAATTACCATTATGGCTTTATTATGTGCTTTGGTACTATTACTTATATTAAATACTTCTAAAAGTATTGAGAAGAAGTTTAAAAACCAGAAGTAAATCTTTAAAAGATTATTGTTGCTTTAATCATTTTGGTGTTGTTTACTTAATTTAATAACTTCTTTAATCATGTTATTATCGTTATTAAACACTTCTGTATATGCTCCTTTACCGTATAATTGATCGGCTATAGTAGCTTTTAAATACAGCTTAACCTCATCTTGATAAGCACTAAATGAAATGCTGGCTAAGGTTCTTAAGTTTAAATAATCTTCAAATTTTAAAACTAAATTGTCACTTACACTAAAGCTATCTACAAATGTTTGTCTGATGTAATCGTCATACAGATGACGATCTTTTTCTAATTCTTCAAAAATAAAATAGCTTATTAAACCTCGTTGTTCTAAAAATGAAAGTGTTTCATTTTGTGTCCCTGAATTCAATGGGACAAATACATCAGGAATAATACCTCCGCCACCATAAACAACTTTACCTTTAGGTGTGGTAAACTTTAAAGAATCGGACACTTTAATTTTATCAGGATCTAAGAGTTCGCCGCTCTCTAAACGCTCAAAATACTCATCGTAATAATCTTTATTTCCATGACTGTAAGACCGTTGTATAGAGCGCCCTGTTGGAGTATAGTATCTAGAAACTGTAAGTCGCACAGCACTACCATCTCCCAATTCCATTTCACGCTGCACCAACCCTTTACCATAAGAACGTCTACCAACTATAGTGCCTTTATCGTTATCTTGTAAAGCTCCAGCAACAATTTCACTAGCAGACGCGGAGTTTTCGTTTATTAGCACATAAACTTCTCCTGTTTCAAAATCGCCTTTTTCTGTTGCAAAACTCTTATCTATATTACCGCGTTTATTTTTTGTAAAAAGTATAAGTTTTTCATCTTCCAAAAACTCATCTACAATTTGCTCTGCTACGGTTAAAAACCCTCCAGGATTATCTCGTAAATCGAGTGTAATTTCTTTAGCTCCTTTAGTCTTTAAATCTAGTAATGCTGTTTTGAATTCGCGGTAAGTAGATTCGGCAAACCGATTTATCTTAATATAACCTAAGGTCTCGGTAAGCATATAACTAGCATCTACACTTTTTATGGGAATAATTCCTCTAGAGACATCAAAATCTAGAATTTGATCTGTATCTTTTCTGTATACTTTTAAATGTAATTTAGATCCTACTGGGCCTTTTAACCGCTGTACAATATCTACATCATTTATAAATTTCCCAAATAAAGAATCGCCATCTGCAAAAATAATACGATCACCTCCAAGTATACCTACCTTATCGCTAGGTCCTCCATCTACAGTTCTAATCACCGTAACAGTATCTTTATAGGTATAAAAATGAATGCCAATACCAACAAAATCGCCTTTCATATTTTCAGCCACTCGTTCCATATCTTCTTTTGGGATATATACAGAATGTGGATCTAAATTTTCAAGAATGCCATTTACCGTAACATCTACAATACTATCGGTATTCACATCGTCTACATACTCATAATCAATATAATCTATTAAACGATTTAGCTTTTCTTTTTTACTATTAGAGGTAAATAATCGATCAGAAGTATCAGAAAAATTTAATTTTCCACCAATACATATCCCAACCGCGATTGCGGCTCCAACAATTAAGGGTAAATATATTTTATTAACTGTCATTATGCGGATAAATCTTCGATATATTCAATCTGGATGCCAGCTTTTTCTAAGAAGTCTAAACCAGAATTATCTTTGTATTTCTGGCAGTATACTACTCTTACAATTCCTGCTTGATGTATTAATTTACTACATTCTTTACAAGGTGAAAGTGTAATATATAACGTAGCACCTTTGCATGATTGTGTAGACGCTGCAACTTTTAAAATGGCATTAGCTTCGGCATGTAAAACATACCATTTGGTGTAACCATCTTCGTCTTCACAAAAATTATCAAATCCTGTAGGTGTCCCATTATAACCATCAGAAATAATCATTCTATCTTTAACAATTACGGCTCCTACTTGTTTGCGTTCGCAAAACGATAATTTCCCCCACTCTCTAGCTATTCTTAAATAAGCTTTGTCGTACTTAAGTTGCTTTTTTTTCGACATTAAAAACGATTAAATTTTGGTAAACTTGTTTACATTACAATTATAGTCTAACAAGTCTTATTCATATTTGGCAGTTAATTTATATAATATTAAGCACCTAGCTAACGAAGATAACGTGTTCGTGTATTAATTACAATGGCTGATCGTTAAAATTTTTAGAAATTATTAAGCAATTAATTCATTTTCTATAATCATTGGTATAACCAATCCCATTACAATAGCCGACATCACTAAAACCCAATCGCGTTTAGAGAAATTAAATACGGTTTGCATAAGAAAACTAAAAAATAGTACAACAAATACAATAATAATTTGAGCGGCTTCTATACCTAATGCAAACTCTAACAATGGTAATAATTTATTGCTAGAACCTCCTATTAGTAAGTGAAACTCTCTAGCAAAACCTAACCCATGAATAATTCCAAAAAACAAGGCTGAGAAAAATAACAATCCAACACCTTTTTGATTTGTTTTTCCTGCCGTAAAAATATTAAAAAGTGCCATTACAAAAATGGTAATCGGAATTAGCAACTCGACTAAAGCTCCATTTATTTTAACAATGTCATACGCAGCTAAAACTAAAGAAATGGTGTGTCCTAGTGTAAATAGGGATACCAAAATTAAAACACGCTTCCAATCTTTAAACACATATGCAACTGTAAGCACTAATAAAAATAATACATGATCGTAACCATTTATGTCTAACACATGATTAATACCATATTGAACATAAAAAAGGAAATCATCCAGCATAATTTTTAGATTTAGAAAGGTTATTTGATTAAGTTATTCTGAAAAATTCAGGGCATAAATTTATAAAAAAAGAAATGACTAAGCTCGGATATACTCTGCAATTTGCTATGTAAATTAATAGTATTAAAATTATAGATTAACAAACCGAGGACAAAGAAAGAAAACCAGAAGCTAAACACATAATAAACAACAAATTAACCTCTGTATTACGCACTCTATATGCAGTTTTGTTAAAATATTAAGTATCCCATCAAGCACCTTTTACGTACTTGATCAGTGCCTGATAGGGATATATAATAAAAATTCTTAGCTATTCTGTAACGTTAAAAATGGTCTTAACATTGTATTCCTTCAATACTTTAACAATAATACTTTAAAATTCAAGTTTTTAAAAACATATTACTTTAAGTTCTAGAACTAATTTTAATTTGATTGTATCTGCATCAAAAACAAAGAAATCGTAAAACTGTTTGATTTTATGTTTTTTGTTCTAATTTTGTTTAGATTCGGCAATGAGGTTTGCCTTAACCCGTTCTTATAAACTAATGACTTCTAAAATTATAGGCGTCTAAATTATACTAGCACCATTTACATTAAGTAATCATGACTTTTGAAAATTTTAAAAAAAAATTAACCTCATTAGAACAAATCCCTTCATTATATTACCTTATTAAATGGCTTATAATTTGCACATTCTTAGGGCTAGTTGCAGGAAGTTTTTCTGCATTTTTTCTTAAAAGTTTAGAATGGGCCACAACTTATAGAGAAGCTAATATTTGGATTATTGCTTTACTACCAGTTGGTGGTTTTATAATTGGAATTACATATCATCTATTCGGAAACAGTGTTGTAAAAGGAAACAATTTATTGCTTGAGGAGTTTCACTCTCCAAAAAAAGTAATTCCTTTTAAAATGGCACCTTTAGTGCTTTTTGGAACTGTAATTACGCATTTATTTGGAGGCTCTGCAGGTCGGGAAGGCACTGCTGTACAAATTGGAGGCGCTGTAGCCGACCAATTCACAAAAATTTTTAAACTTAAAAACAGCGATCGTAAAATTGTACTAATAGCTGGGATTAGTGCTGGATTTGCATCGGTATTTGGAACTCCACTTGCTGGCGGAATTTTTGCTTTAGAAGTATTAATTCTTGGCCGAATTCGCTTAGATGCTATTGTTCCAAGTTTTCTAGCTGCAGTACTTGCTAACTATTTTTGTGAAATTTGGAACATTCATCATACTCATTATCATATAGACGCTGTGGCAGATATGAATCCTGTTAATTTACTTTGGGCGATATTAGCCGGAATTATATTTGGTTTAGTAGCCATGTTATTTTCTAAATCTACACACTTTTGGTCTAATCTTTTTAAAAAATTCATTAAATATCCACCATTACGGCCTACTATAGGTGGTATAATTTTAGCTATTATTATTTATAGTATTGGCACTACAAAATATATTGGATTAGGTGTGCCAACCATAGTAGAGTCTTTTACTTCTCAAATGAACTCTTACGATTTTTTAGCGAAGCTCTTATTTACCTCATTCACTTTAGGAGCTGGCTTTAAAGGCGGTGAGGTGACTCCTCTATTTTATATTGGTGCAACACTAGGTAATGTTTTAATTTGGTTTATTCCGCTACCAATGGGACTACTAGCAGGCATGGGATTTGTTGCTGTTTTTGCTGGCGCAACCAACACACCTATTGCTTGTACCGTTATGGGAATAGAATTATTTGGTATAGAAGCAGGTGTATTTATAGCCATTGCATGTAGTGTTTCCTACTTGTTTTCCGGACATACAGGCGTATATACATCCCAAATTATAGGAAGCCCTAAAAATGATAGTGTATTTCAAGAAAAAGGATTTACGTTATCTGAAATTGACGATAAAAGACATCAAACATGAATTCCCTAACCACGATAAGAATATATTTTGAGTACGGTAAAAAACAAAAACATGTCCCTTTTTGGAAAACACTACACGAATCTGATTATGCCACTATAATTCTAAAGAAGGCAAAAGCAGCAAACTTAAACCAGGTGTTACATTTTAATGTCTCAAAAGGATATTTTAATAGTAAAAAAATAAACTGGGGACTTGGTGATGTTCAGCATTTTAAACATCCACAAATAATAGAAATTACAGATACTCCAGAGCAAATTAATTGGTTTTTAGAATCTGAAAAAGTGTTTTTTGAAGATACTTCTATATACATTATTAAAAACGAAATTTTATTAAAACCCTAGACCATTCAAACCTTTACATCTTTAAAACTGGTTTATTAATGTTACATTAACCCACAAAAACTAGTTTTTTATGTATTTTTGAAACTTATAATTACAATGCTTTTATGAGTAAAGAATTAAAATATGCTGTATTTGGTGCAGGTAGTTGGGCTACCGCTATTGTAAAAATACTTTGTGAAAATCTTGACGAAGTAGGTTGGTACATGCGTAGTGTTTATACTAAAGAACATTTATTAAAAGAGCAACATAACCCTAATTATTTAAGTTCGGTAGAGTTTAATACAGATGAACTTATATTAAGTAACGATATAAACGAAATTGCGAATTACGCAGACCTATTAATTTTTGCAATTCCTTCTGCCTTTATGCAGAGTGAGTTAGAAAAAATAACCATAGATATCTCTAATAAAATTGTAGTTTCTGCGGTTAAGGGTATTATTCCTGAATCTGGCTTATTAGTTGGCGAACACTTTCATAAAGTTTATAATGTATCGTTTAACAATATTGCAGTAATTGCTGGGCCTTGTCACGCAGAAGAAGTAGCATTAGAGCGTTTATCTTATTTAACTATTTCTTGCGCCGATTCTAAAAAGGCGAAAGCTATTGCTAAAAACTTTTCAAGTAATTATATTAAAACTAAAATTAGCGACGATGTTATTGGTACAGAATACGCAGTTATGCTAAAAAACATCTATGCTATTGCTGCCGGAATTGCTCATGGTTTAGGCTATGGTGATAATTTCCAAAGTGTATTAATGAGTAATGCTATTAGAGAAATGAAACGCTTTATTAAAAAGATGCATAAAATGAAGCGCAACATTAATAACTCTGCATATTTAGGCGATTTATTAGTTACAGGATACTCGGTCTTTTCTAGAAATAGAATGTTTGGAAATATGATAGGTAAAGGCTATACCGTAAAATCTGCACAGATGGAAATGAGCATGGTTGCTGAAGGATATTACGCTACAAAAAGTGCACAATTATTAAACGATAAGAATGCGCGTAAAACCAAGCTTCCAATAATTAATGCCGTTTATGAAATTTTATACGAAGGAAAAGATCCAAAAAAGACGTTTACTAAACTCACCGATAAATTAGATTAGAAATCGCGCTAATATCTATTTTACCAAAACGCCTTTAACACCCATTGTTGGTATAGGCTGGCAAGCTTTTTCGTTTATGGTATTGGCTTTAAAAACAAAAGATTTATCGAACATCTTATTGCCTTCGAAGAACGAAACTTCAAAGGTATTTACCAATGCGAGCACTTCGTCTTGAAGGTACTCTATTTTAGCAAAACTTTTTGCCGGAAGCGCCTCTAGTTTATGGCGCATTACAGCAGTTTTTTTATCTTTAGACAGTCCTTTAGAGACAATCAAAATCATCTCTAAATCAACGTCTTTATCATTTATAATATAGGCATTCCATTCGTATACATTTAGGTCTTTATTAAAGACTTTTACAGCTGCAATATAAACACCTTCAACCTTTGGAATCTCAATATCTTTCTTCATATATTTATATGGTAGACTTAAATTGTTCTAAGAAACGCACATCGTTTTCACTTAATAAACGAATGTCATTTATTTGGTGTAATAACATTGCAATACGGTCTATTCCTACTCCAAAAGCAAAACCAGAATACACTTTAGAATCTATTTTACAATTTTCTAAAACATTAGGGTCTACCATACCACATCCACCAATTTCTAACCAACCGGTACCTTTAGTTATACGGTAATCAGACTCTGTTTCTAAGCCCCAATACACATCAATTTCGGCGCTTGGTTCAGTAAACGGAAAGTAAGACGGACGTAAACGAATTTTTGATTTTCCGAACATCTCTGTGGTAAAATACTGAAGCGTTTGTTTTAAATCTGCAAAGCTTACATCTTTATCTATGTACAACCCCTCTACCTGATGAAAGAAACAGTGAGAACGTGCCGAAATGGCTTCATTTCTGTACACACGCCCAGGAGAAATTGTACGAATTGGAGGTGCATTATTTTCCATATAACGCACTTGAACAGAACTGGTATGTGTTCTTAATAATACATCTGGATTGGTTTGTATAAAAAACGTATCCTGCATGTCTCTTGCTGGATGATATTCTGGCAAGTTTAGTGCAGTGAAATTATGCCAATCATCTTCAATTTCTGGACCTTCACTTACATTAAAACCTATGGTTGAAAAAATATCTATTATTTGATTTTTTACAATTGAAATCGGATGACGTGCACCAATAGAAATAGGTTCTGCTGGTCTAGATAAATCGCCATAAATTCCTTTTGCCTCTTCATGACTTTCTAACTCTGCTTTTAAAGCTTCTACACGTTCTTGTGCTGTGTTTTTTAGCTGATTAATAACTTGTCCGAATTCTTTCTTTTGGTCGTTAGCAACGTTTTTAAACTCAGCAAAATATTCGTTTAACAATCCTTTTTTACCTAAGTATTTAATACGGAATGCTTCCACTTCGTCTTTAGACTGTGCTTTAAATGCTTCTGCTTCAGCAATAAGTTCTTTTATTTTATCAATCATGATATTCTTTCAAAAATGAATGCAAATTTAACAATTCTTAATTTATATATTCGGTTTCAATGAAATAGTTTACAATGGCTTCTTTCATTAAAATACTCTGTTCTCCAGCTTTTAAAGTTGGTAATTGTTCTTTTATGGTGTAATGTGGCCAACCGTCTTCATCTACATAATCAAATTCATAATACCCATAAGGCACTAATAATTTACAAATTGCAATATGCATTAAATCTAATTTCTGGTCTTTTTTAAAACTACGATCAAACTGCCCTAATTCTTGTAAACCAATTAAATATATTATAGCATCTAGATCTAAAGTATCGCCATCTGCAAATTGATTCGACAATTTAGTTACAACATCTTCCCATCTCGATTTTAATTCTTCGTCTCTTGACATATATTTTTTATGCTTTATCTGCAAGGTGCAAAGTTAAAAAATAGCACTGCATTTCTTGTAAACTTCTTATAAAATATGACAGATTCATTTTTAATATTATATTTGAGAAACCAACCAATTCATTATGACTTTATTAGATATTATTCTTGCAGTAATCCTCTTATTCGGACTAATACGAGGGTTTATTAACGGTCTCTTTGTTGAAATTGCATCTCTACTCGCTTTAGTTATAGGTATTTTTGGAGCGATTCACTTTAGTGCTTTTACGGCAACCCTTTTTGAGGATAAAGTAGATTGGGAAGATAATTATGTTAGTATTGTAGCCTTTGCTGTAACATTTATCGTTATTGTTTTAGTTATTGGGTTAGCTGGTAAAGCCCTAACCAAACTAGCCGATTTTGCATTTTTAGGTATGCTTAACAAACTTTTAGGAGGTGTTTTTGGATTGCTTAAACTTGGGTTAATTGCAAGTATTGCTCTAAATATTTTTGGCAACTTAAACAATACCATTCCTTTTATGGACAAAAAAGACATAGACAAATCTATACTTTACGAACCGGTATTAGCTATTTCTACAAAGCTTTATCCCGCAATTAAAGCAAAGGTAGATGAGAAGAAAAAAGATATCTTAACTAAAGATAAAGATTAATAACAGTCTAACTTAAGTTGCCCATTAGATTTATACACACTTAGCGGATATTCTAAATAGCGGTCGCATATTGTTTCAAGAACTTTAAGCACATCCTTTTGCATGGCTATAGAACCGCAAATTAAAATCACCCCTTTTTGCTTTAAAACTAATGCCACTTGTTCTGCATCGCGCTCCAATACATGCTGCACATATACTTTTGTAGACTCGTTTTGCGAATATGCTATTTCTAATTTTTTTAGTTTTCCTGTATTTAAACTATTTTCTATAAAAGGTTTATATATATCGAAAGACACAGGTTGTCTACCACCCCAATATAACTGCATATTCTGATTTGTTGCACTTTGATGAATCATTCCTACAAAGGGTGCAATACCTGTTCCGTTAGCAATCATTAAGACGTGTTTAGTGCGCTTAGAAATTCTGAACTCTTTATTTTTTATAAGTCTTGCTTTTATAACATCGTTAGGCTTTAAATTGTTTAAAAAGTTTGAACATAAACCTAGTTCTTGACGTTTAACACTTAAAAACACAGTTTGGTTTACTTTACCTACAGAATATAAACGTTCAGCACTTTTTGCTTCAGGCTGAATGGCTAATAAATCTCCAGATTTAAATCGAGGTGCTCCAAATTTAGACTTTAACACCATGGTAAACGTGTCGTCTGGATTATCGCTTGCAACAGTTTTTTCTAATACAATGAAGGTTCGTTTTCTTTTCTTCTCTTGTAAGACATCATCACCATCTAATTTAATTTGTAATCCTACTTTTTTAGACCATAAATTTATCCATTGTGTATAGGCTTCAAAAGATTTGTTATGGATGGTAAATGGAGCCAAAAGTTGAACCGCATTGGGATCTGACTGCAATAATGTGTCCACATCAAAAGCATATTTACAAAAATCTTTATATGCTAAAGACCCAAAACCAACTACTGAAAAACTATAAGCATGATCTGATGAAATTGTTTTAAAAATACTATTGAATTTATTCGCGTTTTCCGGAGCTTCACCCTGACCATATGTTGCTGTGATAACAACCAAATGTTCGCATTGTTTATAGGTAGAAAACGCATTAAGTTCGGCAATAAAACTAGATTCTCCCAACTTTAATAATTGCGCATGCAACATATTAGCATATTGCAAGGTACTTCCGTTTTCAGACCCTATTAGAATTACAAATTTTGCATTGTCTTTTTTAAACTTATTTTTTAGTTTGCCTTTACGTCGTTTAAAAGTCATTACAAAACCAGAGTACACGAAAAACAAGATATTTAAACAAGCAACAGCTAAAATTAAAGCCCAAATAATACTGCCTTGCCCTGTATGTAAATTAATACTTAACCGGGATGCAAGGGCTATAAACGGATATTTAGATTCACTTAAAATTTCACCCGTATACTGATTCACTAAAACTTCGCGATCCTGTAGTTGAAGAGTATAGCAATCTTCTACAAATTCGGAAAACGGAAATTCTACACTTCTAACATCAGAAAGTTTGGTGTCTCTAAAAATAGGTTGATTGTGTAATTCTCGTTTAGGAGTTTCGGAAATGGCATCAAAATCTACATTATGCGTTAGTGTTTCCTTTGGTAATAAATCAAACCTATATAGCGATAAATATACGCCTGTAAGTGTTATAACTACAATAGGAATTAAAGACAATCTACCCAAGACAACGTGGTAATATTGAGAAAAATTTTCATTAACTATTTTACTAAAAAAACGTTTAAAGCTACGTTGTCTTTTTACTATAAGTACGGTACCTGAAACAGCAATTAAAAACAATAAAAAAGAAGTTACCCCGATAAAAATTCGCCCTGTAGATTTTAAAAACAATGAACGATGAAAGTTTGTTGTCCATTGAAACAAAGGAGCTTTTTCTATAATATCGCCAATTTTATGACCTGTTCTAGGATCAATGTAAAAAGTTTCTGCATCTCCAGATTCTGTAATTACAACTGCAGACACAAATCCATTAGCATCAACATCGACGTTTAATATTTCAATATAATTTGCTTTTAAATGCTGAATCGTTTCAGCTAACGAAACCTCATCAAAATCTTTTACACGATACGGCTGAACCTGATTAGAAATAGGCTCGAACGCTAAAATGACCCCTGTTAATGAAGCCAACACTATAAAAACAAAAGAAGATACAGCCAATGCTAGGTGGCTATATCTCCATATTGAAATTGTCATACTTTATCTTTTAATTAGGAATCATACGTATATAACGTATAAATCCTTTACCTTCTACTTTACTTTTTACACTGGCAGATGTTAATTTAAATTGCACATCTTGTTCGTAATATTCTTGATCTTCTACAGCAGATTCAAAACGAATACTGTATCCAGAATCTATTTTTGAATCGTCTATTTCAATCACATTTATACTACGTTGTCCTCCTGCTACAGTGGCTCCTGTTATCGCATCAATATCGTTGCGTTTTTTTCCATAAAAATCAAACCAAGATGTTAAATCGTTATACCATTCATCATCATCACCTTGCATATACAAAGTTTTTTCGTACTCTCCTTCTGGATTAATTAATGAAATTACAACATATGCACCTTCGCCTGTATAATTTGTCATTTGTATCATACATTTATATTTAGATGCTGCCACAACTGGTTTAAACGCATAAAATGTAAATGCAACTAAAGCTAAAGCACAAACTGTTTTTATTACTGAAAATTTACGCATATCTTATTTTAAAAAGTTAATGTTTATGTTATTCGCTTTTAACAATTCATTCTCACTTGCTAAATCGAAGGCTGTTTCTTCAAATTCTGTAGTCACCATTTTATCGGCACCATTTTCCAATAAATACTTTAAAACTTTATCGTTCTTGGCAGACATTGCTGCTTTTAGTAAAGGTGTTATTCCTTCAGAATTTTTAGCATTAATATCTACATTATGTTTTGCAGCCAATTTAAGCAAACCTAAACCATTGTGATTTAAAGCTAAGTGATACAATGTATCTCCATTAGCTTGTGGTTTGGTAATATCTAATCCTTTAGATGTTAAAAGCTCTAATTTAGGTTTAAAATCATCTTTATTTCTTGGTGAAAACGACTCAAATAAATAAGCTGTTAAATTATTTCCATTAGCATCAACCATATTAATATTTGCACCTTGATTTAATAAATAAGATACCATCTCTGTATTATTATTTTGAACAGCTAAAGCCAATGCTGTTGCCCCTTTTTTATTAGCGGCATTAATATCTTTTAATTTGGGTTGAAGTAATTTAATTATAGCCACATCGTTAGCAGCTGCTGCTTTTAAAAATGGCGTATCTCCATTTTGATCTGACTGATTAACATCTACACCCTTTGCTAAAAAATAGGTTATAACCTCTTGGTCTTTACTTTTACCTGCTAAACCATGTAAAGGTGTTACTCCTGTTTTAGTAGTTACATTAGCCTGAATACCTTTAGATTCTAAATATTTAAAAACATCTAAACTATTCGCTGGTCCACGACCACCTGCACTAGCAAAGATCATGGCATTTCCACCGTCATTATTTAGGTTCTTATAATCTACACCTTTAGCAATTAACTGATCTAGCATATCTGTATTTCCAGATTTTGCTACATAATTAAAAATACCATTTCCGTGAGCATCCTTACTATTAAGGTCTAAACCTTTAGCTGTAAAATAGTTTATTGTAGAAAAATCTGTTGCACGTTGAGAGACTAATAACAAAGCATTTGCACCATCATGATTTACATCTGTTAATTTTAATCCGTTTGCTAAACATAGATCGTATACTTTCGTGTTTTTTTGACCACCTGTCGCAGCAAAATTCAATAAATTATAACCGTGATCATCAGAAATATCTGTTCTAGCACCTTGCTTTAATAGGTATTCCATAAGTTCTACATTTCCTTTATTAGCTGCCCAAAAGATATAAGTACGACCATCGTGAGTTAACTTATTAACATCGTTCCCTTCTTTAGAAAGTAAATATTTTATAGTAGTTATCGGCGCATCTCCTAAAATGGCAGTTGCAACAGCATCAAAACTTCTCTCATTAAGTTTTGCAGGATCATTACCTTCTTTAATTTTTAAATCAATAGTTTCAATTGTTGGATTTGTTGCCCAAAAATCGCGCTCTAAAAACACATTTGTTTGTTGTGCTTGTGTTACTACTCCTAGAGCTAAAAAGGCTCCTAAAAATGCATGTTTTAATCCTATCTTTTTCATATCTATTGTTTTACAAACGATTCTATTACAGTGTCAATATCTGCTTTATTTTGGTATTCTGTATCAGAAAACAGATATTTATATAATTGTTTATTGTCCACTTTTTCTTCTAAATTTAAATCTTTGTTTCTAGAAAACACTTCATCCCATTTAGTGCGCACCAAAGCCCATTTTGCACTTGTTTTTTTCCAATAATCTTGTGCAGCAGCACATTTACTATCGTCTACTTTAGTATAAGTATTAAATCCTTTTTCTTGAGCAATTACAACATCTTCTTTACCAGCTACACGTAACAGTTTATCGTTATCTTGATCGTGAATCCATCCTGTATTTGTTATTTCTTGACGGTTTCGTCTTAAGGTGATATTATAATCACTACGTTTTGTATATTCTCTACGTGGTAGTGGTGCAGTAGTTGTGTTTTCCCAATAGCTTTTACCATCTACATGTACCCATGAAGACGACCCTTCGTAACGCGGACTATCATCTACTTGAAATACTTTCTGAGACCATTGTCCCTTTACATCGCTTTTAGGAAGGCTTTTATAAATCCAATTATTATCGCCATTATACACATATAAATCTGTGTTTTCGTATTCCCAATCTTGTCTCCAATGTTTTACAATATGTGGACTACTAGGGTTTCCAACAATTAATAAATGCTGTAATACTATTTTTTTATCACTATCTTCAACTAGTTGCACCCACTCTAAACCTTTATCGTGCTTAACTTCTGAGGGCACGTATGTAGAATCGTTTACATAATTAAATGTTTCTGCAAAATTAAAAGTCACTTCAAAACAACCGCACATGTTTTTAATGGCGTTTTGGTCCTGTGTTTTACTTTTTTGAGCTGAAGCAGAATAAAATGTAAAACCTGTTATAAGGATTATTAATGGTACTATTTTTTTCATAATATATTATTAGTTGAAAATTCTAATTAAAAAAACTGTTCTTATTTAGACTCAATTAAAATAAGATTTTATCTTTGCCACAAATCTAAAAAAGAATGAGTCTAAATAAAAATTATATTTTACTTTTTTTAATACTACTGTCTTTTAACTTGTTAGAAGCTCAAACCCTTAAAAAAGACTCTTTAAATGTACAAACATTAAATGAAGTTGTGGTTACCGGACAATATAATCCGCAATCCATACAAAAATCTGTACATAATGTAATTGTAATTAAACGAGAACAAATAGACAATCAAGCTGCAAATAACTTGGCCGATTTACTAAACTTTAATTTAAACTTAAATGTTGTACCTAATGCCCAAACAGGTAAGTCTACCATTTCGTTTTTTGGTTTAGATGCACAATACTTTAATATACTAGTTGATAATATTCCATTAGTTAGCGATAGTGGTTTAGGAAATAATATTGATTTAACTCAAATTAATTTAGACAATGTAGAACGCATTGAAATTGTTGAAGGCGCAATGGGTGTAGAATATGGTGCTAATGCAGTGTCTGGAGTAATAAATATTATTACAAAAAAAACAATTAATAACGCTTGGGATATACAAGCTTTTGTTCAGGAAGAAACTGTTAACGATGAATACAATTGGTTTGATGAAGGACGTCACATTCAAGCCTTTAACATTGCTCATAATATTAATGAAAAATGGATGGCTCGTATAGGTTTTAACCGCAATGCTTTTGGAGGTTTTAAAAATGATAAAAAAGGCGAAGACTATTACACAAATGATGGTTTAAGAGGTTATGAATGGCTACCCAAAACACAAATAACAAGCAATGCCCTATTACATTACAATACTGAAACCTTTAAAATCTTATATAAATTTGATTATTTTAATGAAGATTTGTATTACTACGACAGCTCTGTACGATCAAATATAGATGTAGCATCTCAAACTAGTAACCCATCTGCAACAGACAGAATATATACCACAAACAGGTTTGTAAATAATTTAAATCTCTCAGGACACACCAATTCTGGAGTAAATTACACTGCAAATTTTTCATATCAGCAACAACAACGCGATCTAAATACTTTTAATTATTACATTCTCACTGAAGAGAAAACAGATAATACAGATGAAACCTACCAATCCAGTAAAGTTGCTTTCTCTAAAGGTACCATAAATAATTTAATAAAAAGTGATTTTTACAATATTCAATTAGGGTACGAAGCTAGATATATAGAAGGTTACGACACTCAAGCAACAGGATCTGAAACTCAAGAAGCCAAAACACAAAATCAGAGTAATGGTGCACTATTTGCTTCTACCGAATTAAATCTATCAGATAAGTTTTCTGTAAGACCAGGCTTACGATACGAATACAATTCTAAATTTAAATCTAAGCTACTAGGTGCTTTAAGTTCACGTTATTTATTCAATAATGGGTATGAGCTTCGAGCAAACATAGGAACATCTTATAGAACTCCAAATTTTGAAGAGCTCTACTATTACTTCGTCGATTCTAATCATGATGTACAAGGCAATGCTAATTTAAAACCTGAAAATGGTTATACTGCTTTCATCAATCTAAAAAAGAAAAGTTGGATTAATGACATCTCGCTAACTAATGCATTTAAAATTAGTTATATAGATGTTAATGATAAAATTGATTTGGCTATTGTAAACGAGTCGCCTTTACAATACCAATACATTAATATAGATGGGTATAAACTTTGGGGATTAACATCTGAAAATCGATTTCAAGCCCAACGTTGGAGTTTTAATCTAGGTGCCACTTTACAAGGAATTTCTAGAATTTTAAACAATGAAGAAAATGCTAATGATGAATTCTTATACGCCTTTCAACTAAACACAAATGTAACCTACACGATACCTAAATGGCATACCGCTATGAGTGTGTTATTTAAATACAATGGAAAACAACAAACCTATGTATCCACAGGTGTAGACACAAATGGAGATTCTCTATTTACTAAATCCACTACAGATGGCTATGGTTGGATGGATGCTTCAATAAAAAAATCATTTTTGAACAATACATTCGAAGCCACATTTGGAGGTAGAAACCTTTTAAATGTAATTAATGTAAATACCTCTGAAACCGCTAGTGACGGCGCTCACAGTACTACTAGCGATGCATTGTTATTAGGTTACGGCCGATCTTTTTATCTAAAACTATTATACAAATTAAATATTTAAAATTCAATTCAATCATGAAAAATTACCAGTTAATAACCCTTTTTACATGCCTAAGTATATTTGGCTTAACAAGTTGTTCTAGTAGCGACGATGCTACAAACGGTCCAATTGATATTACTATTGAAGGAGCAACTATTGCCCCTAATGTTGGTGGTGCCAATGAGCCCAATCAAGTGTATGTTGATTTAAGTACCAATACAACTACAGAAATTACTCGAGATTCTTGGGATTTAGGTTTCTATTCCGGATCGGATTTTAGAGTTGTAATTAATGGTTCTATTTATATGGCAACCGCAGCTCTAACAGCTACAGATATTGATGCTGTTACCGAAGATGATGCCGAAATTATCACCTTGCAAGAAAAGGTTGCTGTAGGAACTTTTGATGCTGCCAACACAGCTTATATAGATGCTCCAGATGGGGATTTATCTGAAACTGCTATTTCTGAAATATCAAGTACAGATTCAGAAAACGCAGTGTACCTTGTTAATTTAGGTTATGAGCTTTCTACAGACGAACCTGCTTTAGGAAGTGTTTCTGTAATTGGTGAAGATAGAGGATGGAAGAAAATTAAAATTACTAGAAATGGAGAGGATTACATCCTACAATATGCAGACTTAAATGCAACGTCTCATGAAGAAATTACCATTTCAAAAGACAGTAATTACAATTTTACATTTTTTAGTTTTAATACTGAAACTATAGTAAATGTAGAACCAGCAAAATCTGAGTGGGATTTAAACTTTACAGTTTTTACAAACGAAATTACAGGTTTTGGCTCTTATGGCTATACTGATTATGTAGTTAACAACTTAAAATCAGACGCTAAAGCTTACATGATTAATACGGAAGATGAAGACAACCCAACAACTTTAACTTACGATAATTTTACTTTATCTGATTTAGATACCACATTATTTACAAACGACCAACGTAATATTGGTAGTAGCTGGAGAAATGGTGGAGGCCCAGATACTTTACCGACCCTTAAAGAATCAGTATTTTACATTGTTCAGGACGCTAATGGAAATTATTACAAACTAAAGTTTTTAGCATTAACAAATGCATCTGGGGTTAGAGGCTATCCAGAATTTATTTATAGTTTACTACAATAATTTATAGAGACAAATGCCACTCGATACAAGAGTGTATTTTTTTTATTTGAGTTAAAAGCCACTCCGTTAAGAGTGGCTTTTATATTTAAATACTATATACAATTAATCCAAATGATAGATTTCCATAATATTTTCTAAAATCGCCTCAAAATCAATTTTTAAATCAATTAATTTTCCTGAATGGATATCGAAAACCCAACCATGAACTTTTACACCTCTAGATCGTATAGCTTTCTGAACTGCAGATGTTTTAATTAAATTAACACATTGCTCCTGAACATTAAGTTCTATTAGCTTATTATAGCGTTTATCTTCGTCTTCAATCGCATTTAATTCTGTGGCATGAATACGATATACATCTCTAATATTTCTTAACCACGGATTTAATAAACCTAAATCTGCCGATTGCATTGCTGCTTTTACACCTCCGCAACCATAATGGCCACAAACCACAACATGATTAACTTTTAAATGCTCTACAGCATAATCTATTACAGACATTACATTTAAATCGGTATTAGGCACCATATTGGCAATATTTCTATGCACAAAAACTTGTCCTAATTCTAGCCCCATTAATCCTTCTGCATCTACGCGACTATCTGAGCACCCTATATATAAAAACTCTGGACTTTGACCTTGACCTATCTTATTAAAATACTGATCGTCTTGAGCTAATTTATTCTTAATCCACTCTTCGTTATTTTTAAAAACATTTTTTAATACCATAATATCGACTTTAAACTGTTTATTTTGTTTTAATCCTCAAGATTTATCACTTTAAAAAACGTGCTCTTGAATGTAAATTTATAATTTTAAATTTCGTTTTAATTTAAATCTATAGAGATTATTAATGCTAAGATTTTAAATTTAAACAAAGTTAATTCTAAATACTATTGAAATAGTAGCCTTAAGTAGTTTATTTATTATGCTTAGTTATAGTAAAAATAAAATAAACTAATCAAACAACATATTCTGGTGGTGGCGAACTATGATCTATAGTACATTGAGAGTAAAAATTAAGATAGGTAACATATAAGAGCGTATTTTCTTGAATACAAAAACTCCAGTCTAAAGCATTAGTGCATGGTAAAACATCACTATATACCTTAAGTGTTTCTTTACTAATTTCTTCTTCTGTTAAATTATAAAATGTTGAAAAGCTTACATCTACTTTTAATACAATTAGTAGTGTTGGTGCAGATATAAATAATAGGAAGATGACAGAAAACAATATAGATACCAAATATTTAGACTTCAATTTTTACATTAAATTTAAATTTAATGTAAAAATAGTTATAAAAGTTTAATATCCGAACTAGTTATCCACCCCGTTTTACCATCAGAGAGCTTTATCTTTTTCCAATTGTTTACGGTGTCTAGAACCTGGACTTTAGTACCTTCATGTAATTTAAAAGCCTCTTGGCTACTTAAATTAGGTTCGCTTCTTACTTCGCTTTCTTGTGCAAATATTATAGCAGGATTATCATTTTGCTTTATATTATAGTTATGAAAGGCA
Source organism: Formosa sediminum (assembly GCF_007197735.1). Classification (GTDB taxonomy): domain Bacteria; phylum Bacteroidota; class Bacteroidia; order Flavobacteriales; family Flavobacteriaceae; genus Formosa; species Formosa sediminum. Next base: position 733,596 of record NZ_CP041637.1, read on the forward strand.
AAGAATAATGCTAAAAATCCAATACATAATACAGTTAAACTTGTCGTAAAAGCAATACGTTTTTTATTAGTATATTCTGCAAAATAGTAGCTAATAAACAATACTACAAACAATATAAACATTGTAACAGCCAATATAGCCCAACCATCGAAACTCAATACACTTGTAATAGAATTAAAAAGTTTTGATATACCTACTTCAGGAACAACATCTATAGCATCAATAGTCATATTTCTAGCATAAGCTATATTATTTTTTATATCCTTATCGTTGGGTGCCAATTCTAAGGCTTTTTCAAAATAATACACACTTGGGCCTACATGATTTAATTTATAATGTGCGTTTCCTAAATTAAAAAACAACTCGCTAGAATGCATCCCACTATCTAAAATAGACTGATACTTATCTATAGCTTCAGCATATTTTCCTTCATTATAAAGTGTATTTGCCTGTTCGAAAACCGAGTTAAGATCTTGTTCTTGTGCTATAGTTACACTACTTAACAATATCATTAGTATGTATAAAACTGTTTTCATCTTAACGAATTTGTTTATCAATTAAAGAAATTGTACCTGCTGCCTTATTAAAATCTTGCTGCATAGTTTCTTGCGTAGATGGTGTATAACGTGCCAATTCACAACTTTCTAATATAGATGTAAAGTCTGTAATTACAGAACTTTCAACACCCTTATCTAATAATAATTCTTGTATTCTGTCTTTACTTAATTCGCTAGTTTCAATATGTAATTTTGCTTTTAAGTAATTGTGCAGTGCTTTTTCTAAGGCCACATAAAAAGCGTCTTTATTATTCAATGCTTTTTTAGCTTCACTTAAATATCTCTTAGCTAGTTTATCGGCTTTACGTATTTTATTTCCTGTAACATCTGCATCTCTTACTGCTTTTTGTTTTCTAAATACCATAGCTAATGGTATCAATAAAAAAGGCACAATAACAGATCCCCAAAACAACTTCGTTTTAAAGAAGTGAGATGCCACTATAGGCTCTAAATTTGTATTGGTTTTAATAAAAGCAAAATGATCTTTATTTAAAACCACAGGTTGTTTATTAGGTCCTGAAGTTGCATTTGGAGGTGTTGTTGCAATATTATTAGGACCTTGCGTAACGTCTACTACAATCTCGTCTGAACTAATACGCTTATACGTTTCTGTCTTAACATCAAAATAAGTAAAGGATATACTAGGAATTGGATATTTACCCTTATACTGTGGAACTACAGTATAATTATCTGAAATCTCACCTTGCATACCATTTAAATTTGTTTTTACATTCTCATTATGTTCTGGTTCGTAAACCTCTAGAGAGCTTGGTAAGACCACTTTAGGTAACTCAAATAATTTTAAATTTCCATTACCTGTAACCTTCACTTCTAAATTTAAAGATTCTGAGGCTTTTAATTCTGTTTTTGATGATGTTACCTTAAAATTGAAATCTCCAACAGCCCCAGTGAAATCGTCTGGACGTCCTTTTTCTGGAAGCGGTTTTACAGTAATGGTACGCTCTCCTGCAGATACTGTTTTATGAACTTGAGTCATTAATCTACCTCCAAAAATATCGCGTCTGTTAGTAGGCACATCTACCGTTAAGTCTAAACTTAGTGGTTCTATTTCTAGTTTCCCTGTTTTTTGAGGATATAACACTGTTTTTCTTAAAATTACATATCTATACGGCTCGCCTTTATAAGTTCCATTTTGAATTTTTAACCCTTTAATATCAATATTCTGACTCCAAAAATCGCTGTATTTTGGACTATTTATTTCTCGCCAATTACTTACTCCTGTTTCTGTAGACACATATAGTTTATAAATAACAGTAATGGCTTCATTTAAATAGGGGTTTGCTTTAGAAACTTCGGCAACCAAATGTATATTTTCTGAGGCTACATAATCTGCATTATTGCCATCTTTAGGTTTACTTACGGCAGAAGTTACACTAATTTTAATTGGTGAAGTTTTATACAGTTCACCATCAATCTCAATAGTGGCTTGACTTAATGTAAAATTTCCTTGACTTTTTGGTGCTAAAAAATAAGAATATGTTTTTTTAAATTGAGACACGCCATTAACCCACGATTTACTTACCGATTGATTTGGTCCGCCTACAACAGTGAAATTTGAGAAGCTTGGCGGATTAAAATTATCGCCATCTTGATTCATTTCAAAATCTACTCGCAGTCTTTCATTTATACCTAGTTTTGTTTTACTCACTTTCGCTTCAAACTTAACTTGTGCAAAAGTTATGCTTGAAACCAACAAAACTAAAACTGTAACTATGTGTTTTATCCTTTTCATTTTAAATTCATTCTAAAAAAACAAACTACCAATCTTTATCGGTTTTAACGCGTTCACCTTTTTGTTTCTCAGCATTGATTTTTTCTTGAACTTTCTGTTCCTGATTATTCATGGCCTCTAACAAGTTTTTAATTTGTTGGGGAGACATTTGTCCTTGCTGTGGTTTTGGCTGCTGAGGCTGTTCTTTTTTATCCTGATCTCCTTCTCCGGGATCTTGTTTATCGTCTTTAGGCTTTCCATCTTCATTCTCGTCCTGATCGCCTTGATCTTTATCTTGGTCGCCTTCATCCTGTTTATCCTGATCTTTATCTTCGCCCTCGTCCTGTTTATCTTCGTTGTCTTGGTCTTTATTGTCTTGATTCTGATCCTGGTTTTGATCTTGATTATCTTGATTCTGGTCTTGATTATCGTCTTGATTATCATCGTTATTTTGATTTTGCTCTTCTTGCTCTTTAGCACATTCTTTAGCTAAACCAAAATTATAACGTGTTTCTTCGTCTGACGGATCGTTTCTCAATGCATTTTTATAGGCTTCAACCGCTTCTTTACACTTTTTATTTTGCATTAAAATATTTCCGATATTGTGAAATGCTTTATGCTTTTCTGCACGATCGGTTGCTTTATTAGCTGCTTCTTGTAATCTGTAAAGCGATTCTTCAAAGTTTCCTTTTTTATAATATGCAGTACCTAAATTATAAATACCAGAAACGTTAGATTGTTCTTCAGAAATTGCTTTTCTGTATTCCATTTCTGCTGCTACATAATCTTCGCCTTGGATTTTCTCATTCCCTTCAAAAACAAAATTATTAGCCTGTCTTTTAGCCTCAAGAAGTGCTTCGTTATCTTCTTGTGCCGCAGATAAAATTGTACTTAAGGCAATACATATTAACACAATACTTTTCATAGCATACATTCCAAAATCTTCTAATAATACTAATTTTTTAGTTTTTACTATCATAAGTTTTCGTTAAATAAGTTTAACTTCTTTAACCAGCCAGTTTTACGTTCTAGTAAGAAAATATCTATAAATAAAAGGAAAATTGCTAAAGCTACAAACCATTGAAATTGATCTTTATAATCAGCAAATTGTTTGGCTTCAAATTCTGTTTTATCCATACCGTTAAGAATATCTCGAATTTGATCTACAACTTCGCTAGTTTGTCTACCATTTATGTATACACCATTGGCTTCATTTGCAATATTTTGAAGTGTTTCTTCGTTAAGTTTTGTAATTACGGTTTCTCCATTGCTATCTTTTTTATAATTCATAACAATACCATTTCGTTTTTCAGGAATGGGTCCACCTTTTACGTCTCCAACTCCAATAGTAAAAATTCTGATGCCTTCATCTGCAGCTTCTTCGGCAACTTGAGCAGCGACTTCACTATGGTCTTCTCCGTCTGAAATTATAATAAGTACACGATTGGTTTGCTCGGCATCATCATAATACGTTTTAGCCAAATTAATAGCTTCATTTATAGCAGTTCCTTGAGAAGACATCATGTCTGTATTCATATTCTGAAGAAACATTTTTGCAGAAGCATAATCTGTCGTAATAGGCAATTGCGGAAAAGCTTTCCCTGCATAAGCAATTATACCCACACGATCACTTGCTAAATTATTTATAATTTGTGTAACTAATTGTTTTGCTTTTTCTAATCGATTAGGCGCAATATCTTCGGCCAACATACTTTTAGAAACATCTACAGCAAACACTATATCTACGCCTTCACGCTTAACCGTTTCTAATTTTGTTCCTACTTTAGGGTTTACCAATGCTATGGCTAAAGCAGCAAATGCTAAACACATTACTACTAATTTTAAAACTGATTTAAATACCGATCTGTTTGGACTTAACCGCTTTAAAAGTGCTTTATCTGCGAATTTTTTTTGAGTATGGCGTTTCCATAATTGCAGCACCAAATAGATGATTATAATCACCGGAATGACACCTAATGCCCAAAACCATATTTTTTCTTCTAATTGAAACATCTATTATATAAAACTTTTAAATAGTGTAGATCTAAGTAAAATTTCAAGTAATAATAATAGTCCTGCCAATAAAACTAACGGACGAAATTTTTCTTGATAATTGTAATACTTAAACTCTTCGATATCTGTTTTTTCTAGCTTATTAATTTCTTCGTAAATTTCTTCTAGCTTTTTATTATCTGTAGCTCTAAAATATTTACCTCCTGTAACATTAGCAATATCTTCTAATAAGGCTTCGTCTATCTCTACTTGTACACGCCCATATTGAAAACTTCCGTTAGGTAAAATACCTATTGGAGATAATGCCATACCGTTAGACCCTAAACCAATGGTATACGTTTTAATACCAAATTCTACTGCCATTTCACTTGCAATTTTAGGATCAATAAAACCGGAGTTGTTAACACCATCTGTAAGTAAAATAATAACTTTACTTTTGGCTTTACTATCTTTTAAACGGTTAACGGCAGTTGCTAATCCCATACCAATTGCGGTACCTCCTTCAATAATATTATTATATTTAATATCGTCTAAAGATCTAATTACAATACCTTTATCACTTGTAATTGGAGTTCTTGTGTAACTTTCTCCAGCATATTCTACTAAACCTATTCTATCACTCGGACGTTCTTTAATAAACTCAGATGCTACATCTTTTAAAGCCTCTAAACGGTTAGGCTTTAAATCTTTTGCCAACATACTTGCCGAGACATCTATAGCCATTACAATATCTATACCTTTAGTTGTATTAGTTCTAGACGAGACATCTACAGTACGTGGTCTAGCCAAAGCTGTAATTAATAATGCTAAAGCCAATAAGCGTAATGCAAACAATAAGTGTTTTAATTTTGGTAACCATGAATTAGTAACCTTAAACCCCTTAATGCTAGACATTTTTAACTCGGCATTCTGCTTGTTTTGTTTAAAAACATACCACACAATTGCTAATGGCAGTAATAATAGCAACCAGAATACCTCCTTGTTTAAAAATTCTATACCTTCAAACATTATTCTGCTTTATTTAGTTCTACGGAATTTACAATACGATCAGCCATTTCTTGAGCATATACATCGTCGTTTTTCCATGTAATTATAATTTCTTGTAATACGTTTTGTTTGGTAAAATGAAGCATAATATAATGTCCAGACACGTAATTATCTGAATTACCTACAGGAATATGTCCGTTACCAAAGGTTTTTAAACCATGAGCTCCATTAGGTGTTGTAAACTCTTCTTGTTTTACCGTAATATCTGTTACCTTGTTAAGTTCAAATTGTTTTATAGCGCGTTCTGCTGCTTCAGTTAACTCAATACCCTGATTCTCCTGTGGCTGCTGTCCTGCACTTTGAGGAGCTTGTGGATTTTGAGCTACTGTTTTTAAAGTCGATACAGTTACACTGAAATTATCTTGAAGGGTTCCAAAACCAAATTTTGTGCTATGAATTTTATCTTTTAATTCGTCTGGAACTGGTGTTTCTAAACGCGCTAATACTTCTGGAGTTGATATTGTTATTGGCGGATAACCATATGCACTACGCACCCATTTTCCTTCTAACAACTGTTTAGTCTCTACGCCTAACAGTGTATCTTTAGTATAATTAAATCCGTATTTAAAAACAAAACCTGCAAAAACCAATGCAATTACTCCAAGTCCTGCCGCAACAGAAATCATGATTTTTCTGCGCTTCTTTTTACGTTCTTGCGCTTCTTTATATTGCTGATTTAAAAGTTTTTCTTCTTCGTCTGGTTCTGGAAGCACTTCTTTTACGTGATCAATTTCAGAAGCAATGGTTTGCTTATCTATTTCGGCCAGTGCAATATCTGGCGCAGATTTAGCGAATTTTACCAAATCGGCACGTTTTAAAATGCTTTCAATATTTTTAATTGTGTCTTTACTAAAATCAATCTGATTGCCTTCTTTTAATAAATGCAATCTGTTTACTAGCTCGTCTGTAGTACTTTCTAAAGCTCTATCGTAAACTTTTTCGTCTAAATACTTACGAAGCACTAAAGTTAACTCTGAGTAGTATTCTTTAATTTCTTCCTGAACTAACAACTGACTTTCATCTAGTTTTTTAAGTGCTAATTTAGCTCGCTCATACGGCGGCAATAATGCAATTTCTTCTTCTTCTGTTAAGGGCTTTTTTCTCCAAATAAACCAATATAGAAGTGCACCAATTATAATTAAACCTAAAAGAATGTAGAGTGGTAATTTCCACCAGTTATTATTCATTTTTTCAACCTCTATAAGAGGCTTAATATCGTAAAGACCTTGTTTTGTAGAATCTACAACAATATCTCTAATTTCAACCTGTAACGAGTCTGTTTGAAAAGTTTTATCGGCAATTACTATTTTTTGTACCGGTATAGTATAGTGTCCAGAATCGAACTGTGTAAGTCCGTATTTTTTTATTAAGTTATACTTATCGCTTAATTTAGTAGTATCTACAGGATATGAGTGTATCATTTCTAAGGGCGTAAAAGTTTGCCCTTCAGGAAAGACCACTAAATTTGTAGTGTCTGTTTCTACTTCAATTTTATAAGTAATTTGTGCTCCTATTTTTACTGAGGTAGAATCTATTCCAGAGGTTACATTTTGTGCATAGATAACACCAGAAAATAGACCGAATACAAAGAGTAAACACAGGCTTTTCTTAAATTGATTCAATATTGGGAATTTAAATATTTTCATAATTATACAAGATTATCATCTGCGTTTAAAATAGCCTAGTAATTTTTTTACATAGCTTTCGTCTACACGACAATCTATAGTTCCTGCTCCAGATTTTGCGAAGCTATCTTTATAATAATTTACTTTTTCTTGATAATATTTACTGTAATTTGTTCTTACCGTTTTAGACGACGTGTTCACGAGTATTAGCTCTCCTGTTTCCTCGTCTTGCATTTGTACCACACCTAAATTAGGGATACTTTCTTCATGTTTATCATACACTCTAATTCCGGTCACATCGTGGCGACCTGAAGCTATTTTTAACGTCTGTTTATATTCGTCTGCAATAAAATCTGACAACACAAAAACGATGGCTCGTTTTTTCATTACGCTAGACAAAAACTTAAACGCTTCAACGATATTAGTCTCTTTGCTTTTAGGTTTAAACTCTATAAGTTCACGAATAATTCTTAATACATGTGAGCGTCCTTTTTTTGGTGGAATGTAAAGTTCTACAGTATCAGAGAATAAGACCAGACCTATTTTATCGTTATTTTGTGTTGCCGAAAAGGCCAGAGTAGCAGCTATTTCGGTAACAATCTCGTTTTTAAATTGTTGCTCTGTACCAAATAATTCAGATCCAGATACATCAACCATAAGCATCATGGTTAATTCTCTCTCCTCTTCAAAAACTTTAATATAAGGCTCATTATATCGGGCAGTGACATTCCAATCTATATTACGAACATCATCACCGATTTGATACTGACGCACCTCACTAAATGTCATACCACGACCTTTAAAGGTAGAATGATATTCTCCTCCAAAAATATGATTAGACAAACGGCGTGTCTTAATCTCAATTTTTCGTACTTTTTTTAGTAATTCTTTAGTGTCCATGCTTCAATTTACGATAGTGAATTTTTGATTTATGATAGGTACCATAAACCGTATTTCTTTAGTCTTAAATTAAACTACTATGGCACTTCAATTTCATTAACAATCTTACTAATAATATCTTCTGAAGTTATATTTTCTGCTTCTGCTTCATAAGTAATTCCTATTCTATGACGTAAAACATCGTATACAACAGCACGTACATCTTCTGGAATAACATAACCACGACGTTTTATAAAAGCGTAACATTTAGCAGCTGTTGCTAAGTTAATACTACCACGAGGTGACGCTCCAAAAGAAATTAAAGGTTTTAAATCTGCTAATCTATATTTTTCCGGGTAACGTGTTGCGAAAATAATATCTAGAATATATTTCTCAATTTTTTCGTCCATGTATACCTCTCTTACAGCTTCTTGAGCTTTTAAAATTTGTGATACAGAAACCACTGGATTTACTTTCTCATAAGTACCTCTTAAATTAGCACGAACAATAAGTTGTTCTTCGTCTAATTTAGGGTAATCAATAACCGTTTTTAACATAAAACGGTCTACTTGTGCTTCTGGTAACGGATAAGTTCCTTCTTGCTCTACTGGGTTTTGAGTTGCCATTACTAAGAATGGTTTATCTAATATAAACGTTTCATCTCCAATAGTTACCTGCTTTTCTTGCATTGCTTCTAATAAAGCCGATTGTACTTTTGCAGGTGCTCTGTTAATCTCATCTGCTAATACAAAATTTGCGAAAATTGGTCCTTTTTTAATAGAAAAGTCATTCTCTTTAATGTTATAAATTAGAGTTCCTACTACATCTGCAGGTAATAAATCTGGTGTAAATTGCACACGACTAAAACTACCATTTATAGCTTTAGACAATGTATTAATGGCAAGTGTTTTTGCCAATCCAGGCACCCCTTCTAAAAGGATATGTCCTCGACCTAACAATCCAATAAGTAAACGTTCCACCATGTGTTTTTGCCCTACGATTACTTTGTTCATTTCTAATGTAAGTAAATCGACAAAAGCACTTTCTCTTTCTATCTTTTCGTTGATTGATTTAATATCAACAGTACTGGTATCCTCCATATTCTATTTTTTAAAAACTCGAATTTAGTAAGCATTTTTAATGCCTTGCAAATTGTTAAAATTTTCCGTGTTTAGCTGTTAATAATTGGTTAAAAATTAAAGATTATGCCTTAATTAAGATTTTCGATGATAAAAATAAAATTTACAATCTAAATACTTCTAGAATTTGTTAATTATTAACGTACACTCTGGTATATTTTAAAGTCTATTAAGTATTTTTATAAAAGAATTTATTAAATAAACACAATATGAACTCCAAAATAGCACTAATTACTGGTGCCACAAGCGGCATAGGAAAAGCTACAGCATATGAATTTGCAAAACACAATATTAAATTAATTCTTTGTGGTCGCAGACAAGACCGTTTAGACGCCATACAAAAAGAGCTTGAAAACCTAACAGACATATATACCTTAAATTTTGATGTCAGAGATAAGAAATCCGTACTACATGCTATAGATTCACTTCCAGAAGCTTTTAGCAACATTAATATCTTAATAAATAACGCAGGAAATGCTCATGGTTTAGACACTATACAAGACGGTGATCTTGAAGATTGGGATGCTATGATGGACATTAATGTAAAAGGTGTACTATATGTAAGTAAAGCAATTATGCCAAAAATGGTTGCCAACAAATCTGGACACATTATTAATATTGGTTCTTCAGCTGGAAAAGAAGTATACCCAAAAGGTAATGTATATTGCGCCACTAAACATGCTGTGCTAGCCATTACAGAAGGCATGCGCATAGATATGAATCCTTACGGAATAAAAGTTGGTGCAGTTAACCCGGGATTGGTTGAAACCGAATTCTCAAAAGTGCGTTTTAAAGGCGACCCAAAAGCAGATCTTGTTTACAAAGGGTTTAAAGCTTTGCAACCACAAGATGTTGCTGAGATTATTTATTTTGTAATAAGCAGACCACACCATGTTAATATTGCAGATTTACTAGTATTTCCAACTGCACAAGCCAATTCTACTACCGTAAAAAAAGACTAACATGATCAATAAGCGACTTCTTATTAAAAACCTATTAGCACATAATGATGAAAATAGCTTTTATGATAAAAAGCGCAAGATAAACATAAGCGAAAAAGAAGGTAAAGCCAAATTTCTTAAACATGTCTGTGCGTTATCTAATAGCAACCCTAATAACAATTCTTACATTGTAATTGGTGTTGAAGACGATGACAATGAAATTATTGGAGTAGATTTTTTTGACGACAGTAAGATTCAAAATTTAATTAATGCTTATCTTACCTATCCTCCAATTGTACAATACGAAAACATTCCTTTTCCTAGTTTACCCAATCATAAAGTTGTTGGGTTAGTAACCATACGTGCAAATAATAAAATTACTTCATTAAGAAAAAACATTTGGAAATATTATGGTGGCGCAGTTTTTTTTAGAGATGGCAGTATAAGCATGCCTAAAGCTTACGATATTAACATAGAGGATGTGAATTCTAAAATTGTTGAATCTATTGAAAATCACGCACAAAATAACATTGAATATACATTAAATGGAGTGTTCGATTTTTTTAATTCTAGAAAAAACTACCATCCAGAATATCGAGTGTTTAAAGAATATTTTGTAGTCTGTTGGGCAGGACAAAAAAAAGTGGTTAAAAACAACACCTATTATTCTAGAGTAGATATTGAGTTAATAAATGAGCAAGTTCGTTTATTCTATTCGGCTTTAGACGAAGTATCCATCACCATTACAGAAGACACTTTTAATATCATTGAATACGTACATTTAGGACTACAAGATTCTTACAATTATTACCCCTTAGAAAAAACAACTATTCGTTTTAAAGATAATGCCAGTTATCATATAAACACTAAATTACTATTTGAACCTCCACAATACGACAAGAAAATTCTGCACCACATTTACAATACCAATAATGCAATTATAGATAAGTTAAAAAAAGGCTTAGCCCTTACATCTTCTGAACAAAAAGACATTAAAAACTTACCGGCTACCTATTTAATATGTTATTTAAACAATTTCCCAGAAGCCATCAATAAACTTAATATAGCTAAACCCTATTTAAAAGCCTATAGCTTAGAAGTGTATATTATTTACAAAGAAACCTTACGAATCTTGCGTAAAGTAAAATATAACTAAATTTTAAACATACAGCAAAAACTACCAAGTATGTGTTTTTTTAAACCAATTATATAATTCAACACAAACAATACTAATAAGATAATATCTTTGACCCGCTATTAGTCAATACCAAAATCTAACTTTTTTCTCCCAATACATTTGGCATTGAAAAAATGTTATTTTTTGAGACTTAAAAACCGACTAACCTATTAGTCGGTTTTTTAATTTTTCAACTTTTTTTATTTTCCTCCTTTTAATTTACCCTGCCACTCTTGTAGTTTTTTCCACTCACCTTGGTATACTAATTTAGCTTGTTCTGGACCGCGATATATCCCTGTGCTATCTGGGATCATATTATTATATAACGCCCCAAACACATCTATTTGCTGAGAAAAAAATGCCTTTTGTTACAAAATAACTTTTAATTGCATTTGCTCTAGCTATGCCTAAATTTGGAAATGCAGAAGTATTTTGTTCGTCTTTTACATACAATCCTGTAATACTAATTGTTTTTAAGGGGTTATTACTTAAATAATTTTTTAAACGTTCGACACCTTGTTCTACCGTTTTTGAAATTGGCTTAACAATAACAATACCCGACGTATTAAAGTTAAAGTTGTCTGTAACATTTAGACTAAAACTACCGCTAAAATCTTGTATTAAAAACGAATACTCCGTGGCCGATTTAGAAATGTTAACCCCCGACTCTGATACAATTGTTTCCTCCTTACAACATGATGTACAACGTTTACAATACAAAATTGTACCTAAAATAATGGTTAACTATACACCTAATAGGTAAACTGCTTTTCTACTCATTGGTTTTGGTTTTAAATTATTGAATATTAAGGTATTAAAATTTTGATTTATTTTCAACAAAATAAAATACAGCACTTTTACCAAAACAAAAAAGCACTTTCAGTGTCTTGAAAGTGCTTTATAAATAAATATAAATAGCATTTAATAATCTAAATTCTTAATAAAGTAATTTATATAGGTTTAACGCAACATAAATCCTTTAGCAGCCCACCATGGCTTAACTTCGACCTCTAATTGACCAGCTTTTACCATTGGATCTGCATGAGCTAAACTATCTGCCATCTTTTGGGTAGGTACATTATAAATAGTAATACCACGTAGATTGCCATTATCTCCAAAAGGTCCAGATATATCTGCATAACCCAATTTGTACATTTTATTTAAATGAGCTATATGTTGGTCTTGCAAATCTTTTGCTTCTTCTTCATTTTGAGTTCTAACGGTTCCCCCTTTTAAAAAAGCTATAAAATATTGTTGCATTAAAATAGTATCGTTTGTATCCTGATCTATATAATCAAAAGTTTCAAAACCTTTTGCTTCTAAATCTGCTTTTATGTCTTTATAACTTTTAACTACTTGTTCCGTTTCAGGTTTTACTTTCACAGAATCTAAAGCTGTCAATGTATTTAAACTATCCAATACCTTTGATGTTGACGGTGCTGTTTTTTCAGTTTTATTACAACTAAAACATATTAATGTAAGCATTATACATATTAAATATTTCATATTCCCCATGTTTTATAAGGTTTTTTGCTAAGCTGAGAGTTATAATATTTAACCTCTCCAGTTACTTCTTTTCCCAACCAAAGTGGTTTAGAAATTACTTCTGTAGGATAGCTTAATTCTACTTCTGCAATGATGAGTCCGGCATTAGCTCCAAAAAATTCATCAACTTCAAAAGTATGTTGATTCATTTTAATTTCATAACGAATTTTATCAATCACTCCAGCTTCACATAATTTTAAAAGCGCTTCTGCATCTGTCTTTTCTATAGGTTTCTCCCACTCAAATCGTTCCAGACCATTTTTGGTAGATTGCCCTTTTACAGTAATAAAACCTTCCTCTCCTTTTAGTCTTACGCGTACCGTACGCGCTTTATCTGTATTTAAAAATCCTTGAACAATTTTAGTTTGCTTAAAAGCCTCTGCCTTAAAGGCATTAGATGTTACTAAAAATTTACGCTCTATTTCTATCATATTCTTTTGCAATTTCTTTTATCTTCTCAGACGGAATACATTGTAATTTATACGAGTGGTCTGCTAACCACAGCATAGCAGATACAATTGTTTTGGTTTGTATGGGTTTATATTTTTCTAATTTTCCTATAAACAATGGCGACACTATATTTATTAACACTTTACCTATTGTTTCACCCAACCTAAACTCATTTCTAGGACCTGTTATTAAAGAAGGCTGAAGCAAATACGTGTGTTTAAGGTTTAAAGATAATACAACAGCCTCCATTTCGCCTTTAGTTCTGTTATAAAAAATTTTACTTTTAGAATCTGCTCCTAAAGCAGAGATACATATAAAACGAGTTATATTATTTTTAACACACAAATTAGCTGCCACCACAGGAACACCATAATCTATTTTATGATATATGGTTTTATCTGGAGTTTTAGTTTTGGTAGTTCCTATACAACAGAATACTACATCTGCCCGAAATAAAGTTTTATAATTATCTAACTCAAATACATCTATTAAATATTCTGTAATCTTTGCATTTTTAATTCCGCATGTAGATCTACTAAATAATACAATCCTATTATAACTGCTATCATTTAATAGTGCATTCAATAAGTTATTTCCAGTTAAACCTGTTGCTCCTAATACAATAGCTGTTTTACCCATAAGTTTATATTTGCTTTAATAAAGTTATTATAAATTTGTGTAATAGTATACAAAACAGATTGCAATTAACCATAGTATTGTTACACTAATTTATGACATTTGACTTTCCTTTACGAAAAATAATTCATGTAGATATGGATGCGTTTTATGCGTCTGTAGAACAATTGGATACTCCTGAACTAAAAGGGAAAGCCATTGCTGTAGGCGGTAGCGAAAAACGAGGTGTTGTAAGTGCAGCAAGTTACGAAGCCCGAAAGTTTGGCGTAAAAAGCGCTATGAGTGGCATACAAGCTAAACGTAATTGCCCAGATTTAATTTTTGTTAAACCCCGTTTTGATCGCTATCGTGAAATTTCTAAACAAATAAGAACAATTTTTTTTGAATATACAGATTTGGTAGAACCCCTTTCTTTAGACGAAGCTTATTTAGATGTCACTGTAAATAAAAAAGGGAATCCAAGCGCATCTCTTATTGCCGAAGAGATTAGAGCTCGAATTTTTAAAGAAGTTGGACTAACAGCTTCTGCTGGAATCTCTATAAATAAATTTATTGCAAAGATTGCTAGTGATTACAATAAGCCAAACGGACAAAAAACAGTGAACCCTGAAGATGTCTTAACCTTTTTAGAAGACTTAGACATTCGTAAATATTATGGTGTTGGCAAAGTAACAGCCGAAAAAATGTACCAATTAGGAATTTATACAGGTAAAGACTTAAAAGCTAAAACCATTGAATATCTAGACACGCATTTTGGTAAGTCTGGGCGTTATTATTATTACGTTGTACGCGGAATACATAATAGCGAAGTAAAACCAAACCGCATTAGAAAATCGCTGGCTGCAGAACGTACATTTAGTGAAAATTTATCTAGCGAAATATTTATGCTAGAAAAACTAGAACACATTGCCGAAGAAGTCTCTAGACGTTTAAAGAAAAGTAAAGTTGCAGGAAAAACCATTACTCTAAAAATTAAGTACAGTGATTTTACATTACAAACCCGTAGTAAAACACTTCATTACTTTATTAGCGATGCGGCTTTAATAATGGATACTGTAAAATCTTTATTAATTCAGGAAAAATTAACAAATTCGGTTAGACTCTTAGGTATATCTATTTCTAACCTTAATACAGATAAGCAACATAAAAATACAGATTCAAAAAGTGTAAGTGTGCAATTAAAACTTCAATTCTAAATTTATTTCAATTTTATTCAAATTCTAATTTATAATACTAAAACACTTATAAATAATTCAGAATTAGCAGTTTTGTAAATTTTTATTTATCATTTTCTTAATTTAGAATTATTCTTATTAAATAAAAACCATCAAATTAGCAGAGTTTTAAAATTATTCTCAAAACGACTATTTTTATTTGTACTTAGTCTAAATAAGATTAGTTTTGTTAAAAATTTTAAGAAAAACCATTAATGAAAAACCACTTAACTCTATTTCTTTTTTTAATTAGCATTGTTGCTAATGCACAACAGGGAATTTTAAAAGGTAATGTTGTTTTCGATACTAATGAACCTGTACTTGGTGCTCATATAATATTAACAGGTAATAACATCACAAAAGAAACAGCTACAGATTTTAATGGTAATTATAAGTTTAAAAATGTGCCTTTTGGAACATATGCTATACAAATTCATTCGTTAAATGCAAACTCTAAAACCATTTCTGTATCACACACCTCTGCTGAAGAAAATCATAAAACAATTTTAAAGTTTGCAGAATATCATGATCTTGATGAAGTACTAGTAAAATCTCAGACTACAAAACAAAAAATTGAAGATAAAGGGTTCTCTGTAAATGTTATAGAAACAGAAGAAGCAGGCCTTAGAAACATACAAACAAACGAATTATTAAGAACAAGCGTTGGGGTAAACATCAGACAAAGTGGAGGTTTAGGATCAGACGTGCAATACAGCCTAAATGGTTTGTCTGGTAGTGCTGTTCGTATCTTTATTGACGGCATCCCCATCTCTATTTACGGATCATCTTTCAGCTTAAACAGTATACCGCCATCTATGATTAAACGTATAGATGTTTACAAAGGGGTTGTTCCTGGCTATTTAGCAGACGATGCTTTAGGTGGTGCGATTAATATTATACTTAATGAAGGTGCAAAAAACAATTTAAATGCATCTGTTTCTTACGGGTCGTTTAATACATTACAAACAAGTCTTAATGGATTGTATCGTTTTGAAACATCTGGATTTACTGTTAAAGCCTCTGGATTTTACAACTATTCTGATAACGATTATAAAGTTTCGGGTAGAAGTGTTGTTGTAACTGGTTTAGGTGGTGTGCAAACACCAATTACAGCCAGACGTTTTAATGATGCTTATGAATCTATTGGTGGAATGGCCGAAATTGGTTTTACAGATGTTAAATGGGCCGATCAGTTTTTTGTAGGAATTACAGGATCCGACGACTATAAAGAAGTGCAACATGGTGCTTTTATGACAATTACACCATATAAAGGCCGATTTTTAGAATCTGATGCATTATTGGGAAGTGTAACCTACCAAAAGAAAGATATTTTTACTGAAGGTTTAGACGTAAATATCCATGGTTTATACGGTTCTAGAAATAGAGTTGTAAACGATACTGTTGCCGCTGCTTACAGTTGGAATGGTGAGCGAGCTATAGATTTTAAAGGAGACGAATATGAATACACTTGGGGCTCTCAACAAGAAGGCGGACCAACTTTAGCGACTATAAAAAGATATGTAGCTTCGGTACGATCTGGAGTATCTTATGCCTTTAATAACCAACATAAAATATTGCTTAACCATGTGTTTAGCCGTGTAGATAGAGAAGATAGTGATGTAATGAAATCTGTTCTAGAAAACACGTTTATGGGACAACGAGATTTAGACAAAAATATATTCTCGCTTACTTACGAGTTTAGTGCTTTCGACAACAAATTAAAAGCTAATATTTTTGGTAAACACTATCGTCAAAAAACAGTTAATATAGATCCTGCTATTGAAGAAGATGAAGATGGTAACGACCAAATTGTAGATGAAATTATTGAAAGTAATAATAAAGATAACGGTTATGGTTTTGCTTTATCTTACGATATTTTTTCAAATGTGTCTTTATTAACATCTGCAGAAAAAGCAATCCGTTTACCAGATGAAACAGAAGTCTTTGGTAACGATGGAGATAATGTTGTTGCAAACCCTAGTATAAGACCAGAAACGAGTAAAAATTTAAATTTTGGATTCAGATTTGGAACCTTTAAACTTAATAATCATGATTTCTCCATCTCTACAAACTTTTTTATAAGAGATATAACAGACAGAATAGGTTTACCAATAGAAACCTCTCTAAATATAGACGACGAAACAATAGTCTATGTAAATCAGGGGAATGCAAAATCAGAAGGATTTGATGCTCAACTAAATTATACGTATAAAAATAATCTTGGTTTCAACTTTAATATATCTCATTTTGATTTAACTACTGAGACGGCCCAAGGTACAGAAGTAGACATACCCAATACACCTTTTTTTACAATGAATGCTAGCTTACGTTATGCATTTAAAGATCTTATTCAAAAAGGATCGCAATTAAATCTGTTCTATACCATGTATTTTACAGATGAGTTTTCGTACCTAACAGCTCAAGGCTCTAATACTGTTGGAGATGAATTCTTTCTAGTACCACAACAATTATCTCAGGATTTTGGAGCAAGTTATGCATTCCCAAATAAGAATTTAGTATTGAGTTTTGATATCAAAAATATATTTGATGAAGCCGTTTACGATAATTTATCTGTACAAAAACCAGGAAGAGCATTTTACCTAAAATTAAATTACACACTCAATAAATTTTAATAAAAACAACAAACAATTATTTAATATGAAACGCAATTTTTTAAATTACAAAGTTCTTAGTGCCATAGCATTAACCATGGGTTTATTTGCATCATGTAGTAGTGATGATTCTAATAACACTATCGATCCAGATCCGGATCCAACTACAGAATCACGATGGATAACTGTAGCTGCTGCAAGAATGGGAGAAGATCCAGGAGATGGTAACGGAGGTACATTAATTTACTCTGTTAGTAGTGAAGATGCTAAAGACCCAACAGTATCTATAGAACCTTTTGATTATGGTTTTATTGTTCCATCTAACAGAACGGCTAGATTACAATCATCTGAAGATGGTAATACTATGTTTAATATTAGTTATGCTGGAGACACAGGGGGAAATTACACAAAATACACTGTAGAAGGTGGACAAACATTTACACAAACGGGTTCTGAAATTAGTATTGCACCTTACGTTGGAACAGCACCAAGATGGATTAAATTATTTGATGGTGACCAAACTGGAGCAGCTGTGTATGTTTCTACAGAAAATGAATTTGATGAAAACGGAGATTATACTCGTACAGAGGCTACAATGGGTATTGTGACTTTAGATCTACAAAACTCTTTAATTAACGATTTTCAAGAGCACAGTGTGCCTTTAACAGAAGAGGAAGAAGCTGCTGGATATTATATTTCTAGAATAGATATGCCTACATTAAATGAAGCTGGCGATAAATTATACATAGGTGCACGTTTAAGCAAAGTAGATCCTGCAACGACCGAAAGCGATAGTGATTATGAAATTTTAGGTTCTAAAACAATTGTATTAGACTATCCTTCATTATTAAACCCATCTGTAATTTCATCTTCTGTAGGACACGGAAACACTAATGGTTACCGAAGTATTAATGCTTTTGAATACAACGGAAGTGTATACCAAGCGAACCAAAGTGATCCAGAAGGGTCTCATATCTTAAAAATTGATGCAGATAATGAATACGACGATTCTTACGTATTTAATTTAGATGATGCACTTGGTGTAGAAGGAGCTTATATCCTTGCTTGGAGACCAGCTTCTAATGGTAAAGCAGTTATTGCTTACCGTCATGATGGTTCTGCTGAAGGCGTAGCAGGTGCTCAAGGATTTTTTGCTCTAGCAGATTTAAATACTAAAACTGCAACTAAAATTGATGAAATCCCTTACGATCCTGATTTCTACTTATTTCAATATCAAGGATTTGTTGTAGATGGAACAGAAATATACTTAACACAAGCTCCTGTTGGTGAAAACGGAAACATTTATGTTGTAGACACCGAAACTGGAGAAGTAACTAAAGGTGCTGAATTAGTCAATGTAGAAGGAAGCCACTTTATTGGAGTATTCTAGAATACCCCGAAAAAGCAAAAAGACTGTCTAAATAGACAGTCTTTTTTTTTATTAAACTTATTTACCTCACTTTAACTTAGAGCGTAATATAGTACCAATAATAAAGGTGTCTAGTTCTAAAATTAGACACCTTTATTTAATTATTTATATATGTATTTTAAAATACCTTACATACTAGATTTTGTAATCTCGGTAACACGTAAAGTATTTACCATACCTTTTTCATGTATTGGCATTGCAGCTAAACTAATTAACATATCTCCTTCTTGAAGATACCCTTTATCACAAGCGAGTTTATTTACATCTTCAATCGTTTCATCAGTACTTACAAATCTATCGTAATAAAAAGCTTTAACACCCCATAATAGGTTTAATTGCGTTAAAATACGTCTGTTAGATGTAAATACTAAAATGTGAGCAGAAGGCCTCCAAGCCGAAATTTGAAACGCTGTATACCCACTATTTGTAAGCGTAGAAATGGCTTGTGCATTAATTTCGTTTGCCATGTTAGCAGCATGAAAACAAATAGATTTGGTGATATAACGTTTAGTACGAATATGTGGTGGAGATTGTGGCACTTTAATAAGTGGCGAATCTTCAACACTTTTAATGATATTAGACATTTGTTTAATAACCTGTACTGGATATTTCCCTACAGAAGTTTCACCAGATAACATTACAGCATCTGCACCATCCATAACAGAATTCGCTACATCATTAACTTCTGCACGTGTTGGTGTTAAACTATCAATCATAGTTTCCATCATTTGCGTAGCAATAATTACTGGAATTCTAGCTTTCTTAGCACAACGTACTAGCTGCTTTTGAATTAATGGCACTTCTTGAGCTGGAATTTCTACTCCTAAATCACCACGAGCAACCATTAAACCATCACAGTAAGCAACAATCTTATCTATGTTTTCTACGGCTTCTGGTTTTTCAATTTTAGCGATGATAGGAATTTTATTTTCGCTATGCTCTTTTATAAGGTCTTGTAATTGCATTAAATCTTCTGCATGACGTACAAAAGATAACGCAATCCAGTCTACTTGTTGAGAACATGCAAAAATAGCATCTTCAATATCTTTTTCTGTAAGTGCAGGCTGAGAGATATTAGTATTAGGAAGGTTTACCCCTTTTTTAGATTTTAAAGGCCCACCTTGAATAACTTTAGCGGTAACCTCATCTACATTATTACTTGATACAACTTCAAAAATCAATTTACCATCGTCTAGAAGAATACGTTCTCCAGCTTTAGCATCTTGAGGAAATTGTTTATAAGTCATGTAAACACGGTCTTTAGTCCCTTCGAATCGCTCTCCGGTTGCAAAGATAATTTCGTCTCCAGGATTCACAAAAACTTCTTCCTTCATGACTCCTACACGAAGTTTAGGACCTTGTAGATCTCCTAGTATTGCAGCATTATAACCGAATTCATCATTTAATTCACGAATAATTCTAATACGTTCTGCAACGTCGTCATAATTTGCATGAGAAAAATTAATTCTAAACACATCAGCACCTTCGTCTAACATGCCTTTTAAAACTTCTTTCGTACTTGTCGCTGGCCCTAATGTAGCCACTATTTTGGTCTTCTTTCTTTTCAACATTAATTAAAAATTAAATTGTCTTTAGATTTTATCTGATCCACATTTACCGTATAAGTTGTTATAACCTGAGGTATTTCTTGGATTTTATTCACTATTAATTGTTCACTTATTTGTAAGTCTTCTTTCGTAATCTTCATTAAATAATCTACATTTTTTAACTCAGGGATTAAGTTGTAAGACTTTATAATTTTTTCTTGATTTGCAAACAGTAATCCCGAGCTTTGTAAGCTATCTTCTTCACGTTTACAAATATTAGACACCAAATTATATGTAATTAAATTGGCTTTGTCTTTCCATTCAAATATAGAGTAAGCGGCAGAAAAATATTTGTAATCAACATCTTGTGCACTTCTCACTAAACTTAAATTTAAATATTTATTTAAATAGTAAGCTAATCTATAATCTTCTAAGCGACTATGTATGGCAATTAAAATATAATCGACATCCTCAAGAAAGTCTTCAAGATTAAGTTTATGAATAGCCATAATCGTTACTTTAACTGTAAAGATAACATTTAAAAGCATTCGAAAATGACCTTTTTAACTTATCTTATTGTTATATTTTTACGAAAACGTTTTAGTTTATGCGAATTTTAAAAAAATCTTTCGATATATATTCAGACTACGTATTTTTTGTAATCTCTTTCTGAAATACAAAAAAAGCACGTTTTGAGGCTTTTTCTTCGGCCTTCTTTTTTGAAGTTGCTCTTGCTTTTGCAACCACTTTTTTATTTATAGATAATTTTACGGCAAAATGCTTAACATCGTCATTTCCTGTATCATCATATACATCATAATCAAATGTTTTTTTCTCTTTTTGGCACCATTCTATAAGCAAACTTTTATAACTTATAACTTTACCTTCTAATTTTTCAATATCTACAAAAGGTAAAATAATGCGTTTGTAAATAAACTTTTCGCAATATTTAAACCCACGATCTAAATAAATAGCACCAACTAAAGCTTCAAATAAATTACCATGTATATTATCTCCAAATTGACCTTTGGGGATTTTACTTTCTACCAAGTCTATTAGTTTTAAATCGCGGCCAAGTTCATTTAGATGTTCGCGACTCACAATTTTTGAACGCATTTTGGTCAGGTAGCCTTCGTCTCCTGCTGGGGCTTCTTTATATAAGTAAGAAGCAATTACAGAGCCCAACATGGCGTCTCCTAAGAATTCTAAACGTTCGTAGTTTATGGTATTACCTTTATCGTCCCTAATGTTCATAGAGCGGTGCGTAAAGGCAGTTTTGTAGAAGTTCTCATTTTTAGGTTTAAAACCCAAAATTTTAGAGACTGAAACAAAAAAATTCCCGTTATTTTTAAAACGGGAATTTAATATGTAACGAATGTTTTTCATTCGTGTTTAATCTAATTTTCTAAATAATACACAAGCGTTGTGACCGCCAAATCCAAAGGTATTACTCATAGCCACTTTAACATCTCTTTTTTGAGATTTGTTAAGTGTTAAATTCAATTCTGAATCAATAGTTTCATCAAAAAATTCGTGGTTAATTGTAGGAGGCACAATACCGTTTTCAATAGCTAAAATTGCAGCTATAGATTCAATAGCACCAGCAGCACCTAACAAGTGACCTGTCATTGATTTTGTTGAATTGATGTTGATGTTTTTAGCGTGCTCACCAAAAACTTCGGTAATTGCTTTTAGTTCTGCGACATCACCTAAAGGAGTAGAAGTACCATGTGTATTTATATGGTCTACATCTTCTGGTTTTAATCCCGCATTTTCAAGACAATTTCTCATTACAGCCATAACACCGATACCTTCTGGATGTGGAGCTGTCATATGATGTGCATCTGATGACATTCCTCCTCCTAAGACTTCTGCATAAATTTTGGCTCCCCTTGCTTTCGCATGTTCGTACTCTTCAAGAATTATGGCTCCGGCACCTTCCCCTAACACAAAACCATCTCGGGTTGCATCGAAAGGTCTAGATGCAGTCTCTGGACTTTCATTTCTTGTAGATAACGCATGCATCGCATTAAAACCTCCCATTCCTGCAATAGTTACAGCAGCTTCACTACCTCCAGTAACAATAACATCGCATTGGCCTAAACGAATATAATTTAGGGCGTCTATCATTGCATTTGCTGAAGAGGCACATGCAGAAACTGTTGTATAGTTAGGACCCATAAACCCATGTTTAATAGATATGTTTCCTGGAGCTATATCTGCAATCATTTTAGGTATAAAAAAAGGGTTAAATCGTGGCGAACCATCACCTGCCGCAAAGTTTAAAACTTCGTTTTGGAATGTCTCTAAACCACCTATTCCTGCTCCCCAAATAACACCTACTCGTAATTTATTAACAACGTCTAAATCTAGTTTGGCATCTAAAATAGCTTCATCTGAAGCCACCATAGCATACTGCGTAAACCTATCCATTTTACGAGCCTCTTTTCTATCTAGAAAATCGGTAGGGTTAAAGTTTTTTAATTCGCAAGCAAATTTAGTTTTGAACTTTTCAGTATCAAAATATGTTATAGGAGCAGCACCACTTTTACCACTAATTAGAGCATCCCAATATTCATCTATTGTATTCCCTATTGGTGTAAGTGCTCCTAAACCTGTAACTACTACTCGCTTTAATTCCATAAAAATCTTTTCCTTATTTTGCAGCTTCTATGTATGATATAGCTTGACCAACTGTTGCAATGTTTTCTGCTTGATCATCTGGAATTTGGATATCGAATTCTTTTTCGAATTCCATAATTAATTCTACAGTATCTAATGAATCTGCTCCTAAGTCGTTTGTGAAGCTAGCTTCAGTTACAACTTCGTTTTCATCAACACCTAATTTGTCTACGATAATCGCTTTTACTCTTGATGCAATGTCTGACATAATCTTTAATTTTAAGTTTAAATAAGGTGCAAAAATAAAAAACTTTATTTTAAAACACGCTTTTAGTTAAAAAATAGTGAATGTAAATTAATTATTTTACACTCAAGTACTTTAATTTTGCAATGTAAATTTAAAAAAAACATTCTTTTTTAACAAAAAACAGAATGTCGTTTTAAGCCTTATTTTACTGTGTTTATCGCGATTTTTAAACTAAAAAACACCACTCATGAAACGTATTGTAATTTTTGCTTCTGGATCTGGATCGAATGCAGAAAATTTAATAAAATATTTTAAAACACACGACAAAGCATCTGTTGTACTAGTTCTTACAAACAATGCTAAAGCCAAAGTTTTAGACCGTTGTAAAAACTTAGAAATTAGCGCACTATCATTTAACAAAATTGCATTTACGCAAACAAATGATGTTTTAAACCTTTTACATGCTGCTAAACCCGACCTTATTATTTTAGCGGGTTTTTTATGGAAATTCCCTGAAAACATATTAAACGCTTATCCAAATAAAGTAATTAATATTCACCCTGCTTTATTACCTAAATTTGGAGGAAAAGGCATGTATGGGATGCATGTTCACCAAGCAGTTGTCACCAATAAAGAAGTAGAAACTGGCATTACTATACATTATGTTAATGAGAATTACGATGAAGGCGCTACCATTTTTCAAGCCACTTGTCCGGTTTTAATCACCGACACCGCCGAAGATGTTGCTGCAAAAATTCACGAATTAGAAATGAAACATTTCCCTCTAGTTGTAGAAAAACTAATAAGCTAAAACATTTTAAACGCGTTTGTAAAACTAATCGATGTCAAAAAAAAAGAAATATTATACCGTTTGGAAAGGACATAAGCCTGGGATTTACGACACTTGGAATGCCTGTAAAGCGCAAACTAAAGATTACCCTAGTGCTGTTTACAAATCTTTCCCAACCTTAGACGCTGCCAAACACGCCCTAAACAGCAACCCGAAAGACTTTATTGGTAATAAAAAATTTACGAGTGGATTAACCTCTGAACAATTAAGAAAAATAGGAAAACCTAATTACAATTCCATTGCTGTAGATGCCGCCTCTAGTGGTAATCCAGGAATCATGGAGTATAGAGGTGTAGACACAAAAACTAAGAAACAACTTTTTATACAAGGACCGTTTAAACAAGGTACAAATAATATAGGTGAGTTTTTAGCCATTGTGCATGGTCTTGCATTACTAAAAAAAAACAATAGCAACCTATTAATATATACAGACTCTAAAACCGCTATAAGCTGGGTAAAAAAAAAACAGTGCAATACTAAGTTAGAACGCACAGAGAACAACAAAGATGTATTTGATTTAATTGATCGCGCTGTAAGTTGGCTAAAAAATAACGACTATAATACTACCATTGTAAAATGGGAAACTAAAGCTTGGGGTGAAATCCCTGCTGATTTTGGAAGAAAATAAACAGATTCTAACATGTAAGTTAAATAATTTGAATTTATTTTAAGATGAATAAATTACAAGTATTAACACATAAAAGCTATATTTGCAAAAAATTTAACACCCCTATATGAGCCAATTAGTAATCGTTGGGACCGTAGCTTTTGACGCTATTGAAACCCCATTTGGAAAAACTGATAAAATTCTTGGAGGCGCTGCCACGTACATCGGATTATCTGCATCGCAATTTAATTTAGATAGTGCAGTTGTTTCTGTAGTAGGAAACGATTTCCCACAAGATTACCTAGATTTATTATCCAATAAAAATATAGATATCACGGGTTTAGAAATCGTAAAAGATGGTAAAACATTTTTTTGGAGCGGTCGCTACCATTACGATATGAATACCAGAGACACATTAGCCACAGAACTTAATGTACTTGCAGATTTTAATCCTATAGTACCAGAAGCTTATAAAAATGCAGAAGTGGTTATGTTAGGAAACTTACACCCTATAGTTCAATTAGGTGTATTAGACCAAATGACAACAAAACCAAAATTAGCCATTCTAGACACTATGAATTTCTGGATGGATAATGCTTTAGAAGATTTACATAAAGTTATTGCTAGAGTAGATGTTCTAACTATAAACGATGAAGAAGCTAGACAATTAACAGGAGAATACTCTTTAATTAATGCAGCTCAAAAGATTTTTGAATTAGGCCCTCAATTTGTAGTTATTAAAAAAGGAGAACACGGTGCGTTATTATTCCATAAAGACGAGATATTCTCTGCACCAGCATTACCTTTAAAAAGTGTATTCGACCCTACTGGTGCCGGAGATACTTTTGCAGGAGGATTTGCAGGGTTTCTAGCAAATTCAGGACAATATACTTTTGAAAGTATGAAAACTGCCCTTATTTACGGATCGGCTTTAGCATCTTTTTGTGTAGAGGAATTTGGTACAGAACGGCTACAAAAAGTTACAACCGAACAATTAAATATAAGGTTACAGCAATTTAAGGAATTAACCACTTTTAATATAGATTTATCTTAAAAAAACACGCGCCTTAAAAATGGCGCGTTTTTTAATTAATTTTATTAATAATATACAATGAGCGATGCTTTAAAACATGAATGCGGTATAGCACTCATAAGACTTTTAAAACCATTAGAGTATTATAAAGAAAAATATGGTACTGCATTTTATGGCGTAAATAAAATGTATTTAATGATGGAAAAACAGCACAATCGTGGTCAAGATGGTGCAGGTTTTGCTAGTATTAAATTAGACACTCATCCTGGAGAGCGTTATATCAGTCGTGTGCGATCTAACGCTCAACAACCTATTCAAGATATTTTTTCGCAAATTAATGCTAGAATTAATCAAGAATTAGTTCAGCACCCTGAATATGCAGACAATGTCGATTTACAAAAAAGACATATCCCGTATGTTGGAGAAGTCCTTTTAGGTCATGTGCGTTATGGAACTTTTGGAAAAAACAGTGTAGAAAGTGTGCACCCTTTTTTAAGACAAAACAATTGGATGCATAGAAACTTAATTCTTGCCGGTAACTTTAACATGACCAATGTTAACGAGTTATTCGACAACTTAATTCGCATTGGACAGCATCCAAAAGAAAAAGCCGACACGATTACCATAATGGAAAAAATAGGCCATTTCTTAGACGATGCTGTTGCTAAAAAATACAAGCAATTAAAAGCAGAAGGCTATTCAAAAACAGAATGCTCACCATTAATTGCAGAGCGCTTAAATGTTGGAAAAATATTAAAAAGAGCTGCTAAAAATTTTGACGGAGGTTTTGCTATGGCAGGAATGTTAGGACACGGAGATTCTTTTGTGCTTCGTGATCCTGCAGGTATTAGACCAGCTTATTATTATAAAGACGATGAAGTGGTAGTTGTAGCATCAGAGCGCCCAGTTATACAAACCGTTTTTAATGTAGATTTCGATAAAGTAATTGAGTTAGAACCCGGTCATGCCATAATTACTAAAAAATCTGGAAAAGTTAAAATTGAAAAAATTCTAGAACCAACAGAACGTAAAGCCTGTTCTTTTGAACGCATTTACTTCTCTAGAGGTAGCGATGCCGAAATATATCAAGAACGTAAAATGTTAGGAAAATTATTATTACCTAAAGTTCTTGACACCATAAATTTTGATACTAAAAACTCTGTGTTTTCTTATATCCCTAATACTGCAGAATCTTCGTTTTATGGAATGATAGAATCTGTAGAAGATTATTTAAACAAAAGAAAAACCAAAGCAATAATTGAAGGCAAAAACTTATCTGAAGAACAAGTTACAGATATATTAAAAGAACGCCCAAGAATTGAAAAAATTGCGATTAAAGACGCTAAGCTACGTACATTTATTACAGAAGATAGTAGTCGCGACGATTTGGTAGAACACGTATACGACGTTACCTATGGTGTTATAAAAAACACAGACAACATTGTTATTATAGACGATAGTATTGTACGAGGTACAACGCTTAAAAAAAGTATTATTAGGATGCTAGATCGTTTACACCCTAAACGCATTGTTGTTGTATCGTCTGCACCTCAAATACGTTATCCTGATTGTTATGGGATAGATATGGCTAACTTAGGAAGCTTAGTTGCTTTTAGAGCCATGTTAAGTTTACTTGAAGCTAATAATAAATACCACCTTGTTGAAGAGGTATATCATAAATGTAAAGCTCAAGTAGAACTAAAGGATACCAAGGTCAAAAACTTTGTAAAAGAATTGTACGACCAATTTACAGACGAAGAAATATCTGTAAAAATTGCCGAACTTATTTCTGACGATTCTATAAATGCTGAAGTTCATACAATTTTCCAAAGTGTAGAAAATTTAAATAAAGCTTGTCCTAAAAATTTAGGCGATTGGTATTTTACTGGAAATTATCCTACTCCTGGAGGAAATCGTGTAGTGAATAGAGCATTCATTAATTTTTTCGAAGGAAACAACCAACGTGCTTATTGATAAGGATTTACAACTTAATCTATATAATTAAACGTTTTACCTAATATTAATGCATTTAATCTAAAAGATTAAGGAGAAAAACAAAAATACTCTAATTTGGCAGAACCATAACATAAGTAGGTTAAGTTCATGGTAGATTTGGGGCAAAAAAGGTGAACGTAAGTTCACCTTTTTTATTTATAGACCTCTATTAACCTATTACCTTCTCTCTCTTTTAATATTTATATCACTAAACACATTATTTAGTAAACTTAATCTCTAAGAGTACGAATGTTATGCCAGCTTCTAAATATCTACAGTCTAAATAATCAATAATTACTGTATTAAAATAACACATATCCTATCTCATTTTAGTACCACACATCCTGTAAAACAGTAAAACTATACGTGATTACCCTAAAACTATACTAAATTAACCCAACAGCCAAGTAACATTAATTTAACAGTTAAAATACTATACAATATTGCCAATATCGATGTTTTCTAACTTTAAGATCGCATATATATTTGCAGTGTTAATCGTTAAGAACGACAGTTATGAAAAATATAATTACACTTAGTATTTGCTTGTTAGTAATGACAACTAGCTTTGCAACAAATTACACAGACATCTCCTTCTCTAAAAAAGGTGATGGATCAAAGATGGAAATTATATTAACTCTAAGTGATGTTAAAGCTGGTCAAGAATTATATATTAAAGATGAAAATGGTGTAATTCTATATAATCAAACAATACAAAAATCTGGTATTTACAATAGTAAATTTGACATATCTGCTTTACCTGATGGAAATTATCATTTTGAACACGATAAAGATGCTTACACAAAATTAATTCCTTTCACCGTTGACAATGGAGAGGTTAACTTTGCTAAAGCTAAAGAGAAAGTAATTTACAAGCCGATAGTACGTCTTAAGAACGATTTCATATATGTTTCTAAATTAGATTTAGAGAAAAAAAATGTAAAAATCAATATTTATTATTCAGCTAAAGATAAAGGTGAATTAAAATTAGTACACTCTGATGAAATTTCTAATACAATTAAAATAGAGCGTGCTTACCGTTTATCTGAATTACATAAAGGAAATTACAAAGTAATCATCGAAAGTGACGGAAAAAGTTACATCGAGAACTTTAAAATTTAGTTTTAAATAGATAGTATTTAGTTATACTATTGAATTTAGTTAGTTTGTTTGTAAGAGTGAAGCTGGTTACTTCACTCTTTTTTTTTGCCTACAAATCACACTTCTTCAGCCCTAATATTAGCATAAAATATTTATACAATTAAATTATAAAAACATCTAAATCTTCTAATCTATTTTTAAAAGAAATTAAAAAACTACACGTCTATAACCTTTTAAAATTGTCTAAGGATAAAAAATTAAAATTTTAACCAAAATAACGAATTTCAATTTTTTCCCTTCCTAATTAACAAAATCTATAAAAACCCACACAAAAAAAAGTAATTAGCAAATACACTTCATTTAGATTACATATATCTTTAGATAAAGAATTTTTAGAAGATTTTTTTATAAAAAGCTTAATATTTAACCCTAAAAAAAGCGTATTAAATGAAACAAAAATTACTAATCATGCTACTAATTATAACTAGTGGCAGCTTTTTACATGCTCAGGACTATTTCCCCGAAAGTAAAGGTGTAAAATCTACTAATCACAACTACACCGCCTTTACTAATGCCAAAATTTACATTACTCCAACACATATTATCGAGTCTGGTACATTATTAATTAAAGATGGCAAAGTGGTTTCTGCAGGAGAACAAATTACACTTCCAAAAAACACTGTAATAATTAATGCTGAAAACAAAACCATATACCCATCGTTTATAGATGTATTTTCAGATTTCGGTGTATCTAAACCAAAACGAGAAGGCGGCCGAGGCAGATCTGCACAATATGATGCAACTAGAGATGGATTTTATTGGAACGACCATATTATGCCAGAAACAGATGCTGTTGAAGTGTTTAAATACGATAACAAAAAAGCCAAAGAATTACTTGAAGCTGGATTTGGAGTTGTAAACACTCACTTACAAGATGGAATTGCTCGTGGCACAGGAGTTTTAGTTACATTAAACGAAAATGGCACAAATGCAGAACGTATTTTAAACGACCGCTCTGCACAATATTTTTCATTTACAAAAAGTGTAGCAAAATCTCAGTCTTACCCAACCTCACTAATGGGAGCAACAGCCTTATTACGCCAATTGTATTATGATGCAGATTGGTATGCAAAAGGAAACATTACAGTTACAGATCGCTCTTTAGAAGCTTTAAACAATAACAAAGGACTTAAACAAATTTTTGAAGCTGGTTCTAAAAGTAATGTAATAAGAGCAGATAAAATTGGTGATGCTTTTGGCATTCAATACGCCATTTTAGGAGGCGGTAATGAATACGAAATGGTATCTGCTATTAAAGGAACCAATGCCCAATTAATTCTTCCATTAAATTTCCCAGACGCTTACGATGTATCAGATCCATTTAGTGAAACTTTTATTTCATTATCTGATATGCGCCACTGGAACCAAGCTCCAGCAAACCCAAAAATATTAGCAGAAAATGGTATTATATTTTCTTTTACATTAAAAGATTTAAAGAAAACTAAAGATTTTAAAGACAAATTATTAGAAGCTATAGCCTACGGATTACCTAAAACTAAAGCTTTAGAAGCCTTAACCACTATTCCGGCTCAAATATTAGGACAATCGGATAAAATAGGAGCATTGCAAAAAGGTATGGAGGCTAATTTTATTATTACATCGGGTGATTTTTTTGACAAAGAAACTATAGTTTACGAAAACTGGGTACAAGGAAAAAAGAACTTGATTAAACCTACAAATAGCAGCGATATTAGAGGTGAATATACTATTACAACTCAATCTAAAGAATTTAAATTGTCTATTAAAGGTACTGCAGACGATCCTAAAGCAACAATTAAACAAGACTCTACCACCCTAGCTTCAAAATTTAAATTTGAAAACAATTGGTTAAACATGTCTTTTACAGACAATGCGTCTGAAACATATAGATTTTCAACATTAATACCTTCTCAAACAGATGCTTTTAATGGAAAAGTGATAACTTCTAATGGCGATCAAAATTTTAGTGCTAAACTAACAAACGCTTTTGTGGCTAAAGAAGAGAAAGACAAAAGCAGCGAACCTACAGAAATAGTACCAATAACATATCCAAATATCGGATATGGAAACTTAGAGCTTCCCAAACAAGAAACTATACTTTTTAAAAATGCTACAGTTTGGACTAGTGAAGATGCTGGTATTTTAAACAATACAGATGTACTTGTAAAAGATGGGAAGATTGCAAAAATTGGTAAAGATTTAGCTGCAGGAAAGGCCAAAATTATAGATGCAACAGGAAAACATTTAACAGCAGGAATTATAGACGAACATAGCCATATTGCAGCATTATCAATTAATGAATCCGGGCACAATTCTTCTGCTGAAGTTAAAATGGAAGATATTGTAGATCCAGACGATATTAGTATTTATTATGCACTAGGTGGTGGTGTAACATCTTTACAATTATTACACGGTTCTGCAAATCCAATTGGAGGACAATCTGCTATTTTAAAATTAAAATGGGGAGAAACAGCAGAAAACATGATTTACGACAATTCGCCTAAATTTATAAAATTTGCTTTAGGAGAAAATGTAAAACAAAGTAATTGGGGAAGTACAAACAGATTTCCACAAACACGAATGGGTGTAGAACAGGTGTTTATTAATTATTTTCAACGTGCTAAAGAATATGGTGAAAAGAAAAAAAGCGGAGCACCTTATCGCCATGACGAAGAAATGGAAACATTGTTACAAATTTTAAATGGCGAACGTTTTATTAGCTGTCACTCATACGTACAAAGCGAAATTAACATGCTTATGAAAGTTGCAGAACAGTTCGATTTTAAGGTAAATACTTTTACACATATTTTAGAAGGCTATAAAGTAGCCGATAAAATGGCAGAACACGGTGTTGGAGCTGCTACATTTAGTGACTGGTGGGCTTATAAGTTTGAAGTAAATGACGCCATACCTTATAATGCAGCTATAATGCAACAACAAGGAGTTACAGTTGCTATTAATAGCGACGACCAAGAAATGATTAGAAGACTAAATCAAGAAGCAGGGAAAACAGTAAAATACGGAGGGATGACAGAGTTAGAAGCTTGGAAAATGGTTACAATAAACCCTGCAAAACTTTTACACTTAGACGACAGAGTTGGTAGTATTAAAAAAGGAAAAGATGCAGATCTTGTACTTTGGGACAGCCACCCAATGTCTATTTATGCTAAAGCTGAAAAAACACTTATTGAAGGTGCGGTATATTTTGATATTGAAAAAGATAAGCAGCAACGCGAGCGCATAAAAAAGGAACGTGCACAATTGGTAGATTTAATGCTTCAAGAAAAATCTAAAGGCAAAACTACACAAAGACCAACCGGAAAGAGAAAAGAAGAAATGACTTGCGAATCGCTATAAAAATTAAGAATTATAATGAAAACATATAAAAGTATATTAATGCTAGTCGTATTGTTAAGTGTATCCTTTTCTTGGGCACAACAAACGCCTGCATCTAAACAAAAGGAAGCCATTACCATTGAAGGGGCAACAGCCCATTTAGGTAACGGCGAAGTTATAGAAAACTCACTTGTCATATTCGAAGGCGGCAAAATAACCTTTGTTGGTGATGCTAAAATGAAAATTGCCAGAAAAGGGAAAACCATAGACGGAACAGGAAAACATATATACCCAGGTTTTATAGCTCCCACTAAAGCACTAGGATTAACAGAAATTGATGCGGTTAGAGCCAGTAGAGACGAAGATGAAATAGGAGAATTTATTCCGCATGTACGCAGTTTAATAGCCTATAATGCAGAGTCTAAAGTTGTAGAAAGCATGCGTCCAAATGGTGTATTGTTAGCTCAAATTACACCTCAAGGTGGAGAAATATCTGGAACCTCATCCATAGTTCAATTAGATGCTTGGAACTGGGAAGATGCCGCTGTAAAGGTAGACGATGGAATTCATTTACACTGGCCTAGTAGTTTTAGATTTAATCGTCGAGGAGATGATAGAGGTTATAAACCAAACGACAACTACCAAGAAAGCATTGCACAAATAACAAGCTTTTTACAAAGCTCTAAAGCTTATGGACAAACGAATGCAAAGGAAGAGCATGCTCCATTTAAAGCCATGCAAGGCGTCTTTAACGGATCTCAAAAGCTCTATATTTATGCTAATGGTGAAAAAGAAATTATA
Source organism: Formosa sediminum (assembly GCF_007197735.1). GTDB lineage: Bacteria > Bacteroidota > Bacteroidia > Flavobacteriales > Flavobacteriaceae > Formosa > Formosa sediminum. Next base: position 766,770 of record NZ_CP041637.1, read on the forward strand.
GATGCCATAACATTAGCAAAAAGTGAAGGTATTAAAAGTATTGTATTAGTAGGTGGTTATGAAGCCTATAAAATTACAGACTTCTTAAAACAACATAATATTCCTGTTCTAGTTCAGGCAACACATAATAGACCACGATTTGAAGATGAAGATTATGATTTACCTTATAAACTTCCAAAGTTACTTACAGACGCAGGGCTATTAGTAGGTATTCAGAATGCATCAGCAGATAATTTCCAAACCCGAAATTTACCATTTTACGCAGGACAAGTTGCAGGACAAGGCTTAGAAAAAGAAAAAGCGTTAGCATTAATTACTGGAAACACTGCAAAAATTTTAGGAATAGATGACAGCTATGGTACTCTAGAAACTGGCAAAAGTGCTACTTTATTTTTATCTAAAGGAGACGCTTTAGACATGAGAACCAATCAACTTTTAAATGCATTTATAGATGGGCGTGAAGTTTCTTTAGAAACACACCAAACAGAACTTTGGAAACGTTATATGACCAAATACGAAAACCAATAAATTCCAATAAACATTATACTGTAATATAAAAAAGAGTGAGACAAATAATCTCGCTCTTTTTTTATGCGTTTTAAACTATATTTTAAAACTCAAAGATCAATAGAGTATATAAAAGATAATCCTAAATAAGATAAACTATAACAAATTAACCTCTACATATGCTATTTTAACCTCATAAAAGCAATACCGTAAAAAGTTGGTTAAAATAAGATATAAAGTAGCCAATATCGATGTTTTGTAACCCCTGTTATACCACTACCTTTGAACCAGTTAAATAATCTAAAATATTTGAATTATGAAAAAAATTATGACACTTAGTATTTGCATGTTGGTAGCAGCTACCACTTTTGCATCAAGTTTCGCTAGTAACTTGTCATCTAATTTTGATAGAAGAAAGGACATGGAGATTACCTTAACATTAGACAATGTAGAAGCAGGACAACTATTATATATTAAAGATACTAAAGGAGTTATACTTTATAATAAAACGTTTAAAACTTCAGGAAGTGTAAATAATACTTTCGATTTTTCTACTTTACCAAATGGTACTTATTTTTTCGAACACGAAAAATCAAATCAAATTAAAGTAATTCCTTTCAATGTAAAATCAGGAAAAGTAAGTTACTCAGATACTAAAGAAACAATCTTTAAGCCCGTAGTAAAAGTAAAAAACAACTTGGTATACTTATCTAAATTAGAATTAGATAAAGAAGATGTAACGGTTACGCTTTCATTTGAAAATGAATATAACAGCTACAAAACCATTCACACAGAAAACTTTACTAATACAGCAAACATCCAACGCGTATACAATTTATCTGAAAATGTACCTGGAAATTACAAAGTTGTTATTAAAGCTAACGGTAGAGAATTCGCAGAATACTTTAGCATCTAAAACCTAATTAAACTTAAAATATATTAAGAGTGAACTTTTACAAGTTCACTCTTTTTTTGTTTCAATATTTATAATAACAAATAAATAGACGATATAAATAAACACACAGATATACTAAATCTTAAAAGCATTATTCTTTTAAAAATCCAGAAGATTACAGCTTATACAAACGACAAGATCTTTTTTTAAATACCAAATAGTTATAGACAACCCAATTATATAAATAAATTAAAAACAATAACTATTAAACATAAGTTATGATCACCATTTTAAATAATAACATATGTCAACATTATTTACAGATAATTAATAACGTTTATTAATCACATAAAGCTATTATATAACGTATTAACTCTAACCTATACTAAATTAACCCAATGCTACCCTAACTTAAATTTAATGGTTAAAATAAGATATAAAGTAGCCAATATCGATGTTTTGTAACGCCTGCTATACTACTATCTTTGAACCAGTTAAATAATCTAAAATATTTAAATTATGAAAAAAATTATGACTCTTAGTATTTGCATGTTGGTAGCAGCTACCAGTTTTGCATCAAGTTTCGCTAGTGACTTGTCATCTGATTTTGATAAGAGAAGAGACATGGAGATTACGTTAACATTAGACAATGTAGAAGTAGGACAACAATTATATATTAAAGACTCTAAAGATTTTATTCTATATAATAAAACATTTAAAACTTCGGGTAGTGTAAATAACACGTTCGACTTTTCTGCTTTACCTAATGGAACTTATTTCTTCGAACATGAAAAATCAAATCAAATTAAAGTAATTCCTTTTAAAGTTGAAACAGGAAAAGTAAGCTTCTCTGATGCTAAAGAAACAATCTTTAAGCCTGTAGTAAAAGTAAAAGACAATTTGGTTTACTTATCTAAATTAGAATTAGATAAAGAAGAAGTATCGGTTACACTTTCATTTGAAAATGAATATAACAACTATAAGGCCATACACACAGAAAAATTTACAAATACAGCAAACATTCAACGCGTATACAATTTATCTGAAAATGTACCTGGAAACTACAAAGTAGTTATTAAGGCTAACGGCAGAGAATTCGCAGAATACTTCAGTATCTAAACCTAATAAAATTCTGAATATCGAAAGAGTGAACTTTTACAAGTTCACTCTTTTTTTTGGCATAAACCATTCAGGAACCTAAACGTACAAAAGTTTAAGATAAAATAGATTTTTTTCTAGTGTTTAGACCAAAGGGTTTACTAGTTGTTACTAGTAAACTTTTTTGTTAAAGAGATACAACCATGTATTTCATGTATCAGTGTTAGAATTAAAGAGTATTTAGATGCTATTTCTATAACCATTTTATAAGGGTATAACTACCTTAACCTTCATTATATAAACAATTACCCTTAACATATGCTAAATTAACCCAACTAAATTTCTGCAGAAAAAAACTGGTTAAAATAAGATATAATATAGCCAATATCGATGTTTTGTAACACCTACTAAACGCATACCTTTGAATAAGTTAAATGATCTAAAATATTTGAATTATGAAAAAAATTATGACACTTAGTATTTGCATGTTGGTAGCAGCTACCACTTTTGCATCAAGTTTCGCAAACAACTTGTCATCTAATTTTGATGGAAGAAAGGACATGGAGATTACCTTAACATTAGACAATGTAGAAGCAGGACAACAATTATATATTAAAGATGTAAATGGTTTTATTCTTTACAATAAAACGTTTAAAACTTCAGGAAGTGTAAATAATACGTTCGATTTTTCAACATTACCTAACGGGACATATTTCTTTGAACATGAAAAATCGTATCAAGTAAAAATAATTCCTTTTAATGTAATTGAAGGCGAGGTAAGATTTGCACCAAACGAAAAAATAATTTACAAGCCTGTTGTTAAAGTAAAAAGCAACACCGTATTACTTTCTAAATTACAATTAGACAAACAAGACGTAACTGTTAGTCTTTTATTTGAAGACGACAACAATTTCAGAGTAATTAATACAGAAAAATTTACAAATACAGCAAATATCCAACGTGCATATAGCTTATCTAAAAAAGCGCCAGGAAACTATAAAATTGTTGTTAAATCTAACGGAAGAGAATTTGTAGAATATTTCAGTATCTAAATATTAGTTAAATTCAAAATAAAAAAAAGAGTGAACTTTTAGAAGTTCACTCTTTTTTTTACACTTTTTAACCTATATAAAATTATAATAGTAAAACACCCACTTAAATAAGCCTTTTAGTTTAATAAATTAGTGCGCTTTTTATTAAAACAAGTAAACTTTCTCCCTCAATCTTTAACATCTATTTGTAAGAAAAATTTGCTATTAACAGCATTCTAATATGTGGTTAATCATTTAGTTAATTTAGTACAAATCAAAAAAACTACGTTTAGGCTAGCATGTCCTATTATATCTAAGATTATCCAAAACATATACTAAATTAACTTAATAATTAAGCAACATTAATTTAATGGTTAAAATAGAACATAAACTAGCCAATATTGGCATTCTACAACAACACCTAACACCTTATCTTTGAATAAGTTAAATAATCAAAAAACACAAAAAAACTTAATTATGAAAAAAGTAATCACACACAGTATTTGCATGTTAGTTATGATTACTAGCATCGCAACAGGTTTTGCCAGCAACATCTCTAGTTTAAAAGCTGAAGAAAAAAGCATGGAAATTACGTTAACTTTAGACAATGTAAAAGAAGGACAACAATTATTTATAAAAGATATTGATGGTACAATACTTTATAAAAAGGTTTTAGATAAAAAAGGAATTTTTAGCAACACATATGACTTTACGGCTTTACCTGCTGGAAGTTATTATTTTGAACACGAGAAAGATTTTCAAATTAAATTAATTCCTTTTAAAGTAACTTATAACAAAGTGACTTTTGATAAAGCAAATGAAAAAACCATTTTCAAGCCTGTACTTAACGTAAAAGATAGTTGCTTATATTTCTCTAAATTGGATTTAGAGAAAGGAACCGTTAAAATAAATATTTTTCACGACAATGAAATTGAAAATACTGGATACCATTTAGTGCACTCAGAAAATTTTAAAAATGCATTAAAAATAGAGCGTATCTACAGTTTAACTTCTACCAACAAAGGAAACTACAAGGTAGTTATTAGTGCTAATGGTAGAGATTTTGTTGAATATTTTAGCATATAAGTATTAAAATATTACTAGTTCTAAACTAACCTACAAAAAAAGTGAATCTTAAACAGTTCACTTTTTTTATATCTATTTTCCTGTAAAATTTGCTTTTCGTTTTTCTAAGAATGCAGAAGTGCCTTCTTTAAAATCTTCGGTTGCAAAACATCTACCAAAAGCTTTAATTTCTTTCTTATAACCGTTTACCCCTGTTTTAAAACCTGCATTAATAGCTCGTATCGCCTCTGCAATGGCTTTAGGAGAATTCTTTTTAATTTTATTTGCAATACCATCACAAAAAGATAGTAAATTATCTGAAGCTACAACATGGTTTACTAAACCATACGCTAAAGCTTGTTCAGCATTAATCATGCCTCCTGTTAGTATCATTTCCATAGCACGACCTTTGCCTACTAATTGAGGCAAGCGTTGCGTACCGCCATAGCCAGGAATTACACCTAAAGACACTTCTGGTAGTCCCATTTTAGCATTTTCACTAGCAACTCTAAAATGACACGCAATTGCCATTTCTAAACCACCTCCCAAAGCAAATCCGTTAACAGCAGCAATTACTGGTGTAGATAAATTTTGAATAAAATCGAATAACAACTCTTGACCTTTAGCTGCAAGTTTTGCACCTTTTTCTTCATTAAAATTAGCAAACTCACTAATATCTGCACCTGCTACAAAAGCTTTATCTCCGCTCCCAGTAACTATTATAACTAAGGTTTCATGGTCTTCTTCTGCTATTTTAAAAGCATAATGTAACTCTTTAATTGTTTCTTTATTTAAAGCATTAAGCTTAGAAGGTCTATTAATAGTTATTGTAGTGATGCCCTCGTTAAACTGAGATATAATAGTTTTAAAAGTCATAATTTATGTTTTTGGAAATGTTACTATAAACGTTGTGCCTTTATCAAGTTGTGAATTAAATGTTATATGGCCATTATACGTTTCAAGAATATTTTTTACCATGGCTAAACCTAATCCCATTCCACCAGATTTAGTCGTAAATTTTGGCTCGAAAATTTTGGTTTCATTACCTTCAGTAATTCCCGTTCCGTTGTCTGAGACCGTTAATTTAACAATATTGTCTTGTAAAGATACGTGCACTACAATTTTAGGAATTCGGTTATCTGGAATAGCCTGTATAGCATTTTTTACTAAGTTAGTTACAATCCTAATTAATTGAGTTTTATCGAATGTGGTTATAATCTCCTCACGTTCGGCAAGAAATACAATATAGTCTTTATTAAAAATATCTAAAGACAAGCGCACTGTATTAACCACATTAATGGTTTCATTTTGCTGAGCGGGCATATTCGCAAAATTTGAAAATGCAGACGCAATAGAACTCATGGTATCTATTTGCTGAATTAAAGTTTCTGAGTATTCTTCTACCTTGTGATAAATATCTGGATCATCTGGACTAAACTTACGCTGAAAATTTTGAACACTTAGTCGCATAGGCGTTAAAGGGTTTTTTATCTCGTGTGCCACTTGTTTTGCCATCTCTCGCCACGCCTGTTCACGTTCACTTTTAGCTAATTTTTTAGCACTATCTTCTAATTGATCAATCATACTATTATAAGATCTTACCAAAGTCGATATCTCTTCACTTGCATCTTCAACATCTATACGTGCATTTCGTTTTTCTAGTGTTGTAGTATTAATTTTATCACTTATTGTTTTTATAGATTTAGTGATATAATTGGCTAAAAAGAATGCTATTGCTGTAGCTAGAGCTAGCATAAATAAATATGCATAACTAATACGCTCTAAAAACTCATCTAACTCTTTAGATAGAAAATCGTCGTCTTCTAAATAAGGTAAATTAAGAATTGCTAAAGGCTTAAATTTTTGATCTGTAATATATGAGTAAGACGATTGATAAATTATATTATTTTCACTTCGCTTTTCAACATACGTATGTTTAGCCGTATTGGAAAGTGTATTTAAAATATCTACATTTATACAATGTACAGAAGAGTCTTGAGAAAAACCTGCTCTAGACGAGGTTAATATAGAACCATCTAAATCGTAAATATTAATTTGAAGATTATGTATGTTTGCTATTTCATAAATTTTTTCTTTAAAAATATATGGAATGTTTTCTGTTTTAACTTCAAAAGAGGTTTGTTTAACAATAAAATTAATATGAGATTTTATGTTTTTCTCCTTACGTTCTAGTCGCTGCTGATGATAATCTATAGCTTCTTCTCCATATTGATAGATTGCTACCCCAACAATTAAAATTGAAGCTAAAACTACTACAAAAAGCATAGCCACAAAAATGCGAAGTCGTAAGGATATTTTTTTAAGTTTCATATTATAATAACGTACGCTAAACTCAACAATAATCAAGCCATTGTTTTAAGCATTAGGATTTTTTGCACGTATACGCTTATAAACTTTAAAACCTAGCATTATTAGCACACCAAGTACTACGATACCAAGTACTCCAAAAATCCAATTAAAACTACTTTTTAAAATAACCAAAAACACCACTGCAAAAAGAATAAACGTTGCACCTTCATTCCAGAGGCGCATATAATTCGATGTTTTTCTAACGTCATCGCGCTGTAACTGTTTATAATATTGGTGCGTTTTTAAATGATAGATAATAAGTAGTATAACAAAACCCAATTTTACATGCATCCATGATTCTTGCAACCAAGCTGGCATTAAAATAAGTAACCAAATTGCAAAAAAAGTAGCCAAAATAGCCGATGGCCAAGTTATTATATTCCACAATCGTTTACTCATTAACTTTAATTGTGCGCCTAATATTTCTTTTTCGGGCGATGGTTTATGAAACGATTCTATTTGATATACAAACAATCTAGGAATATAAAAAAGACCCGCAAACCAGGTAATAACAAAAATGAGATGAAGCGATTTTATGTAGTTATAATATTCCATAATATATGCTTAAGTTGAAATGGTTTGCTTATTAATAAGATCCGATTTGATTTCCTTATTTAAAAAATATCCGGTAACAATAGTAGACAATATATCTGAAATAGGAAATGACATCCAAACTCCTAATTCACCATAAAAATTTGGTAAAATTAAGATTAGCGGAATAAAAAAGAATCCTTGGCGTGTTAAAGTAAGAAGTAATGCCGGTTTTGCTTTCCCTATTGCTTGAAAATAAGCAGCTCCAATTAACTGCAATGCAATAATAGGCGTTGCAGCAAATACCCAACGCATAGCTTGAGGTGTTTCTCGTACCACGTCTGGATCTTGAGTAAACATTTTAGTGATACTTTCTGGAAATACCATTAGTAGTATAAACACAAGTGTTGCTAGACAAGCGGCATATTTTATAGCTGTATTTATAGATAATCTAACCCGATCGTATTGCTCTGCACCATAATTGTATCCTGCAATAGGCAAAAACCCTTGTGTAACTCCCAATACAGGAAATAGGGCAAACATAAGCATGCGTCCAACAATAGCATATGAAGTTACAGAAACTTCTCCACCTATATCAAATAGAATATTATTCATAAATAAATACGTTACACTAACTACAGCCTGACGTGCTAATGTAACGAAACCTAAAGATCCTATTTCATTAATGGTTTTTAATTTTAATTTTAAATGTGTCCAATTAATATTTAAAACCGTCTTTTTATTTAAAAAGAAATACCAAACAACATACAAAAAACCTAGCAGATTTGATCCTGTAGTTGCCCAAGCGGCACCAGCCATACCTTGATCTAGAAGATTTATTAAAATATAATCGAATATGAGGTTTCCTATAGCAGGAACCATCATCGCATACATTGCAAATTTAGGGTTACCTTCTGCACGAATAACATTATTCCCAACCATAGATAATCCCAAGAAAGGAACACCATATAGAACTATAGTATAATAAACTTTAGCAGGATAAAAAATATCGCCTTTACCTCCAAAAGCAAGAATAATATTATCTTTAAAAAGAAGTCCTACAGAAACAAATAAAAATATTAAAAACAAAGTTAAAGTTATCTGATTACCGAATGTAGATAACGCCTTTTCTTTATTCTTTGCCCCTAAAGCTCTAGAAATAATTGAAGAGCCACCAATACCTATAGACATCCCTAAAGCTGCTATAAAAAAAGACACTGGCAAAACAACGTTTATAGCAGCAATGGCAATAGATCCTATCCAGTTTCCAACAAATATTGTATCTACCAGAACATTTAGAGACATAACTAAAATACCTATTGATGCAGGTACAGATTGCCTAATTAAAAGTTTACTTATAGGTTCTGTACCTAAATCTGCCGATATTTTTCCTTTCATACAGTTATTATTTCACCTTAGAGTCGGCCCAATTATTAATCCATTTTCCTAGTAAATCAGACCACTCATCTTCATCGTTTAAACACGGTACTGTAGTAAACGCTTTTCCTCCAACTTCATGAAAAAGTTCTTGCCCTTCCATGGCTATTTCTTCTAAAGTTTCTAAACAATCACTTACAAAAGCAGGTGTAATAATGGCAATATTTTTTATTCCTTCAAGTCCTAAACGCTCAATAGTTCTATCTGTGTAAGGTTGTAACCATGGATCGAATCCTAATCGGGATTGGAATGATGTAGAAAACGCGCCGTCCTGAAAGCCTAGCTTCTCTCCAACCAATCTAGTAACCTCTAAACATTGATGCCTGTAACAAAACTCGTGTGCTTTTGATGGTGTTTTGCAACAAGATCCATCTAATTTACAATGCGATTTGGTAACATCACTTTTTTTAATGTGGCGCTCGGGCACACCATGGTAAGAAAACAATACATGGTCGTATGTTTTTCCCGCTAAATGTTTTTTTATTGAATTACTCAACACCTCAATATAATCAGGTTTATTATAAAATGCTGGTAAATGATCTATTTTTAGATTTGGAAAATGTGCTTGACGGATTTCTTCTGCTAAAACCAAAATGGTTTCTGTTGTAGCCATCGCAAATTGTGGATATAGCGGAATTAAAAATACTTCTTCTACGCCTTTATCGACCAACTCTTGCAAGCCTTTTTGTATAGTCATTGTTCCATAACGCATAGCTAATGCAACAGGATAATCTACTACATTTTGTACTTTAGCTTGTAAACGTTCAGAAATTACAATTAAAGGCGATCCTTCATCCCACCATATTTTTTTATATGCTGCTGCAGAAGCTTTAGGTCTAGTTTTTAGTATAATACCCTTAACAAGAGCGGCTCTAGCAACATATGGTAAATCTATAACACGTTCATCCATTAAAAATTCACCTAAATATGTTTTTACATCTTTTGGTGTAGGACTCTCAGGAGACCCTAAATTAACTAATAATATTCCTTTTTTCATATTACAAAAGTACAATAGAAATTGTGATCATACCACACTACAATCATAGTATTATCTTATTTCATATTCACTCAAATTGATAAGATTTTAAGCTGTAAGTCAAAAAAAATTACTTAGTGTTAGCTTTATATTTTTGCTGATAATTTTGAGTTTCATGATACGTATTACTATTACAATCCTGAAAAATTCCGCAAGACACACCTGGTCTTACTAAAGATTGAGATTCTTGTTGTCTAGACCAAGCTTCGATTTCTGGAGATAAATACTTCATAGTAAATAATTTAGATGATATTAAAGACTATATAAATTAACGATTTAAACAATATGCAATACCACCTAATAAGTGGTTTATAAATTTTGGGTCTGTATAGGCTTCTTTGGTATGACCGAGACCCGTGTAAAAACTACGTCCGCCATCAAATTCCTGATACCACGCAATCGGGTGATAATCTTTATTTTTACCACCTGAATAAGACGTTTCATCAAGCAATAAAACCGGATGAATATTGGGGCTAATTGTTTTAAAGTTATACCACTCATCAAAATGAGACCATGTGGAAGGCAGGTGTTTAGTAGACACATGTGAGGCGTCTACAACTTTTAACTTGGCTTCACAAGCTTTTGGATGATCCAGAAAATAAGCTCCTACAAGTTTACCATACCAAGGCCAATTAAACTCGGTGTCTGATGCAGCATGAACACCTAAAAAACTCCCTCCATTATTAATGTATTTTTTAAAATGTTCTTGTTGTTTTACATTTAGTACATCACCTGTGGTATTAAGAAAAATAACCAATTTGTAGCGTTGCAAATCTTCTGCATTAAAGACCTCTGAATATTCTGTATGAGTAACACTAAAATTATGATCTACACCTAAACTTTCCAATGTTTGCACACCAATTTCTATAGCCTTATGCCTATAACCTTCGGTTTTTGAAAATACTAAAACCTGATCTGAAGACTGACTAAACCCAGATACCCAAGCTAAGATAAAAACCAATATAAACTTCATAGTCTTAATTTATAGATTGTAAATATTTTTTGGGGGTTGTTCCATATTTCTTTTTAAAAGCCGATATAAAATGACTAGAAGTACTATATCCTACTTTAAGTCCAACTTCGTTTACATTTAAACCTCCTGTTTCTAACAGTTTTCTGGCTTCTTCCATTTTATAATCAAATAAAAAGCTAAACACAGAGTCACCATAAATTTGCTTAAACCCTTCTTTAAGTTTTTTAAGACTTAACCCTATTTCGTCTGCTAATTCCTGCAAGCTTGGAGGTTCTGCCATTCTTGAAATTATAATATCCTTAGCTTTTCTAATTTTTATCACATTAGTTTCATCTACCAAAAACGGACATTGTTCTGTATCTGCATCTTCACTCCTATTAAAGTAAAGACTTAACAATTCATACGCTTTACCTTTAAAATAAAGGTTTTTAATTGAATCGTTTAAATTATAATGAATCATTTGGGTAAGTACAATAGCCATTGATGGTGAAATTTTACCATCTTTATAATATTTTTTATCTTTATTATCGTGACTTAAAAAAGTAATATAATCGGCTTCTTGAGAAAATAACCCATGAAACTCTTTTATAGAAATTAAGATAGTTACCAACCAAGAATTAGGATTAACCTCTAAATGTATAGGTAAATCTTGTTGCGGGTTATAAAGTAACAACGAATTTTCTTCATTTATATTCAAAGTATAGCTCCCTTTATTAAACTTAAAAGCAGCAGATCCCTTTAAACAAAAATGAAATTGTATAAAACTACTATCAATAGCTTTCTCTAAAACCTCAACTTCAAGCCCCTCATTTTGATAAGTTAACACTAAAAACCCTTGATCTATAAAGGTTTCTTTAAAAGTTCCTACAGCGATATTTTTTTCTCTCATATGCTCTATAAAATAAATCCATTTTATTTAGACTTCTTCTAAACAAACTATAACGAAAACGTTGTTATACTAGCAAATGTATGATATTTATTAGATTAGATTAAAAAAATAAGTTAAAAAACCAGAAACGACACTAAAAGTTCTTTCAGCGTTATTTTTTTACATTTAGTCACTTTACATTTGTTCAAAATTTGCAACCAATATATTTAATGAATCAGAATCACGGATCTAGAGGCACCTATTTTTATGCCATCGGGTTAAGTTATAAAAAGGCAGACGCTGAAATTAGAGGACATTTTAGTCTTGATGATGCAGCTAAATTAAACCTTCTAAAGCAGGCTAAGGCTTCTGGTATAGAAAGTTTAATAGTAACCTCTACCTGTAATAGAACAGAAATTTATGGTTTTGCAGAACACCCATTTCAACTTATAAAATTATTATGCGATAATACTAAAGGCACTGTAGACGAGTTTCAAAAAGTAGCATATGTATACAAAACCAAAGAAGCAATCTCTCACATGTTTCGTGTTGGTTCTGGATTAGATAGCCAAATTCTTGGAGATTTTGAAATTATTAGCCAACTAAAAACTAGTGCTAAACTGTCTAAAAAACTTGGTTTATTAGATACGTTTTTAGAGCGTTTAATTACAATGGTTACTCAGGCGAGTAAACGCATAAAAAATGAAACCGAAATTTCTTCGGGTGCAACATCGGTCTCTTTTGCTTCTGTACATTATATTTTAAATAATGTTCCAGACATATCTAATAAAAATATATTACTCTTTGGTACAGGAAAAATAGGAAGAAACACTTGCGAGAATTTAGTTAAACACACTAAAAACGAACAAATAACTTTAATTAACAGAACCAAAGATAAAGCCGAACGTATTGCTGTAAAATTTAATTTACTAGTTAAAGATTATGCCAATTTACAAGAAGAAATAAATAATGCAGATGTTTTAGTTGTTGCAACTGGGGCACAAAACCCAACGGTAGATAAACACTTAATACAAACTAAAAAACCGCTTTTAATTTTAGATTTATCTATTCCTAAAAACGTACATGAAAATGTAACAGACCTAGAGGGTGTAACTTTAATTCATTTAGATTATTTATCGCAAATTACAGATGCAACATTAGAAAAAAGAAAGGCTTATATTCCTGTTGCCGAAACCATTATTGAAGATGTTAAAAAAGAATTTAACGATTGGTTAGAAACACGAAAATTTGCTCCTACTATAAAAGCATTAAAGAATAAATTATTAGATTTTAAATCGGCAGAACTTGATGTTCAACGCAAAAAAATATCTGATTTTAACGAAGCACAAGCCGAGTTAATTAGTAATAATATTATTCAAAAAATAACAAATCATTTCGCACATCACTTAAAAGACGAAGATTTTTCAACTAATGAAAGTCTTGAACTTATAAAAAAAGTGTTTCAGCTAGAAACATCAACAAATGCATAAAACTATTCGCATTGGTACAAGAGACAGTCAGTTGGCTCTTTGGCAAGCAAAAACAGTACAAAAACGTTTAGAAGATTTAGGGTATGCCACAGAAATTATTGCCGTTAAATCTACTGGAGATCTTATCCTAGATAAACCACTTTACGAATTAGGTATTACAGGTATATTTACTAAAACTTTAGATGTTGCTATGTTAAATGGCACCGTAGATATTGCTGTACATTCCATGAAAGACGTCCCAACCTTACTTCCAAAAGGGATCGTACAATCTGCTGTTTTAGAACGCGCCAATGTAAACGATATTTTGGTTTACAAAAACTTAGACTTTTTAGAAACGCAAGGCACAATAGCAACAGGAAGCTTAAGACGAAAAGCACAATGGTTAAACAAGTATCCAAATCATACTGTTGAAGATTTAAGAGGAAATGTTATTACACGTCTTCAAAAATTAGAAGACAACAATTGGGATGCGGCCATATTTGCTAAAGCTGGTTTAGAACGTATTAATGTTTTACCAAAACAATTTATTGAATTAGATTGGATGGTTCCTGCTCCTGCACAAGGTGCCATGGTAGTTGTGACTTTAGAAAAAGATAAAGACATCACAGAAGCAGTCTCAAAACTAAACGACACACATACAGATATTTGCACATACGTAGAACGTGAATTTTTACGTATATTAGAAGCAGGTTGTACTGCACCAATAGGTGGTATTGCAACAATTACTAATGATACTATTGCATTTACTGGTGTTTTATTAGCCTTAGACGGCAGTAAAAAACTAAGCATAAACAAAACCGATAATTTGAATAACTATAAAGATTTTGGAAAACGCTGTGCCTTAGAACTCATTGAAAAAGGCGGAAAAGAACTTATGGATTCTATCAAAAAGGAAATGAATTCATAAAAAACCCAAATAATAATGAAAATTAAAACGTTGCAAAACCTATATCGTTTTACAGATATTCTCATTTTATTTTTTTTAATTTTCGATTTCGGATTTAGTTTAAACGAAGAGTATAAACCCTTTAGAATCCCCGTTTATACTGGTATTACGTTACTAATTATTACTTTTAATTTTATTAAGCTTTTTCAATACAACAAAAGTAACCCGGTTAGGAAAACAATTAAATTTAATATCGGTATTTTAATTACCACACTTATTACTGCGACTACAGTTTTTTATTTAAATCAACATTTACCACCTGTAGAGCAACTCATGAGACCAAAAGTAGTCTTTGAATTGGGACTGTTTTTTTATCTTTTAATGCGTTTAACTTTTTTTATAAAGTACATTTATAAAATTTATTTTAACCCCGCTATTTTATTTGTTGGGAGCTTTTTTATTTTAGTTTTAGTTGGCGCATTATTACTTATGCTTCCTAAAGTTACAGTTAATGGTATAACATTCATAGATGCCTTATTTACCTCTACAAGTGCTATTTGTGTTACTGGACTTGCTGTCTTAGATACTGGTAAAGATTTTACCCAATTGGGGCAAACCGTAATTATTATTCTCATTCAAATGGGTGGTTTAGGGATATTAACATTTACATCGTTTTTCGCATATTTCTTTAAAGAAAGTTCGTCGTTTAGAGAAAGTATGTATATGAAAGATTATACATCTACAGAAAACTTACAAGATGTGTTTAAAATTGCAGCCCAAATTGTTGGATTTACTTTAGGTATTGAGCTTTTAGGAACAGTTTTTATTTACATGTCTATTGATGCTATAAGTACTATTGAAGATAAAATATTCTTTTCAATCTTTCATTCCATTTCAGCGTTTTGTAATGCAGGATTTTCAACATCTTCATCTAGTTTTTACGATCCTGCTTTAAGATACGATTACTCGCTACAATGGGTGCTTATGCTACTAATAATTATTGGTGGTATTGGGTATAGCTTTATATTTAACTCTTACACCTATTTAAAACGCAGGTTTTTAAATCTATTTAGAACAAAAAACAAAGTTACTACAACCGTTAGGGTGTTCACGTTAAATTCAAAAATTACAATTGTAACAACAAGCATTTTATTAACACTTGGATTTGTTTTTTTCTATTTTGCCGAAGCACAATTTAGCTTACAAGACCACAGTACTACATTTGGAAAAATAACCACAGCAATGTTCTCTTCTGTAACTCCAAGAACTGCAGGTTTTAATACTGTAGATTACAGTCAGGTCGCAACACCATCTTTATTACTAGTTATCTTTTTAATGTGGATTGGAGCTTCCCCAGGATCTACTGGAGGTGGTATAAAAACCAGTACGTTTGCTATTGCTACTTTAAATATATTAGCTACTGCAAGAGGAAAAAAACGAATAGAAATTAATACAAGAGAAATTTCTAGCAGCACTGTAAACCGTGCCTTTTCTATTATTTTCATCTCTTTATTAACTATAGGCACAGCAATACTATTACTCTTATTTTTTGAACCTGAAAAAGATTTATTAGCCATTGCTTTCGAATGTTTTTCTGCATATAGTACCTCAGGGTTAAGTGTAAACCTTACACCAACTTTAAGCGATCCAAGCAAATACGTAATTATTGTTGTTATGTTTGTTGGACGAATTGGATTGTTAAACTTGCTTTTTGGAATGCTTGGGCAAGTAGAACAAAAATTTTATCAATACCCACAAGAAAATATTTTAATAAACTAAGATATTATGAAAGTCATTATTTTTGGTCTCGGAAATTTCGGAATGTCACTTGCTTTAAGCCTTACAGAAACAGGTAACGAGGTTGTAGGAATTGACAAAAACATGGAAAAAGTAAATATTGTAAAAGATAAAATTGCTCATAGTATTTGCTTAGATTCAACCAACGAATTAGCTTACCAGTCACTTCCTGTAAAACAAACAGATATTGCTGTAGTTGCTATAGGCGAAAATGAAGGCGCAGCAATTATTACCACAGCTATTTTAAAAAAGTTAACAACAGCTAAAGTTATTAGCCGTTCTCTATCTCCAATTCACGATACAGTTTTACAAGCAATGGGTATAACATCTATAGTCCATCCAGAGCAAGAAGCAGCATTAAAACTTACAAATAAAATCAACCTTAAAAATATAGTAGATAGCTTTAAAATAGACGAAAAATATTCTATTTCAGAAATAAAAACACCTTCAGAATTTGTTGGAAAATCAATATCTAGTTTAGATTTTAGATCCAAACAAAAATTAAATATCATTACTATTCTTCGTAAAAAAGAAAAAATAAATTTAATAGGGAATACCACATTTATCAAAGAAGTTATAGGTATACCTGGAGCAAATACCATCATTCAAGAAGGAGACATTTTAGTTGTTTTTGGACTCAATGATGATATCTCTAAAATTTGTCATAAAAATTAAACATGCCAATTAAATCTATTCTATCAACTAAATTGCTTTATAAGGAATATAAAGCAGTATTAACAAAGGCAAATATTCAGCTTACAGAATATGATGCGATAAAAATAGAATTCATAGACTTTGATTCTGAAATAATTGTTGAAAATGCTATAATTACAAGTCAGAATGCAGCAAAAGCCGTAATTGAAAACAAAGTTGTAATAAAAAACTGCTTTTGTGTTGGAGAACGCACAATGAAGTATCTTGAAGAAAATGGTCAAAATGTATCCAAAATGAAACTTTACGGATCTGATTTGGCTAATTACATCGTAAAATACCATAAAAATGATACGTTTACATTTTTCTGCGGAAATTTAAGACACGATGCAATACCAAATATATTACAAGAACATAACATTAGTTTAAAAGAGATTATAGTATATCATACATTACCTGCTCCAGAAAAAATTGATCATACATTTGATGCGATATTATTCTATAGCCCTAGTGGCGTTTCTAGCTATTTAACAGAAAACACAATTACAAACGAAACGCTATTTTGTATAGGAAAAACAACAGCAGAAGCACTACCTGAACACATTAAAAATATAATAGTACCCACTAGTCCTACTATAGAAAACTTACTACAAACAGTAGTTAAATACTCAAAAAAATAATGATTAAAAACGATTTATACTTAAGAGCTTTAAAAGGAGAAACGGTAGAACGTCCTCCAGTTTGGATGATGCGTCAAGCAGGACGCTACCTACCAGAATTTATTGCTATTCGCGAAAAATACGATTTCTTTACACGTTGCCGTACGCCAGAATTAGCTAGTGAAATTACCGTGCAACCCATACGCCGTTACGGTATGGATGCCGCAATTTTATTTAGCGACATCTTAGTTATTCCTCAAGCCATGAATATAGATGTGGAGATGAAACCTAATTTTGGTCCATATTTACCAAACCCTGTGCGCGACCAAAAAGGTGTAGATAACGTAATTGTACCCGATGTTAACGTCGAGTTAGATTATGTGATGCAAGCCATTAAAGCGACTAAAGAACTTCTTAACAACGACATTCCTTTAATTGGATTTGCAGGCTCGCCTTGGACCATTTTATGCTACGTAGTACAAGGTCAAGGCAGTAAAAATTTTGACAAAGCCAAAGAATTTTGTTTTACAAACCCAGTTGCTGCTCACCAATTACTACAAAAAATAACAGATACTACAATCGCCTATTTAAAAGCTAAAGTAGTTGCTGGTGTAAATGCTGTACAGATTTTTGATTCTTGGGGAGGCATGTTATCACCAACAGATTACAAAGAATTTTCTTGGCAATATATAAACCAAATTATTGAAGCCCTAAAAGACGATGCACCTGTAATTGCTTTTGGAAAAGGGTGCTGGTTTGCATTGGGAGATATGGCTAAAAGTAATGCCGCTGCATTAGGAATAGATTGGACATGTTCTGCACAAAATGCACGCTATTTAACCGGTGGAAACATAACGCTTCAAGGAAACTTCGATCCGTCTAGATTATTATCCCCGCCTTCTGAAATTAAAAAAATGGTACACCAAATGATTAATGAATTTGGTAAAGACAAATATATAGTAAACTTAGGGCACGGTATCTTACCTAACATTCCGTTAGATCATGCTAAAGCATTTATAGATGCCGTTAAAGAATATAAATAATGCACAATAAATCGTTTTACATCTCTAATTTAGAACTATCAGATGCTCCTCATCTTCATAAATTTATGATGGATAATGTAAAGCGATTTGTTTCTTATTTACCGTATACACTTGCTAAAAATTTAAATGTTGAAGCTTCAGAGGCCTATATAATTGCCCAACAACAAAAAAGAGAGCATAAACACGAATATACTTTCACGCTAAAAGATGTTACTACAAATGCCATTTTTGCGCTTGTTATTTTAAAGGATATCGATTGGCTAAAAAAGATAGGTGAGTTTGCCTATTGTATTGATAAACATAAGGAAAACAAAGGCATAATGTCTTTGGCTATTACTAAATTTTCTCAGTATGCGTTTACTAAATTACAATTAAACACACTTCACATTATTTCCCATAAATCTAATATTGCAAGTATAAAAGTTGCTAAAAAAGCAGGATTTACATGGACAAAGACTCTGAAAAACGAATATGCGCCACCAAACGCACCAACTCAAGATATGGAATTATATGAATTACAGTGTAAAAGATAAATTTTATCAATATATATTAGGACTACAAGACACAATTACCACCGCATTAGAAGCTATGGATGGTAAAGCCAAATTTCAAGAAGACATTTGGAAACGTCCTGAAGGTGGCGGTGGAAGAACACGTGTTATAGAAAACGGTGCTGTTTTCGAAAAAGGAGGTGTAAATATTTCTGGCGTTCATGGCGAACTTCCTGAAAGTATGCAAAATTACTTTGGTGTTAAAGATGCCAATTTCTTTGCTTGCGGGCTAAGCTTAGTCTTACATCCTAAAAATCCAATGGTACCTACAGTACATGCCAATTGGCGTTACTTTGAAATGTACAACCAAGACGGAAACATCGTGGACCAATGGTTTGGTGGCGGACAAGACTTAACACCTTACTATCTTTTTAATGAAGACGCTATTCATTTCCACACCACTTGTAAAACAGCTTGCGATAAACACCATGCCGATTTTTACAAGATATACAAAGAGAAATGCGATACCTATTTCTGGAATGCACACCGAAATGAAGCACGAGGAATTGGCGGCTTATTCTTTGATTATTGTAAGGCTACCGACAATATGAATATGGATGAATGGTACAATTTTACTACCGAAGTTGGCAATAGCTTTCTAGAAAGTTATGTGCCAATTGTAAAAAAACGTAAAGATTTACCCTTTACTGAAGCGCAACGTACTTGGCAAGAAATTCGTCGTGGGCGTTATGTAGAATTTAATTTAGTACACGATAAAGGCACCTTATTCGGTCTTAAAACCAATGGTCGTATAGAAAGTATTCTAATGAGCTTACCGCCACACGTACAGTGGGTATATAATCATGATCCTGAGGCCGGTAGTGAAGAAGAAAAGTTGATAAGCATACTACAAAACCCTGTAAATTGGATTTAATTACTACATCCAATAATTTAATTGAAAAAATAATTTCAAAATATTAATAAACATGTATCCATTAAAAAGAAACAGACGTTTAAGAGCAAACGAAGCTATTCGTGCATTAGTTCGCGAAACTATTATTTCTCCAAACGATTTTCTAGTACCACTTTTTGTGGTTGAAGGTAAAGGTGTAAAAGACGAGATTCCGTCTATGCCAAATTATTTCAGGTTAAGTTTGGATTTACTTGAAAAAGAGGTTAAAGAATTATGGGCTTTGGGCTTAAAGTCGGTCTTACTTTTTGTTAAAGTAGACGACACTTTAAAAGACAACAAAGGGACCGAAGCCATAAACCCAAACGGATTAATGCAACGCGCTATTAAAACGGTTAAAAATGCTTGTCCAGATATGCTAGTAATGACTGATGTCGCTTTAGACCCGTATTCAATTTACGGTCACGATGGCATCGTAGAAAATGGTATGATAATTAATGACGAATCTTCTGAAGTTCTAGCACAAATGGCGCTAAGCCATGCTGTAGCCGGAGCCGATTTTGTTGCACCTAGTGATATGAATGATGGGAGAACCTTACAAATTCGTACTATATTAGAACAGGAGAATTTTAAAAACACGGGGATAATGGCCTATACTGCAAAATATGCTTCTGCATTTTATGGCCCTTTTCGAGATGCTCTAGATTCTGCTCCAGTAGATTTGGTAGATGTGCCAAAAGACAAAAAAACATATCAAATGGATTATGGTAACAGATTAGAAGCCATTAGAGAAACCCTTATAGATATTGAAGAAGGTGCAGATATTGTTATGGTAAAACCAGGATTATGCTATCTAGATATCGTTCGAGACATTAAAAATGAAGTCGATGTTCCTGTAGCTGTATATCAAGTTTCTGGAGAATATGCAATGCTTAAAGCTGCGGCAGAACGCGGATGGTTAGACCATGATGCGGTGATGATGGAGCAAGTTACATCTATCAAAAGAGCTGGCGCAGATATTATTGCAAGTTATTTTGCTAAGGATGTTGTGAAATTACTTTCGTAACTTAGCTAAAAATCAAAATATATAATATGGGAGCACTCATCTTTTGGGCAACAATTTCTATCTTTTTTTCGTTTTTATGTTCTATACTCGAAGCTGTATTTTTAAGTGTCACACCAACATTTATAAATGTTAAAAAAAATGAAGGAAAAGACTATGCTACCACTTTAGAAAATTTAAAAAAAGATGTAGATAAGCCGCTTATTGCAATCTTAACATTAAACACCATTGCACATACTTTAGGTGCAATGATGGTAGGTATTCAGGCGGAAAGCTTACCGTATAAATTTGAAATTTTTGGCATCAATACTGTAGGATTAGTTTCTGCAATCATGACGTTTTTAATACTTGTGGTTTCAGAAATTATTCCTAAAACTATAGGTGCAAAATACTGGCAAGGGTTAGCTAATTTCACATCAAAAGCACTTACCATTTTAATATTCCCTTTAAAATATACAGGTATATTATGGCTGCTTCAACTCACTACAAAACTTATAGGAGGCAAAGGCCATGGTAGTGTACTTAGTCGGGAAGATTTTCATGCCATGGCAGATATGGCCACTCAAGAAGGTGTATTTCAAGAATCTGAAAGTAAAATTTTAAAAAATTTATTAACCTTTAAAGATATACTTGCCAAACACATTATGACACCAAGAACGGTGATGAAAACAGCAAACGATAACACTACTGTTCAAGATTTTTTTAAAGCCAACTCAAATATTCGCTTTTCAAGAATACCTGTATACACAGATAGCCCAGATAATATTACAGGACTTGTATTAAAAGATGAAATCTTTAAAGAAATGGCACTTGGTAATGGCACAAAAACACTTAAAGATTTAAAACGAGACATTATTATAATAGAACGTAATATTGCAATTCCTACACTTTTTGAACAGCTTGTAGAAAGCAAAAATCACATGGCTCTGGTGGTAGATGAATACGGTTCTGTAAGTGGTATTGTAACCATGGAAGATGTTATTGAAACACTTTTAGGCCTTGAAATTATGGATGAAAGTGACCATGTTGCAAACCTTCAGGCTTTAGCTAGAAAAAGCTGGGAAGTACGTGCCAAACGCCTTGGCTTAATTAATGACTCTCTAGAAGAAAATTAATGGATACTTGTGTTATAAACACGCCTTTAGGTTTTACACAAATTGAAGGAGATACTAATGGTATTATTTCTATAAAAGTTTTAAATTATAAAGCAATACCTTCCAAGCTTATTCCAGATTCGCTGAAAAGTTGTGCAGAACAATTGCAAGATTATTTTGAAGGTAATCGTACAAACTTCAGTATTAAACAAAACCCAAAAGGCACCGATTTTCAGAAAAAAGTATGGGACGCCTTAACTAAAATTCCTTACGGAAAAACACTCTCGTATTTAGAACTTTCTAAACAATTAGGCGATGTAAAAGCCATTCGTGCTGTAGCCAATGCAAATGGTAAAAATCCGCTTTGGATTGTTGTGCCTTGCCACCGTGTTATTGGTACAGACGGAAGCTTAACAGGCTATGCCGGAGGCTTACACCGCAAACAATGGTTGTTAAATCACGAAAGTCCGGTAACACAACAAAGCTTATTTTAAATTATTATCTTTATTCAAACTAAAATTTAGTTATGAAAATTCTACTCAAACTTTTTAAGTTTATAGTCCTATTATGTGGCTTACTTATAGTTTTACTATATATATTCGATTACGATTATATTTTAAAAGCTGTACGTATAACCTATGGTACCGGACACAAAACTGCATATTTAGAAGATTATAAAAAATTTGATAATCGAGTTATAGCTCACAGTGCACCACAACCTTGGAATATTCATAACAACTACAATAAAGCTACCATTACAGATAGTTTAGAACGCACTAATATTGCAAACAAAACTATTGCTTACCTTATTATAAAAAACGATAGTATTTGGTTTGAAAAATATTATGATGGTTTTAATAAGACCTCTAAAACCAATTCGTTTTCAATGTCAAAAAGTATCGTTTCGGCTATGCTTGGTAAAGCCATTATGGAAGGTAAAATAAAAAGTTTAGACCAAAAGGTAAGCGATTATTTCCCAGAATTTAAAAAGGAATTATCCACAAACTTAACTGTTGGCGATTTATCGTCTATGGCATCTGGATTAGATTGGGACGAATCTTACTATTCTCCTTTTTCTGTAACTACTCGCGCTTATTTTGATGAAAACATAGCTCCTGTGATTCTAAATATGAAAGGTATAGAAACACCTGGAACATCTTACAAATACCTTAGCGGAAACACCCAATTACTAGGTATGGTTATAGAAAAAGCTACCGGACAAACCATGTCTGGCTATTTAAGTGAAGAATTCTGGAAACCCATGGGTTTTGAAAGTGATGCCCTATGGCAACTAGATAGTGAACAACACGGCTTAGAGAAAGCATACTGCTGCATTGCGAGTAACGCAAGAGATTTTGCTCGTTTTGGAAAACTATATAAAGACCAAGGAAACTGGAATGGAGAACAAATTTTAGATTCCGCATTTATACAAAAATCTATAACTCCACGTTTTCCCAATAGTCCAGAATATGGTTACGGTTGGTGGTTAAAAAATATAGGAGATAAACATTTTTTTATGATGCGTGGTCACCTGGGCCAATATGTAATTGTAGAACCTGAAGACAATATTATAATAGTACGCTTAGGGCATACAAAAGGACCTAAAGGAGATGGCGGCACTTTTTCTAAAGACATTTTTACGTATATTGAAGAAGGATATAATATGTTAAATGAATGATTACTAAACTTAATCTTGAAGACATTTTGTTTTTGGACATTGAAACCGTTCCAGAAACCCAGTATTTTTCTGATTTAACAGATACAAAAAAAGAACTTTGGAATTTAAAATCTAAATACCAAAGAAACGAACTCTCTGCTGAAGAATTTTACGAACGGGCAGGAATTTGGGCAGAATTCGGAAAAATTGTTTGTATTTCTGTTGGATATTTTATTCTAAAGGGTGAAAACAGACAATTTAGAACAACCTCTTTTTATGGTGAAGAAATTAATATATTAAAAGACTTTAAAAATCTTTTAGAAACACATTACAACCATCCTAGACAGTTATTATGTGCACATAATGGTAAAGAATTCGATTTCCCATACATTGCAAGGCGTATGATTATTCATAACATTCCCTTACCTTCTAAACTTAATTTATTTGGAAAAAAACCTTGGGAAGTACCACATTTAGACACTTTAGAATTATGGAAATTTGGTGATTACAAAAACTACACTTCACTTAAATTACTCACTAATATTTTAGGTATACCATCTCCTAAAGACGATATTGACGGCAGTGAAGTATATCGCGTATATTACCAAGACAAACAAATAGACCGCATAATTGTGTATTGCGAAAAGGACACCATTGCCGTTGCACAAATTTTATTAAGACTAAGAGGCGATGCCATTTTAACAGACGACGAAATTATTCATATTTAAATGCCTAAAACACCTTTATTACAGATTGAGAATCTTACCATTTCCTTTAATGGTAACGAAGTTATCCACAACATATCTTATCATTTATATGCCAATGAAATTTTAGGTATAGTTGGAGAATCTGGATCAGGGAAGTCTGTATCATCTCTAGCAATTTTAGGATTGCTCCCTAAAAAAATCACAACATTGTCTGGTGCCATTTATTTTAATACTACAAATCTCACAGCACTAAGCCAGAGTGGATTTCAAGAGATACGAGGAAATAAAATTGCGATGATATTTCAAGAACCTATGAGTTCATTAAATCCGTCTATGCGTTGTGGCGAACAGGTTGAAGAAATACTAATTCAGCATACAGGTTTATCGTTATCTCAAGTTAAAAATAAAGTCTTAGCCCTCTTTGAACAAGTTAAATTGCCAGATCCAGAACGTGTTTATAAATCGTATCCACACGAAATTTCAGGAGGTCAAAAACAACGGGTTATGATTGCCATGGCTATTGCTTGTGAACCCGATATTTTAATTGCAGACGAGCCAACAACTGCTTTAGATGTTACAGTACAAAAAGAAATTATAGTACTGCTTAAAGAACTACAAGACAAAACACACATGAGTATTATTTTTATTACTCACGATTTAGCTCTAATTTCTGAAATTGCCGAACGCGTTATTGTTATGTATAAGGGTGATATTGTAGAGCAAGGGACAGCAACAGATATTTTTAATCTGCCACAGCACAATTACACAAAAGCTCTTATAAACTCTAGGCCATCATTAAATATACGATTAAAAACACTACCTACCATTCAAGATTATTTAAATAATTCATTTGTAAAAAAAATTGTCACTAGTGAAGAGCGCCAAAAAATACACTCCGCATTATATAAACAATCTCCTTTATTAGAAGTAATTAATCTAGAAAAAGAATACATCTCAAGTTCGGGTTGGTTTGCTAAACCGCAAACATTTAAAGCCGTTAATAATGTTAGTTTTAAAATTTACGAGGGTGAAACTTTAGGCTTAGTAGGCGAATCAGGTTGCGGAAAATCAACCTTAGGGAATGCCATACTTCAGCTCGATAAAGCCACTGCTGGAACTATCCTTTACAAAGGAACAGATATTACTACGCTGTCTAAAAAAGCCATGAGAACGCTTAGAAAAGACATACAAATTATCTTTCAAGACCCTTATGCTTCATTAAATCCTAGACTAACCGTGGGGCAAGCCATTATGGAACCTATGACGGTACATAAACTCTATAAAAACAAAACAGAACGTAAGGCTAAAGTTTTAGAAATTCTAAACCGAGTAGGGCTCTCTGAAGCATATTTTAATCGTTATCCGCACGAATTTTCTGGAGGACAACGCCAACGTATAGGTATTGCAAGAACAATTGCTTTACAACCTAAACTTATTGTTTGTGATGAGTCTGTTTCGGCCTTGGATATTTCGGTACAAGCTCAGGTTTTAAATCTTTTAAACGAACTTAAAGAAAAGTTTGGCTTTACTTATATATTTATTTCTCACGATTTAGCTGTAGTAAAATACATGTCGGATCAATTAATTGTGATGAATAAAGGGGAAATCGTAGAAAAAAACGATGCGGATATTGTATATAACAATCCGCACCAAGAGTACACAAAAAGACTAATTAAAGCGATTCCAAAAGGATTATAACATAAACACCTTTTTCACTAAGTATATAAAATTTCTAACGAATAATCTGGTATTATAATACGCTTCATATAATTTACTCTCAGCGTAGTGAGGTTCGTCAGGTAGATTTGGGGCTACATTCATAATCGTTAGTTTTTGGCAGATTTGGGATCTATATAAAACAGTATTTTTGGGTATTGTAAATATCTAACTTAAATTCGATAAAACCGTTAAAAAGCATTATAAAATCGATAAAATGCACTATTTTTTAACATTTGGCAGATTTTAAATTAAATTTTACTTTAGTTTAAAATTTCATTTCGGGAATATCACCTTCAACAATTAATTTTCCTGCGGTAGCCTTAATTATTTCATCTACAGAAACACCAGGAGCTCGCTCTAATAATTTGAATCCGTTTTCATGTATTTCTAAAACAGCTAGATTAGTTACAATCTTTTTTACGCAACCTACACCTGTAAGGGGTAAGCTGCATTGTTTTAATAATTTTGAAGCTCCTGCTTTATTGGTATGCATCATAGCTACAATAATATTTTGAGCACTAGCGACTAAATCCATCGCACCGCCCATACCTTTAACCATTTTTCCGGGAATTTTCCAATTGGCAATATCTCCTGCTTCTGAAACTTCCATGGCTCCAAGAATCGTTAAATCGACATGTTGACCACGAATCATAGCAAAACTAGTTGCCGAATCAAAAAAACTAGCTCCTGGCAAAGTGGTAATCGTTTGTTTACCGGCATTAATAATGTCTGCATCTTCTTCGCCTTCAAAAGGAAACGGTCCCATACCCAATACACCATTTTCACTCTGAAATTCAACCTGAATATCATCCCTCACATAATTCGCTACCAACGTAGGAATACCTATACCTAAGTTTACATAATAACCATCTTTAACCTCTTGTGCAATACGTTTTGCAATTCCTATTTTATCTAACATCTTTTTAATGTAATAATTAGTAAATGAAATAATGTAGCAATTATTTACTCTTATAGCTAGAACTCAAAATTTTATATAATATTAATGCTAATTCATTAAAAGGCTCTTTTAAAACAGCAGGATTTTCATATTGCTTAGAGCGCTCACATAAGGTAACCCAATACTTAGTTTCCTCTAATTCTTTAGCAGCTATTTTTAATTTATGAATAAAATCGGCTCTACTTTCTGCATTTTGAGCTTCATGAATATGTGCCCCAATACTGGTTCCTGATTTTAATAATTGATTTGCAATTATATATTTTTTATTAGTCTCTAAAATTTCACAATACTCAATAATCAACAAAGCAAACGCTACTACTTTTCTAATATGACATTTGGTTTTTTCATTAGTAATCTTATTAAAATATATTAGATTATTACAGCGCTACATTGTATAATTATTACATTTATTAATTTCTACATTACCTCACCGTTCGCTGTTCAATACGCTTCTCATAACCTTTACCTTGAAAAATACGTTGTACAAAAATGCCGGGCACATGAATTTGATTCGGATCTAATTCGCCAACAGGCACTAATTCCTCAACCTCAGCAACTGTAATTTTTGCTGCACCACACATTACGGGATTAAAATTTCTGGCTGTACCCTTAAATATTAGATTTCCTGCTTCATCTCCTTTCCACGCTTTTACAAAAGCAAAATCGGCTTTAAACGCATGTTCTAGTACATACATTTTACCATCAAACTCTCGAGTTTCTTTACCTTCAGCCACTTCGGTTCCATACCCTGCTGGTGTATAAATGGCAGGAAACCCTGCTTTTGCAGCACGACAACGTTCGGCTAATGTGCCTTGCGGAATTAACTCTACATCGAGTTCACCACTCAGCATTTGTCGTTCAAACTCGTCATTTTCGCCCACATAAGACGATATCATTTTTTTGATTTGTTTTTTTTGAAGTAACAATCCTAAACCAAAATCATCTACTCCCGCGTTATTAGAAATACAGGTTAACCCTGTAACTTCTAACCGAACCAATTCAGTAATTGCATTTTCAGGTATACCACACAAACCAAAACCGCCAAGCATAAACGTCATATTACTGGTAACGCCTTCAAAAGCGTCTTTTACAGAATGTACTGTTTTTTTAATCATGATATTTCGAATTTACTTACTCTTAAAAATACGAAATTATTTCATGACTAAATTTATTAATAATGCAGTGTAAAAGGGTGTAAATCTTGAATAATTAATAATTTAGAAATATTAGCTCATTTATAAGTTATTATACTCATTCCTTCACTAAGCATAAACAACCAATTTATTTTCCTTAAAACCTATATTCTAATTTTAAAAGTATAAATCTTGGCAACAATCTATATTCGGTTGAAGATGTACTAATGTCACTAACAGTATATTTTCTAAACTGTTTTGTGTTTAATAAATTTTTTCCTGTTACTCCTATTTTTATTTTACTTTCAACAAATTGATAATTCGCTTCAAAATCTAAAAAATAATATTCATTTTTTGAGGTTAAGCTTCCAAAATAATACCGCTCAGACTGTAATTGCACATCAACTATTTCTGATAACATAAACGTTAAATCTAAAAAACTAACCGTATCTGTAAACGAATTTGTAATCGTAGTTTCTATCTTCGATGTTGTCCATTTAGTTCCTAAATGATAATTAAAAAACCCTTTAAATCCAGAACGGAGTTCTAATCCATAATTGTAATTATGAGTTGTAACTTTACGTAGTTCTGAATTATTTACACTGTTTTTGAATTCACTTTTAGTATAGCCTAAATCTAGTTTTAAGTTAGACGATATGGATTTAAAATAATAATCGAGCTTAGAACTGATAGTAAAGAAGGATCTATCGTGAATTCGTATTTTTTCTGATTGGGAATAATTTTGTTTCACAATGCTTTGTGTAGAAAGGAAATCATGATTTTTGGTGTACACAAAAAATGTGTTTGCAAAAAAACGATCGCTCCAATTTCCAAACATATAATTAACTGTAATACTAGAGGCATCTAACTGATTAAATCTGGATGTTCCTTTAGAAAACGAACGAAAACTGGTTAATACATAATCGCTGTACACATCTAAAACCCCAACATTTGTAGTGTTATAAGAATAGGTAGAGGTTACCTTATTTTTGTTGTTTATCTTCCAATCTAAACCTAAACTTGGATTAACAAAAAAAGGCCTTTGATTATCTGAATGTTCATTATTTTCTAATTCATTAAATAGCTGATGTAAATCTAATTTTCCAATTATTTTAAATGTGTTTAAATCTAAAATGTATTTACTTTTTAAATACAAATCATTTACCGTATACATGGTTCTATTTTGGTAACCTGTAGGATTTTCTAATAGTAAGTTTTCATCATATAATGAAAATGTAGTATTTAATTTATCTTTTCTAAAGGTATTTCCTAGTTGTAATTCTAAAAGGTTTTCATTTTCTTTTTTATCTAGTAAATGCGCATTGACTCCAACAAATTGCATATGGTTTGCACTGTATTGCTTTACATTATTTGCTGTGCTTTCATCTGGAAAAAGATCCTGAAAAAGGAATTGATTTACACTATAATTTTGTGGTGTATTTTCGTCTATAAGTCGTCCGGTGAGCAAAAGCACACGTTTATCTTTAAACTTATTGGTGTAATTTATACTCTGATCGAAACGTGTGTTCTTGTCGTTTAAATTTTCGGTCGTATTCAAACCATTAAACACCAAATTAGAACCGTCTTGATAGGTACTTATATTGTATTTGGTAGTACTTTCCAACATTTCGGTTTCAGAAATATTATACGTTGCATCTACCTTACCAAAAGCAGTTTTAGCTTTTTTTCTCAGTTTATAATCTTCGGTATTAATAAAGTCGGTGCCGTTAGCATAAACAACATCGGTAGTTTTTCTATAAAAATTGGTTTCATCCCAATTAAAAAAACCAAGTGCTTTAATTTTTAATTTTTCGGTCGGATTAAAAATGGCATTTAAAGATACCAATTCGGCATTGTTAAAATTGGTTCTGCTTTTTTTAAAATCTAGCTGTGTTGCCGACAAATTTATAAGTGTATTTGCATTTTGGTTGTCGCCAATATGCCCTGGGTCATTTAATCGAAACGGATTAATTAAATTTTGAATGTCGCCTGTAGCATCCTTCCCTATCGAGTTTAGGTTAGTTAAAAAGTAATATTTATTTTTCTTACCAAAGTTCATTAAGTTTCCTTTTAGTTCGTAAAAATTATCGTTACCTAAACTGGTCTGTATGTTACCAAACCAAATTCGTTTTGCACTTTCATCGAGTTTTAAATTTAAAGCCACCTTATCGCTGTCTTCTACACCTTTTAGTAAATGGTTATTCGAGTAATTTTTTAAAACCTCGACTTCATCAATTACATACGCAGGCATATTTTTTGACAATATTTTATAGCCCTTTTCAAAAAAATCGTCGCCATCAACCATTATTTTTTCAATCTCTTGGTTACCTACTCTTATTTTACCATCGCTATCTATATTTAAACCTGGTATGTTTTCTAGTAACTCTTCTACCGTTTGTTCTGTATCGTTGGTAAAGTATTTAGTTTTAAACCTAATGGTGTCTTTTTGTACAGAAATGGGTTTTTCGGCCGCAATAAAAACCTCATCTAAAGCCATGGCTTTTTCGTGTAAAACCACATTAAATTGAACCGTTTTATTCTCGGCAGTTAAATTTATTGGAAGTTTTTTGGTGTGATAGCCTAGTGCCGAAAATTCTAAAACAAACGTACCAGAATCTATATCTTCTATAGCATAAGATCCATTTACATTAGAAAACCCATAAGTCACTAAAGCATTACTGTTATCTTTTAATAAAATATTTACAGATGCTAAGGCGCCTATACTATCTGTTACCGTTCCAGAAATTGTAGTTTGGGCATACCCGAAATACGAATACAACAACATAACGGCAATAATACTGGTTTGGGCAAATTTTTTGCAAGTGGTTTTGGGCATTAAGTAATTTGTTTTAGGCGTAGGTATTTAAAACAATATGCATTTATAAAAGAAACAATCTTATAACAAATTATTACTCGGTTGGAGACTAAAAACCTGAAACGCTTTACTAAACCTGCTCTTAAGAGAACCTAAACCAAATTCAGGTTGAGGCTCGTTTTGTGATTTCAGAAACTAAAAATTCTACAACAACTAATTCGATTCAGTTTCATTTTCTTCTTCCCATTCAAAAATACGTTCCATACCATCTCCTTTTTTTTCTATATGTTTTCTAGTTACTTTTCTATCCCTAGGCATACTAGCAATAATTCGATTTACAAACTCTTCTTCAGATGCTCTCTTAAGGTCAATAAATGGTTTTAACTGAATAGGTTTAATGTTAGTTGTAGGCAATTGTAAATCATTTGTTAACTTCCCAGTGTTTTCAAGATTCAAACTAATCGCTAAAAAATCTACTTTACTGGCAGTATCTTTAATTTTTAAAATTAAGCCTGGTAACCCCTGTAATTTCCATGGCCCATAACGTACAGGAATATCCATCGCGAACCAAGCGATATACCTTCTTCCTCTAAATTCACCCACTGCCTTATTACATAACTGACCTAAAATAGTATCTTGATCTTTAAATGAAATATCCCAACTTATCTTTGGAAGTGTTTCAAAAATTAAATAGGTTTCAGAGTCTACCGACTCTTGGGTATGCAATGTTTTATCTTTTGTATTTACATAATATTTTGTCTGATCATCATCTTTGTCTAAATCATAGTCAATAACTTTTGTGCCTGAACTATGGCTAGAAGTATATTCGCCTGCGACATAACACGATCTAGTATCTGAAAAATAAAGTGTCCCTGTATTTTGGGCAGGATAATCGATATTTAGTTTTAAACTATATACAACTGTGCCTTGCATGGCCTTATTTTGAGCAAGTACAAGTGATGAAATTAGTAAAAAAACGTAAGTTATAATGTTTTTCATATACAAGTTTTATTCTAAAAATAACTTGTTGAAAGTTTTTCAACAAGTTATTAAATTATTTCCTACCTAAGAACAAATACAACTCCACCACAATCTTCATAACCATCAGGAGCTTCAATAGTAAATTCCCCAATAACTGAACCATCTGCCCTTTTAACTACATATAGTACACTACAAGGTAACTCTTCTAATTCTATTGACATTTGTTTATTATTTATTACAGTTTCTTCAAAATCATTAATAACATTAACCTTTATAATGTTATTATTTGCAATTCCATGTACTCCAACTAATAAAAAAAACATATAATATATTTTTCATAATTTTTAAATTTTAAACCTGTAATACTTTTAAACAGGTTGATTAATACGATTTTTTTGCTTCATAAAAAGCCGTGAAGTTTTATCGTTGAAGTTTTAAAAAAATAAGCTGGCGCCAGCTATGATCGATCTTGTATTCAGAAATTTATTAAGACTTCAAACTCAATAAATTTCCTTCAACTTATCAAACGTAAAAAAAAAAAAGATTTTTCATTTTTAAAATTCATAAAAAAACCTGCATTTCATCTAAAATTACTCAAAAACAACACTTTACATTACGGAAAAACCGTAACCATATACTTTATCAAACAATTAAACTTAAATTTTAAACATAAAAAAACCATCCTAAGACAGTGTTACACAATCTTAGGATGGTCTTAAAAATATATTTAATTATATGATTTAGAAATCTAAATCGTCTATAGTGCCTTGATTAGGCTTTATTTGTTCTGTATCTTCAGTATTTCCAGCTTCCGAACAATCTACTCGAATTGTTAATTCTTCTGGTTCTTGAAATTCTGCTGTCGAAATGTTTAAATCTTCATCTGCATAACAGCTCTTCATATAAGACCCCCAAATAGGCAATGCCATAGATGCGCCTTGTCCGTATGTAATAGATCTAAAATGCACGGCTCTATCTTCAGCTCCAACCCATACACCTGTAACTAAGTTAGGCACCATCCCCATAAACCAACCATCACTTTGGTTTTGCGTAGTTCCTGTTTTTCCTGCTATTGGGTTTGTTAATTTATATGGATATCCAGTCATGATTTCCTGATACATTTTATTCCATTTTTCGGCACCTTGTGTTCTTAAACGTCCCCCAGACGAACCGCCTTCAGTAACACCTTCCATAAGTTTTACAGTAACATAGGCCACCTCTTCACTTAATACATCCTTAGTTTTTGGTGAAAACTGATATAAAATGGTATTATTCTTATCTTCAATACTTGTTACCATTACAGGTTCTGTGTACACGCCTTTATTTGCAAACGTAGCATAAGCGGCCACCATTTCAAAAACACTTAAATCTACTGTTCCTAATGCTATAGAAGGTACTTCTGGAATTTCTGTAGTTACACCTAATTTATGAGCCATTTCAATAACATGAGCTGGTCCAACCTTATCCATTAAACGTGCTGTAATAGTATTTACAGAATTTGCTAAGGCATTTTTAAGCGTTCTTGTTCCTCCATAGGTTAATCCAGAATTTTCTGGAGTCCAATCTTTTAAATTGCCCCAACGCCCTTCTTCAATAGTATACGGTACATCTGGAAATTCGTCGCATGGAGATAAATGTAATTGATCTATAGCAGTTGCATACACAAAAGGTTTAAAAGTAGATCCTACTTGACGCTTACCTTGCTTTACGTGATCGTATTGAAAGTGTCTATAATTCATCCCTCCAACCCATGCTTTTACGTGTCCTGTTTCTGGGTCCATGGACATCATTCCTGGGTGTAGAAACTTTTTATAATAACGCATAGAATCTATAGGTTTCATTATAGTATCTATTTCTCCTTTCCAAGAAAAGATAGTCATAGGGATTGGTGTATTGAAGGCTTTTATAATTTCTTCATCAGACTTTTTAAGCTCGTATTTCATTTTTCGCCATCGTTCTGACTGACGCATAGAGCGATTCATTAATCCATTAACCTCATCTTCAGTTAGCCCTAAAAATGGCGTAGTCGGATTTCTTTCAGGAGTATTTTGAACATCGAATTCTTTCTGTAAATTAATCATATGTTGCTGTACAGCATCTTCTGCGTATTGTTGCATGCGCGAATCTATAGTAGTGTACACTTTTAATCCGTCTCCGTATAAATTATACTTAGTGCCATCTGATTTTGGATTTTTATTAATCCAATCTTTCATAAACTTCTTTAAATACTCTCTAAAATAAGTAGCAATACCTTCTCTATGAGACTCTGGTGTATAATTTAATCCTAGATCTTTTTTTTGTAAAGAATCTTTAACTCGCTCGGTAATGTAGCCATATTTTTGCATTTGAGCCAACACCACATTCCTACGATTTTTAACACCTTCAGGGTTACGTCTTGGGTTATATAATGAAGAGTTTTTAAACATCCCTACAAGCATGGCTGCTTCTTCTAGATCTAAATCTTTAGGTTGTTTTCCAAAGTATATGCTAGAGGCACTTTTTATTCCATCCCCGTTATTACCAAAGTCATAAATATTAAAATATTGAGAAATTATTTCTTCTTTTGTGTATTGGCGCTCTAAACGAATGGCTATAATCCACTCTTTTACCTTCTGCATCATACGCTCAGGTAAATTTTTAGACCCTTCGCCATGAAATAGCAATTTTGCTAATTGTTGCGAAATAGTACTCGCACCACCGCCTTTACCCATCTTTACAATAGCTCTTAATGTCCCACGACCATCAATACCAGAATGTTCATAAAAACGTGCATCTTCTGTGGCTATTAATGCATCGACTAAATTTTTAGATAAATCTTCATAACCAACTGGAGTACGATTATCGTTAAAATAAAATTTCCCTAAAGTTTTTCCATCTGCTGAAATAATTTCTGTTGCTAAATTAGTTTTAGGGTTTTCTAATACTGTATGATCGGGTAAATCTCCAAATGCAGAAGCAGATAAAAACAGTAAAACAAAAGCAATAATGCCAGTTAGAAAAAGTATCCAAAATATACGTACATACTTGGCATGGCTTTGCACTTTAACAGGTTCTTTCTTTTTTGCCATAATTTAATTAATGTGTTGATGGGTTTTCTATTCTGAAGCCAACATCTGTAATGCCTTCAAGGTTTGTTATGCCATTAACCTTGCCACTTTCTCTCATGGCATGTTGTATTTTTACAGTATAAGTTCCGGATTCATTTAAGCTAAACCCTTCTTTATACCATAACTTATTTTCTTTTATACTGCTAAAACCCTCGCCTAAAAATGCTCCATTGGGTTTTGCCATTTTATATTCTAACGTATCTGTAATGGTTTTTCCATGAGGAAACTCTAATCCTATAATTAAAAATAAATTACTGTATTTATACGCTTCATCATTTCTAATATTAACAAACAGATTATATGTATTTGTAGTATCCGGAGGTGTAAAATTAAACGTGATTTTTTCGTCTTTATTCCACGATCCTGGAACAGTTTGATATGCATCGAATACCTGATTAGAATCGCAAGAGGTTACAATAAACATTAAGCTTAAAATGAATAAAAGTGTGCTACTTCTTAGCATCAGAATTCGTGTTTGGATTTTGATTAGGATTCTGTTTTCCCTTAGCATTTGGATTTGTTTTTGTTTTTGCTTTTACGTTAGGGTTTGTTTTTGTATTTGGGTTTTGATTTGGGTTAGGAGACTGTTGCTTATTCTGCGGTTTTCTCTTATTTCTATTCCGACTGTTTCTACTTGGCCTTGGTTTAGCTCCTCCTTCTGTAGCATTTGGATTTCCTTTAGCATTAGGGTTCGCTTTTGGCTTAGCATTTGGATTCTGTTTCGCTTTAGGGCTCTGATTAGAGTTTGCTGGTTTACGTTTAACTTGGCGTTTTGCCACTGGTTTAGCAACCGCAACATTATCTTTAGTTTCTACTGTATTGCTAGTTCCTTTACTATTTTTATTTGCCCTGTTAGTTCTGCGTCGTTTCGATTTTTTAGGCTGATCAAAACGTGTTAAACTATCCTGACCTACAACATTTTCAAACTCTACTTTTGCATCTTCTAATAAATCTACAGCATACTCTTCTAAACTTGCTACCTTTTCATTTTTTTTATTGAGCTCAATAATTTCTTTAGCTTGTTCAATCGTTATTTTATGCCAATTCATCCATTCCCCTTCATAAGCATACCACATATGGCCTTTAAAAATATCTGTTTTCTGACAAACAGCTGTACCCTTTTGTGTTCTTAGTTTTACTTCGGTTTTTGGGAATTCTTTTAAAGCATCTAAATACGTATCTAATTCGTAGTTTAAACAACATTTTAACTTTCCACATTGGCCAGCTAATTTCTGCGGATTTAAAGATAATTGTTGGTATCTGGCAGCAGATGTACTTACCGATCTAAAATCTGTTAACCACGTAGAACAACACAACTCACGACCACAAGACCCGATACCTCCTAAACGCGCTGCTTCCTGACGGAACCCAACTTGTTTCATCTCGATACGCGTTCTAAATTCGCGAGCAAACACTTTAATTAGCTCTCTAAAATCTACACGTTCTTCGGCAGTGTAATAGAATGTGGCTTTACTAGCATCGCCTTGGTATTCAATATCAGAAATTTTCATCTGCAGCTTTAAGTCTATAGCAAACTGTCTAGCTTTAACTTTCATTGGTTCTTCCTTCTCACGCGCTTCAGACCAAATATCTATATCGCGTTGCGATGCTTTTCTGTATATTTTTACAATTTCCCCATCTAGAGGGATGTTTTTACGTTTCATTTGTACTCTTACCAATTCTCCAGTAAGTGTTACCATACCAATATCGTGACCATTTGCAGCTTGAGTTGCTACAATATCGCCTATACTAAGCGATAAATTTTCGGTATTTTTATAATATTCTTTTCGTCCGTTTTTAAAACGCACTTCAACCCAATCAAAAGGGGCTTCTCCATTGGGAAGCGACATATTTGCTAGCCAATCAAAAACTGTTAATTTATTACAACTGTCTGTACCGCAAGTACCGTTACTTTTGCAACCTTTTGGCTGACCATCTTTTCCTGTTGAACAACTACCACAAGCCATAAAATTATGTATATATAGATTCTGATAACGCTATGATTATCAGAAGACGATTAGTAAATTTATGTCTCAATTATTGAAACATATTCCTATTGCAAGTCGGACAAACCTAGAACTCGCTTTGGTTTGTAAAGATATGATTATTCTAAAGACTTGAAAAAAAGAAATTTTAATTCAACTCAACTTCATAATTTAATCTCACAGACAAGGATTTTATTTTTTTTTCAGAAGTAAAGGCATTAAGTCCGGCTTCTAAAAGTACTATTATTTTTTACTTGGTTAACAAATTAGCATTTGTAGTTATTGAAATATATGACACGGCATAGGCTTTACCCAATTCAACAATTTTAACTAAATTTTTATATAACGTTGGTTCTGTACCACAACCTATTTGAAGCTTTAACGCCCGATTAAAAATAGTTTTCGCTACTTGATTAATTTCATCCTCTTTAAACTGCCCTTTTAAAGTTTTTACGTAATCTTTATCTGTAAAATAACACATCTTACAGCGTAAATTACAAGCCATAACAGGATCTAAATTTACCGCTAAAAACGCTTATTAAACGTATGCAACACATAAAGCGCTAGAAACTTAATTCTATGACTTTTAATTTTTCTATTAAGTTGTAACAGTTTATAAACGTTCATTTAAATTAATTATGTTTTACACTAATAATTTTAACCGGACAGGCTTTTGAGGCATTTTTACAAGTCTCTAAGATAGTATAATCGTTACTTTTTAATGTATAAAACCCTTTTTTTTCTTGACCATGTAACAATACCGTTTTACCATCTTTTTTAGACATCTGGAAGTGTTGCGGTGCCAATTCTACACAATAGTTACAGCCAATACATTTGTTGCGTTGTAGTGTTATTATAACCATTAAGCTTCTACTTTATTTTCTACAATTTTATACAATTTATCTGAAGGACGAATTCTGAATTTAAGCGGTATAGTTACCAAGTCGCCTTTAGTCCCTTTTTCAGATTTTTTATCATTAGTCATAAGCTCTTCCACCTTCATTTCTTGAGCTCCCGTTGTTGGTCCTGTAACTAAAATGGTATCGCCTACTGAAACATCGAATGCTTCAATTTTAAACTCGCCAATTTGTGCTTTCGGATAAAAATGCGTGCCTTTACCAATATAGACTTTCTTTTGTGTGGCATGAGATCCAGATCCGTTACTCCATTCTCCCAGTTTTTGACCTAAATAATACCCGCTCCAAAATCCGCGATTGTAAACTTTTTCAAGTTCTTGCATCCAAGCAATTACTTTCTCTTTATTGTAGGTGCCATTAGCAACACTATCTATAGCATCTCGATAACATTTAATAACCTTTGCTACATATTCTGGAGCACGACCACGTCCTTCAATTTTTAATACCGTAATTCCAGCATCTATAATTTCGTTTAGAAAATCGATAGTACATAAATCTTTAGGCGACATGATGTACTCGTTATCTAATTCCATTTCAAAACCTGTTTCCTGGTCTATTACGGTATATTTCTTTCTACAATTTTGTTTACACGCCCCGCGATTTGCAGAAGAATTAGCCGAGTGCAAACTCATATAACACTTTCCAGACACTGCCATACACAGTGCACCATGCCCAAAAATCTCTATTTCTACCAACTTTCCAGAAGGTCCTTTTATTTGTTCCTTCGCTATAGCTTCAGTAATTTTTTTAACTTGACGCAAACTCAACTCACGGCTTAACACCATGGTATCTGCAAACAAGGCGTAAAACTTGACCGTTTCTATATTAGTGATATTAATTTGGGTAGAGATATGAACTTCCATTCCATACTCTCTTGCCATAGCAATAACGGCCTGATCCATAGCAATAACCGCTGTAATATTAGCCGCTTTAGCTTGTTTGATAAGCGTTTTTACTATAGATAAATCGTGATCGTAAATAATTGTATTTAGCGTTAAATACGTTCTTACGTTTTTAGCTTCGCAACGTTTGGCTATTTCAGGAAGATCGTCTAAGGTAAAATTTACCGTTGCTCGTGCGCGCATATTAAGCTGTTCTACACCAAAATATACAGAGTTTGCACCATTATCTAAAGCCGCCTGTAGAGACTCAAAGTTTCCTGCAGGCGCCATTAATTCTATATGTTGCATAGCCTTATTCTTTAATAGAATCTGTATTTAAAGTTTCAAAAATGTTGCGAAGGTCTTTTTTATATGGCAAGTGATCTGCGCGTCCTTTTTTAAAGATATCATTGCTGTTACCTTGCCCTTTGCGCAGTGCTTTTTGCTCTTCGTAAGGTAAACTGTGAATTTCTTTACAGTTTGTAGAACAACAACCGTCCATTTCTGCTTTACACTTTTCACATTGAATGAATAGTAAATGACAAGCATCATTAGCACAGTTTACATGTGTATCTGCAGGTGCACCACATTGGTGGCAACACGCTATAACATCATCTGTTATACGTTCTGAGCGACGTTCGTCAAACACGAAGTTCTTTCCTAAGAATTTATTTTCAAGTTTACTTTCGTTTACTTGTCTGGTATATTCAATGATTCCGCCTTCTAGCTGAAATACATTTTTAAAGCCTTTATGTTTAAAGTAGGCACTAGCTTTTTCGCAACGAATCCCACCAGTACAATACATCACTAGTTTTTTATCGTCTTTAAATTCCTTTAAATCATTTTCAATAATAGGTAACGATTCCCTGAAGGTATCGACATCTGGACGACGTGCATTTTTAAAATGTCCGATTTCACTCTCGTAATGATTACGCATATCAACAAGAATGGTATTTTCGTCTTCTATCAATGCGTTAAACTGAATGGCGTCTACGTGTCTACCTTTATTGGTAACGTCGAAAGTCTCGTCGTTTAAACCATCGGCAACAATTTTATCACGTACTTTAACTTTCAATTTTAAAAACGACATATTATCCTGCTCTACAGCAATATTTAATCGAATGTCTTTTAAAAATGAAATAGAATCTAAATGCGTTTTAAACTCATTAAAGCGATCTGCTGGTAAAGATAATTGCGCATTGATCCCTTCGTGAGCGACATAAATTCTTCCGAGAACGTCTAAAGCGTCCCATGTAATAAATAATTGATCTCTAAATGATTGAGGACTTTCAATCTTGGCGTACTGATAAAAAGAGAGTGTTAATCGATCTTTTCCTGCTTTTTCGATTAACTCTGCACGTTCTTTAGCACTTAATTTATTGTACAGTTGCATGCTATACTAATGTGTTAAGGTTAAAAAATATTTTTGCAAAGGTACATTAATTAGGTAAAACACAAATTTTATAGCGAAAAAGGACTTCATTTATTCAATAATAACATAAAATACACTCGTATAATCTTACAATTATCTTTTTACAACCAATATTTTTACTTATTTTATTAGGTAGATTCTGAACCTGACAAAAGGTTGCAGAATAAAGTTATTAGATGAGCAAAAGAAATAGTATTTTAGCAGCTCTTATTTCAGTATAAAAACACAATTAAATGAGCAAGGAAAAAGAAGCAAAATTAAAAGCACTACAGCTTACTTTAGATAAACTAGACAAGACTTACGGTAAAGGTACTGTAATGAAAATGAGTGATAAAGCTGTGGTAGACATTGAAGCGATACCAAGCGGATCTTTAGGTTTAGATTTAGCTTTAGGTGTTGGCGGTTACCCAAGAGGACGTGTTATAGAAATATACGGACCAGAATCTTCTGGTAAAACAACATTAACATTACATGCTATTGCCGAAGCTCAAAAAGCTGGTGGTATTGCGGCTTTTATTGATGCCGAGCATGCTTTTGATAGATTTTACGCAGCTAAATTAGGCGTAGATATAGATAATTTAATTATTTCTCAGCCAGACCACGGAGAACAAGCCTTAGAAATTGCCGAAAATTTGGTGCGTTCTGGAGCTATTGATATTGTTGTTGTCGATTCGGTTGCTGCTTTAACACCAAAAAGTGAAATTGAAGGAGAAATGGGAGATTCTAAAATGGGATTACATGCCCGTTTAATGTCTCAGGCACTTCGTAAACTTACAGGATCTATTAGCAAAACTAACTGTACCATGTTTTTCATTAACCAATTGCGTGAAAAAATTGGTGTTATGTTTGGAAACCCAGAAACTACCACAGGTGGTAATGCTCTAAAATTCTATGCATCTGTGCGTTTAGACATCCGTAGATCTACACAAATTAAAGATACTAATGGTGATGTTATGGGTAACAAAACTAAAGTAAAAGTGGTTAAAAATAAAGTAGCTCCACCATTTAAGACAGCAGAATTCGATATTATGTATGGCGAAGGTGTATCTAAAGTTGGAGAAATTTTAGACTTAGCTGTAGAGTTAGATATTGTTAAGAAAAGCGGATCGTGGTTTAGCTACCAAGATACTAAACTAGGACAAGGTCGTGATGCTGTAAAAATCATGATAAAAGATAATCCGGAATTATTTGAAGAACTTGAAGTCAAAATTAAAGACGCTATTAAAGCCATGAAAGAATAACGTTTTAAGTAAACGCATATTCTA
This sequence comes from Formosa sediminum, assembly GCF_007197735.1. Classification (GTDB taxonomy): domain Bacteria; phylum Bacteroidota; class Bacteroidia; order Flavobacteriales; family Flavobacteriaceae; genus Formosa; species Formosa sediminum. The sequence continues at coordinate 808,222 of NZ_CP041637.1, forward strand.
TTTAACTCATTAATATTCAAAAAAGAGTAAACAAATCCCGATTAACTTTTCGGGATTTTTTGGTTTTAAACGCAACCTTTTTAAAGTAAATACATCTAAAAAGAAAAACCTTACACACATGAAAAAATTACTTTTATTATTTATTGCAACATTAACCTTAACATCTTGTGATACAGACGACGACTATTCAGGTTATACTTACGAATATTTAACTACTGAAAACGCTACTGTACCTGAAGATATGGAAGTGGGTGAATCTTATAAAATTTACATCACCTACATTCAACCTACAAGCTGTTATACCTTTGACTCGCTCTATTACTATAAAACAACAGAAGTTTTAGAAGACGAAGAAGGCGAAGAGTTACCATTTACAACCGAAGTACGAACAATTGCAGTTGTAAACAGAATTATAGAAAGTTCTGAAACGGAATGCGAAGACCTTAATGAGGAGACCGAAATTTCATTTACATTTATACCAGAAGAAGCCGGTCCATATCTTTTTAAATTTTGGGCAGGAACAGATGAGAATGGCGAAGATGTATTTTTAGAATTTGAAAGAGATATAGTAAACGTACTTTAATAATTCTAATCAAAATTCCTTTTGAGTTTAGAGCAACTAATACACAATTGTAAACGAAACAAGCTTAAAGCACAAAGTGAATTATATACGCTTTATTCAAGTAAACTATATTCAATTTGTTTAAAGTATTCTCGTAATACCGCAGAAGCACAAGATAATCTGCAAGATGCCTTTTTGACTATTTTTAGCAAAATCTCACAATACAAAAACAAAGGATCTTTTGAAGGTTGGATAAAAAGAATTACAATTAATACAGCTTTACAACGCTATCGAGAAAAAGGAATTTTTGACATTATTAATGAAGATATTATAGACGACACTGTAGAGGTTAAAGACCATGAAAATATCTCTTTGGATTATCTTTTAGAATTAATTCAAACCTTACCAAACAGATATAGATTGGTTTTTAACCTATATGTCTTAGATGGCTACTCTCACAAAGATATTTCTGAAATGTTAGATATCACAGTAGGCACATCTAAATCTAATTTAGCCCGTGCCAGATTAATTTTACAGAAAAAAATTGAAGAAGACAATCCTAATCTTGATTCACAATCTATCTAATGAGTGATAAAAAACACATAGACCGTTTATTTCAAGAACAATTAAAAGATCTTGATAAAGCTCCAGACCCAAAAGTTTGGAATGCTATCGAGCAGAAATTGAAAGAAAAAAAGAAAACCAAACGCATTATTCCTATTTGGTGGTACGGGACTGGTGCTGCTGCGCTTTTAATACTGTCTTTAGCTTTAATTCGCTTTATAAATCAAGAAAACACGTTAACACCTTTTTCCCCAAATATAATTATAGCAGACACACCTGAATCTGATACATCTAATACTAACAGACCTACCAAACACTTAATTGATTCTATTAAAACAAAAAGTGCGTTTAAAAACAAAGCAAAAATCAGTAATATCACAACCACAAAGCCTAATATAAAAAAGACAAAAAAAATCTTGGAGCACAGTAAAAATAATGCTTTACAGCCTACATATACGTTTTCAAAACAACAAAGCTCACCTACAGACAATACAGTTGCTACAAAAGAGTCTAATAATATTGACAACAAAAACAACACTGCTTTAACACATACTCCAACAGAACAAAAACAGGCAACACCTGATAAAACCACTACAGAAGAACAACCCCCAAACACTTTAAGTATAGAAGAAGCCATTGCGAGCACAGAACCTACACCTAAAGAAAAAAAACAGACAAAAAAATGGGATATACAACCTAATGTAGCTCCGGTGTATTACAACAGTTTTGGATCAGGATCCCATTTAGATGACCAATTTATAAATAATTCTAAAACAGGTGAAATAAACACTAGTTATGGTGTAAATGTGGGCTATGCAGTTAATGAAAGATTAAAAATAAGATCTGGTGTAAATAATTTATCCTTAAGTTTTAACACAAATGATATTGTTTCTAGTAGCAATACACTTGCATCACACACAAGCAATATTGCAAATTTAGCTGTATCTAACCAAGGGGAAAACTTGGCTTTTTTTAGTAACAATAATAGCTCTAGCTTTTTAGATACACCTTTCGTTACCTCAACTAGCAGTAGCAGTAGCAGTAGTGAAATTAATCAAAGTATTAGCTATTTTGAAGTTCCACTTGAGCTAGAATATCATCTTGTTAACACACGTATAAGAATTAGCTTAATAGGTGGTTTTAGCACATTTATTTTAGATAATAACCGCGTTTATTCTGAAAGTAATAATAACAGAGTTTATATAGGTGAAGCAACCAATATAAACACCATTAGTTTTAGTACCAATTTTGGAATTGGCTTAGATTACAACCTAACCAAACGTTTAAATATTAATTTAGAACCTACATTTAAATATCAATTAAATGCATTTAGCAATACGTCTGGTAGTTTTAGACCTTACATTATTGGAGTTTACACAGGGTTCAATTATCAATTTTAAGACATTACAAAAAGCTGTTACTTTATTCTTTAATTTATTATTATGATAGTTAACTACAATAGCTATAACACTTAATAAAACAATTAAGAGATTTATTTATTTTTTAAATGCCTTTAATTGATTTAAAATAATATCGCGCGCTTGTGCTTTTAAAGCTTTACAATCGTCTTTAAGCGTAAGCCCATCTGTAGATAAGAATTTATGCATATGCACACGCATTTTGCCTGGACCTCCACTAAAAAAATCAAAAGAGAATCGTTTTTTATTATCGGCAAATGTAATAGGCACAACAGGAATGTTATGATTAATGGCTAAGCGAAAGGCACCATCTTTAAATTGATCGAGAAGGATATCTTCGTCGGAAACACCGCCTTCTGGAAAAATGCAAATACTTAAACCCGATTTTAAACGGCGTTCTGCTTGTTCAAATACAGCATGCCTGCTCCTAAGACTATCACGATCTACCAAAATACATGTACGCTTATAAAAGAACCCAAATAATGGCATTTTAGACAATTCTTTCTTACCTACAAACACAAATGGATTTTTAACAGTAACCAACATAAGCATAATGTCTGTCATAGACGTATGGTTGGCAATAAACATATAACTTTTATTAAGATCTGGAACCTCGTCACGAACAATTCGCCAACAGAAGCCCATACCCACTAATATAAATTTAGACCACATTCTGGCCATTTTAAAAAAATATGGATACCATGATTCTTTTAATATAGAAATCAAAAGAAATGGCAAAAGCACCAAAATTGGTATAGCAACTAGAATATAGAACCACACCCGGTATAACACCCAAAATATATATTTAAATATTTTCATACACACCAAAAATACATAATTGTATTAAAAGTAAAAGTACAGATTACATGAATAAACTAGCTCAACACATTCAATATAAAAAGGGTTCATAACGTGAATAAAGTTCATAAAAAAACCTCTGCAAGCAGAGGTTTTTACTGTTTATTTTTAATTAATTTATAACTTTTTTCGTCACAACAACCCCGTCTTCCAAAACTATTGAAGTCAAATAAATTCCCTTGGAAAAATTAAATTGTGTTGATAGCTCACTGCTTTGATTACTTGATTTGTAATTTATTAATAGTTTACCACTAACATCATACACTTTAACGGCACTAATAGTTTTAAATGTTTTCACATTTAAAACACCATCATTAATATACACAAAAGTATTATTGGAGGCTGAATCGTTAACAGATAAAGCAGAACTAGCCGTATAAGCTAAGATAAAACGATCGTTTGTAACTCCAGAAACTGCTGTAAATCTATAAGGAGAATCTCTTAAATTATGTTCAACATTTAAATAAGTATCTTTTAAATAAATGTCTTGACCTTCTTCAAAAATAGTTCCTTGAAGATTATTTATTCCTATTTTATACGTTGTTTGGTCTGATACATTTATTCCTAACGGCACTTCATCTAAATTTGAAAAAGGTAACGGACGCCCTTGAATTACCATTTTATCATCATTAATTAACGAGTAAATCTTAAAGTCCTCATCGTTTGCATAGGTATCATAGAGTCTATCTTTTCCTAAAGTAGCACCATCTGCATAACCTATTAATGCACTCGTAGACAAATTATTTTCATTAGTTAAATTTAACCAAATCAATTCCTTTTCTAGAGATAAAGTTGAATCCTCTTCTGTTGTCGTTCTAAAAAATTCTGAATTATTGTATGCTGCCTCTGTTGAATCAAAACGCAGATCGTTACTATATGTTACAGTACCCCCATCTGAAGCAGAATCTAGTAGTTGCACAAAAAAGCCTTGCCCAGAAGCAATATACCCGTTAAAAGCATTAGGAATAGAAGATCCCAAAGCATTATAATTTACAAATTGATCACCATAATTATAAGTAGACTCTTCATAATACCCTGCTCCTAAACCTTCTGAAATTTCAACATCATGCATCCATAAACTTACATTTCCTTCTAAATTAGAGTTTTCTGTTAAAAACTTTATTGCACTTATTGCTGAAGGATAAGGATTTCCTAGAAAATTCTGATGCCTATCCCCCTCATCTTCAGGTAGCGGATTTGCAGACATTCTAACAGAAGTACTTATTGTGGTATTATTAGGAACTCCTGTAAAAATGGCAGTATAGGAATTTGCACCAGACGCTCCTGTTATAGACTCAGGAACTCTTGCAATATACCCTGCACCAACACGCATTGCCTCATTAACAACCTTTATCCAGTTTCCTGTAGATCCTGTTGTGTTTGTTTGTGTAGGATCCCATTTATACGCTCTTGAATTTTCAATATTATTTATATCGAAATTAGCTACAGGAGAAGACCAATACACATAATCGTAAGCATGTAAATTTTCAGCCATACGTACTACATTTATGTCTCCTGAATTTATATTTCCATTTTCTTCGTTTATTTGTACTAAACTAGCATTGTTTTCTAAAGTAAATGTTCCTTTAGAAACAGTATTTCCGTCGTCTAAAGTTGTTGCATCTTCTACAGTTATTTCATTATATAACATAAGTGTTTTTCCAGAAGGAATAACCACGTTTTTACCAGCCTTTACAGTACAATCACAACCAAATAGATCTACACTTTCATTATAATCTTCAGAAAATATTAAGCTTCTGTCTTCGTCGTTTACAGCAATGTTAAAATCAATATAGTCTTGATCGTAGTTCCAGGAAGTACCATCCCAATACGTTGGCACACCTCCTTCTGCAACTGTAATCACAGCATTTTCTGTACCATAACCATTAGAAATTTCTAGTTTATACACACCTAAATCTTCACTATCGGCGTTACTAAGGGTATATGTATCTGTAGTAGCACCAGAAATGGCTACATCGTCCTTGTACCATTGATAACTTAAGTCTTCAATAGGGTCTCCTGTTGCTGTTCCTCCTATACTAGCATTGACTTTTAGAACGATATCTGATGTTGCAGGAAGACGGCACAGATATCTAGACTCTATATACGAATCTACCACTGGAGCTCTAGATACAAACGCAGATGCGTTATAAGCCAAAAAAGCTAAATCTGCCGTTCCTCCTGCTGCTAAATTAATTTTATATACATCGTCTATATTAGAAGTAGTAATATCAAAATCATCAAAATGTAATGCAAATAATTTTAATGGTCTTGTTTCATTACTAGTTTGACCTCTACCTGTTGGCACCGCATCTTCATAACTTACATTATTAGTTACGCTAAACAAATCCATCCTCCACTCTGCCAGATTGTTTGTTGTTTGATCTATGTATAAACGAATAGGTGTCCCTACAACATTCCCTCTCTCGTCTTGATAATAATATATATCATACCCACCTGCTGCTGCTATTTGTGTAATAATTAAATCTGGAACTATATCTCCAATGGCATTAGGCTCACCATCAGGACTGTTAAACTCTATACTAACATCACTATTAAAATTTGTAACACCGGTTCCTAAATCCAATCCATTTTTACCATCGGTTATCATTTCAAATATCTTTAAATCAGCTATTTTTGAATTTATAGATGTACCTTCTCCAACGATTCCATCTACCAAATCTCCGACTTCTATAAAATTTGATGACGTTGTTTTCCCTACAATTCCATTAGTTGAATAAGCTCGAAACGTTTGTGCCTGAAAACTAATGCCTTTTGCCGTTAACAAATCATCATCTACACCTGTAGAATACGTGACCCCATTATAAGTAAATGCTAACAACTCCTGCCTGTCATTTGGCCATGTATTTTGATTGCTCGAGCTATACCAATTTGAACGCCAATATCCATTCCCATTGTAGTCCCAATTGGTAAATATTTCTGTTATTTTATCAAAATATTCACTACCAGACGACGCAGAACTTGATTTGTCTTTATAACCTATATAATCTATGGTAGTATCAACGCCTGAATCAAACGTTACACCAGATATTGAAATGGCTCTATTTGAAGTATTTGAAGTTCCTGTCTTAGAAACTTTTAAAGAAATCTGAGATGAACTTACTAAAGTAACGTCTGTTATTGATATATCATTTATTGATATACTATTTTTTATTGTATTATTAAAACCTGTACCAAAAATTGTAATTTTGGTTTGAGATGTTACCCTCGTTGGATAAATATCTGTAACGGTTTGAGCGAACAATGATGAGGTAATAAATAGCAGTATAAAAGGTAATATTTTTTTAAATAAAAAAATATTACGAGGGGAAGAAGTAGTGTTTTTCAATTGCGTAATAATAAAATGAATAATATATTAACTTAATTTTACTACTAACATACAAATTTTGAAAAGATAAAGAATATAAATTAAATAAAAAAAATAAAAAATAAGTTTATCTAAACAAGAGCAGAAAACACAGAACCCGCTTAATTAACACAAAATCAAATACTTATAATAACAAATAAAAACGAATCTACTCTTTAATCAGTTTTAATCGAGCATTCTTTTTATTATAAAATTTTTTGTATTTAATTACAATGAGATGTTATTATTACTTGTCTTTTAATTAATTAATTTTTTAGTAATTACACTTCCTCCTTCTAATGAAATAGACACGATATATCCTCCTCTTGAAAATGAGAAAGGTGCACTAAACTCTTTTGTATAGTTAACAGAATTATAGCTTATAACCTGCTTACCTGTTAAATCGAATATTTGAACTGTATTAATTGTTTTAGCAGATTTTACATATAATGTTCCATTTTTTATATAGGCAAATGTATCGTCTATTAAAGCTTCATCTGTAGCTAAAGTACTTACATTACTCGCATTGTAAACCAAAATAAAACGATCTTTGGTTTCTCCAGACACTGCTGTAAAACTATATGGAGCAGTTCTTAAATCATGTTCAACATCTAAATAAGTATCTCTTAAATAAACATCCTGAACATCATCTATAAAATTTGTTCCTTCAAAATTACTTATTCCTATTTTATACATTCCGTTATCTAAGACATCTATACCTAGTGGTACCTCATCTACATTTAAGAATGGTAATGGACGACCTTGAATAACCATTTTAGAATCTGAAATTAATGAGTATATTTTAAAGTCTTCATCACTTACAGATACATCATAAAGCCTGTCTTTTTCGTAGGTAGCTCCATCAACATAACCTATTAATGTGCTCGTAGATAAGTTCTCTTCGTTTACTAAATTTAACCAAATCAATTGTTTTTCAACAGATAAATCGTTGGACTCATCGCTGCTATCCTGTCTAAAAAACTCTGAATTATCATATTCTATTTCTGCTGCATCATAACGCATATCATTTGTAAACGCCACACTACCATTTGACTCGCTTTCCAGTAATTGAACAAAAAATCCTTGACCAGATGCAATATAGCCGTCAAATGCATTAGGAATAGATGTACCTGTAGCATTATAATATACAAATTGGTCTCCGTAATTATTTACAGATTCTTCATAAAACCCTGTACCTAAACCTTCTGAAATTTCAGCATTATGCATCCATAAACTTACATTACCTTCTATGTTAGAATTTTTTGTTAAAAAGTCGATAGCATTTATAGCTGACGGATAAGGGTTTCCAACAAAATTCTGATGTCTATCAGCTTCATCGTCAGGTAATGGTGTTCCTGATTTTTTAACAGAAACATTAATTGTAGCATTATTAGGAACACCTGTAAAAGTACTGGTATAAGAATTTGCACCAGATATACCTGTGATAGAGCTTGGAACTCTTGCTATATATCCCACACCGCTATTCATTATTTCGTTATAAATTCTTATCCAATCCCCTGTAGATCCTGTTGCATTAGGACTAGTGGGGTCCCACTTGTATGCTCTAGAATTATCTATTTCGGATACATCTACACCTTCTACAGGAGAAGACCAATATACATAATCGTAAGCATGTAAATTATCGGCTAGACGCTCTACATTTATATCGCCTGAATTTATATTACCATCTTCATCATTAATTTGCACTAAACTTGCATTATTTTCTAAAGTAAATGTTCCTGCAGCAACTGCGGGGGCGATATTACCATCTTCAAGCACATAACTTGCCTCATATGGTTCTACTATTATTTCATTATAAAGGGTAAGTGTTTTTCCTGATGGAATAACAACATCATTCCCTGCTTTAACGGTACAGTCGCAACCTACAAGATCCGTATCTTCATTATAATCATTATAAAAAATTAAACTTTTATCTTGATCATTTATAGTTATCCCTGCAGCTGCATATAGACTTGACACGCTCCAGGATGTACCATCCCAAGAGGTTGGTGTTCCTCCTTGCGACAAAGTAACTGGCACAATTATAGAACCATAATCGTTATATACTTTTACATTATATGTTGCTAAATCTGATTCTTTAACGTCGTTTATAGTAAGAGAAGCCGTCGTGTTAGATAAAGCTTCATTATATTTTGACCATTGATAAGATAGAGCCTCATTTGAATTAGCAGTACCACCAGTATACCCTCCATCTACACTTGCAATAACTGAAAACGTAATATCTGTTGTACTAGGTACTCTACACACATATCTTGGCAATAAAACATCTGCATTAGGAGCCTTTATTTCGAAAGCACTTTTATTATATGCTAAAAAAGATAAATCACACTTTCCTCCTGCCATTAAATTAATATTATTTACGTTCCCTATGTAAGAATTTGTATCACTAGGAACATTTGTAATATCAAAATCAGATAACTCAAGACCAACCATTCTTAAGGGTCTAGTTGCATTATTCCCTAGTTGTTTTTGTACGGGAGTAGAAGTAGCAAAACTCTCTTGTTTCATGCTATAAAAGTCTACATTCCAAGTCGTTAACTTAGCCGCACCATCAGATTCATCCATAATCACTAATTTAATTGGTCTTCCAATAACGTTTCCTTCTTCGTCTGCATAATAATACACATCATAACCGCTTGTTCCTCCTGGTTGTGCAATTTGTGTTATTAATAAATCTGGTGTACTATCTGTTACAGCTCCTACTTGTCCATTTCCACTAAAAAACTTGATACTTGAGGTTTGATTAAAGTTTGCAATTCCTGTTCCTAAATCTAGGCCATTTACACCATCTGTAATTACATCGTAGGCTGTAAGTCCTTTTATAAAGTTGGAAGTTATGGTTGAACCTTCATTATATTCTCCATCTACATAATCTGCTGTACCAATATAATTATCTGAACTAGCATCCCCCTCAACCCCGTTTGTAGAATATGCCTTAAACGTTTGTTCTATATATTGAGTTTCATCTGTTATATCTATCTCTCCAGATAGATTAGTTTCTAACATGTCGTTATCTACCCCTGTTGAATATACAATACCATTATATTTAAATCCCAGTAAGTCATTACTATTATCTAGAGTTACAGAAGAAGAAGATCTCCAAAACACAGGAGTACTATTTAAAACATCAAGTTTCGAATAAATTTCTGTAATTTTTGTTACTGCATTTGTTCCTCCCGAATTTTGTAAAGTTCTAGTTCTAGGAGCAATATAATATATATCAATTCCTGTATCTGAACCACCTAGATTTAAATTACCTGTAACATCTCCTGTACTAGTTGTAGTGGCTGAATTTTTTGAAATTTTAAAAGTCATCTCTGTCTCACTTACAAAAACCGTATTACTAATACTTATATTACTATTTGTAATAGAAAAAGTTGTTGATGATGTAAACCCAGTACCAATAACAGTGATTTTTGTTTGGTAGGTCACCCGTGTTGGAAAAACTTTGGTAACGGTTTGTCCATAAAAAGACATCGTAAATAATAATATATAAATTAAAAAAAGGTGTTTAAATAGAGGGAACAAATGTTTTAAAGACGTAATTTTTATCATAGCAAAATAATTATTAAATTCTTTTAAAGCTCGTCTAATACACTAGGGGAAGAAGTTGTACTTACGGTTTTACCGTAAATTTAAGAAGAACGCAACCGTCAGCAAAAAAATCAGATTATATACAAATTAATCCCTATGAAAGGGCAAATATCAGGTATAATAGAACGTAAACCGTAATTTTTACCGTAACAAAAGTAGCCTAAAACTTATATTAAAAATTTAACTTTAGCTTAGTATTATGGATCGACATCTCAATTAATAAAAAAAATCAGATTGTCTTTAACGATTATTTACATACTCTTTTATTTAAAAAAATTACCTTTGTTTTTCAATAATTACAATTAACATGGCAAGAATTTTAACTGGTGTTCAAAGTACAGGAACCCCACATTTAGGAAACATTTTAGGAGCAATACTTCCCGCAATAAAAATGTCGGGAATAGACACAAACGACTCGTATTTATTTATCGCCGACATGCATTCTTTAACTCAAATTAAAGATGCCGAGACGTTAAGATATAATACTTACAGTGTAGCTGCAACTTGGCTTGCTTGTGGTTTAGATATTGAAAAAGTGGTATTTTACAGACAGAGTGATATTCCGCAAACAACAGAATTAAGTTGGTATTTAAGTTGTTTTTTTCCATACCAGCGTCTAACCTTAGCCCATGGCTTTAAGGATAAAGCAGATCGCTTAGAAGATGTCAATGCTGGATTGTTTACATACCCTATGCTAATGGCTGCAGATATTTTGTTATACGATGCTGAAATTATTCCGGTTGGAAAAGATCAATTACAACATATTGAAATGACCCGAGATGTTGCATCTCGTTTTCATGCAAAAATGGGTGGAGAAACGTTTGTTCTTCCTGAAGGAAAAATTCAAGAAGACGGCATGCTTATTCCTGGAACAGATGGCTCTAAGATGAGTAAAAGTAAAGACAACCTCATCAATATCTTTTTAGATGATAAAAAGTTACGTAAACAAGTAATGAGCATACAAACAGATAGCACGCCCTTAGAAGCCCCTAAAGACTGGAGCAGCTGTAATTGTTTTGCTATATATAGTTTATTAGCTAACGAAAATCAGATTACCCAAATGAAAGCCAATTATGAGGCTGGAAATTATGGATATGGCCACGCTAAACAAGCTTTATTTGAACTCATAGTTGAAAAATTTTCTAAAGAACGTGAACGCTTTAGTTATTATATGAATAACCTTGATGAAATTGATAAAATCTTAGCTATTGGTGCTGAAAAAGCTAAAACAGTTGCAAACAACACCTTAAAACGAGTTCGAGATAAAGTTGGTTATTAAATACAGAATCAACAAACTTCAGTTTTTTAGTTTATATTGTATTGCCCCTAAAATCTAATATATGCTACGTTTAAACCTCACACTTTTTTTAACTTTTTTTGTGTGTATTCAATTTGGATACACACAAGAAGGTTTACAATTTTCTGTAAATCATCAATTATATCTTAAAGGTAACTCTGCCTTATTAGGGAATAATATTTTGAGTGAAGATGATGTTGACCCCTTCAATGACAGAACTTTATATAACGATAAAATTAAAATGGAGTATATCGATGTAGACGATGACAAATCTACATTTAGCTCCAGTCAGGCTATGCTAACACTTCCTGAAAACTCTAAAAAAATTGCTTATGCAGCACTATACTGGAGTGCCATTTATAAATACGATAAAGGTGTAACACGCACCATAAATGACCAAATAATATATAAAGGAAACGACGAACGCACTCTTGATGTTAATGAAATACGTTTTAAAACACCTCAAGGTCAATACCAAGACATAAAAGGTCTTGTTGTTTACGACAGTTATTTAAATTCTTCTTTTAACGACTCTAAACCTTATGTATGTTACGCAAATGTTACAGAGTTACTACAGCAAACAGATACTATAAACGGTAATTATACTGTAGCCAACATTAAAGCCACACAAGGCTATGTGTCTGGTGGTTGTTCTGGTGGGTGGCTATTATATGTAGTTTATGAAAATCCAAACGACAAACCAAAGTATTTCACAACCTACAACGGTTTTTTAGAAGTTGATAAGGAAGAAGTGAACATAAGTTTTGCAAATTTTAAAACCGATGAAATTGGTGACATAAGCACATCGCTATCGTTAGGTGCGCTAGAGGGTGATCAGAAATTTAAATCGGACATATGTTCTGTATATAATAAAAAGACAAAAGAGTTTGTTCCGTTATTTTCAAATTTAAGAGCTAAAAACAACTTTTTTAACAGCACCATTACGATAGATGACAAGTACTTTAAAAACCGTACACCTAATAGTATAAATACGCTAGGTTTTGATCTTTTAAAAATGGAAATCCCAAATAAAGACAATGGTATTTTATCCAACAATAGTTCTGAATTAACCGTACAATTAAAAACTAAAGGAGACCGTTATTACTTGTTTTTTGTAGCTTTTGAGACTGAAATTAGCCCTATTTATTTAGAAAATAAAAACGAAGATTATTATATGACGGTCGATATTGATACGTATGCATTACCACAAAATGAGGATATAATAAAAATAGAAAACTTAAACTCAATAACCATTCCTAATTTAGATCCTGGATACTACTTAGTAACTAATGTTTTTTCAGTTGAAAAAAATGCTGAAAATTGGAAGAAATTCTTAGCAAACAAAGGTCACAACGCAAGGTCTTATAAAAACCCTGTTAATAATTGGAGTTACATTTATTTAGAAATGAGTGAAGACCCTAATGTGGTGTATTTAAAACAGCGCGAATTATCTAGACTTGATTATTTTGAAGATATTTGGGTATTAAAAATAAACATGTAGCCCGATTAAATTAATTCGAATACTTTTCCTGGTAATGGCCTAACCACCCCTTTTAACTCCATATTTAACAATAAACTGGCTGTTTTAAAAATGGGTAAATTACAATTAATAGCAATTGTATCTAATAGTTGTTTATCACTGGTTTTCAAAAAATTAAAAATAATTTGCTCTTGGGTGTCTAACTCTACAAACAATTGTTTTTGAATACTTTTTTGTTCGGTTTCCAATTCCCAATTTAACATATAAGCAACATCAAAAGGCGTAGATAACAACTGCGCTTTTTGCTGTTTTATTAAATTATTACACCCTATACTCAAACTATCGGTTGGCCTGCCCGGCACAGCAAACACATCTCTATTATAAGAATTAGCAATATCGGCAGTTACAAGACTACCGCCACGTGCTGCAGACTCTATTACAATAGTCGCTGAGCTTAAACCCGCAATTATACGATTGCGTTTCAAAAAATTATTTCTATCAAATACAGCTGTACTCCAAAAATCTGTTAAAAACCCTCCATGATTATCTACTTCATGAACATACTTTTTATGTGCTTTAGGATAAATTTGATTTAAGCCATGAGCTAAACACCCAACAGTTTGTAATTTGTTTTTTATAGCCGCTTTATGTGCTGTAATATCTGTGCCATAAGCAAATCCTGATACAATAACAGGGTTAAAAGGAGACAATTCTTCAACTAATTTTTCACAAAAAGCAATACCTGAAGTAGTTATTTTACGTGTACCTACAATACTTATTATACGCTGGGATTCCAATTGCACATTTCCTGACTGAAACAACAATATTGGACCATCAATACAATGCTTTAGTTTTTCTGGATAATTATCAGCTTCAAAATACAAACACTCAATATGGTTATTTTTTATAAACCGTAACTCCTCCTCTGCTGCTTTTAAGTGTATTGCCAAACCCAAATCATTAAGCCTTACTTTACCTATACCATCTATTTTTGCGAGCACATGTTTTTTTTCATTAAACACCGCTTGTGCAGAACCACAGTGTGCTATTAATTTTTTAGCACCAACATCCCCAACATTAGCTACATGTTGCAGTGCCAATACATACAAAATGTCGTCTTCATTCATATTCATTTTAAGGCTTTATTCTAAAATTACAATGTAATTACGATCAATTTACGTAAGTTAATCTATTGATTTTTAAACCACAAGAAACTATTTCTTTTAGTGTTAATAAATTTTTAAATGGCCACTTTGAACGCATTAATATTTAATTAACTTTGCATATATGCAATTAGAAAACTACATTAAGGACTTATTATATAGATACGAATGTGTTATCGTTCCTGAGTTTGGAGCATTTTTAACACAACGTGTGTCTGCAACAATTAATGCAGGCACAAATACATTTTATCCTCCTAAAAAAGCCATATCTTTTAATGAACAAATTCAACAAAACGATGGTCTTTTAGCTCATTACATTGCTGATGTTGAGAAAATTCCTTTTGAAATCGCGTTAGAAAAGATTAAAAAACGTGTTGCTTCGATTAAATCTCAATTAGTTGAAAAAGAATATATTTCATTAGAAAACATAGGACAAATAGCTTTAAATGAAGATGGCAAGATAATTTTTGAGCCATTTAACAATTTAAATTATTTAACCGATGCTTTCGGACTAAATCAAATGGTTTCTCCTGCAATTACAAGAGAGACTTACAAGCGCGAAATAGAATCTATTGAAGAAGTTATTCCGCTTAGAATTACCGAAGAAAAACGCAAATCTAAACCCTATTTCCGTTATGCAGCTGCCGCTGTATTGGCACTTGGAGTTAGTGGATTTTTGGGGTCTAAATATTACGTGAACGAGATTGAAAGCCATAATCAAATTGCACAAGAATCTGCAAATACACAATTAGAGCATAAAATTCAAGAAGCCACGTTTGTAATTGAAAACCCACTACCAGCAGTAAATTTAATTGTTACTAAACCTGTAGGATCTTACCACATTATTGCAGGAGCATTTCGTGTAGAAGAAAACTGCGATAAAGTTATTTCAAATTTAAAAGCAGATGGTTTTAACGCTAGAAAAATAGGCGTTAATAAATACGGATTACATCAAGTCGTTTACGATAGTTATGCTAACAGAGAAGATGCCTTTAAAGCTTTAAATGAAATTAGAAACAATTACAATCCAGATGCTTGGGTACTTGTAAAAAACTTAGACTAAATTTTTGAGCAAAACATACTTGAGCGTTATATAATCTTATAACGCTTTTTTTATAGAGTAAAGACAAATTTAAATTTGCAAGTCAATACTCACTTTGTACCTTTGACCCAAACAAATTTATATGGAAGCAAAAACAGCAGAAGCCACAAAAACTACATTAACAGATCTAGTTTTACCAAGCGAAACAAATCCTTTAAACAATATGTTTGGAGGAGAGTTACTTGCGCGTATGGATCGAGCAGCAAGTATTGCTGCGCGTAGACATTCTAGAAGAATTGTAGTTACAGCATCTGTAAATCATGTTGCATTTAATCATGCCATTCCATTAGGAAGTGTTGTTATTATTGAAGCTAAAGTTTCAAGAGCATTTAATAGCTCCATGGAAGTCTATATAGATGTATGGACAGAAGATCGCGAATCTGGTCTTAAAACAAAAGCAAACAACGCCATATATACATTTGTTGCTGTAAATGAAAGTGGAAGACCAATTCCTGTTCCTGAACTTATTCCTGAAACTGAATTGGAAAAAGAACGCTACGAAGCTGCCTTACGTCGTAAGCAATTAAGTTTAGTGCTTGCAGGTAGAATGAAACCTCAAGACGCTACAGAATTAAAAGCTATTTTTTTAAAAGACGAGAAGTAGTTTCTTACATTTTATAAAGCCATACCGACGGATCTTGTGTGGCACTTTCTTTAAATATACTAAAACTTAAGGTGGTATCTCCTGAAGAACTATTAGTAAATACCTGACCAATAACTTGGTTAGTTGTTACTTTATCACCTTTCTTAACATAAACCTTAGACAAGTTTTTATATGCTGTAAAGTAATTTCCGTGTTGTACTAAAACTGTAGGATTACCTTTTTTCTGAACAATAATAGCATAAACCTCGCCATTAAAAACAGAACGCACTTCGGCACCAGGGCTTGTTGCAATACGCACACCATTGCTATGTATTGTTGCTGTTTTTACAATAGGATGTGGCTGATCTCCATAACGCAGTGTAACCACACCTTTTTGTACAGGCCACGGTAATTTACCTTTATTAGACACAAAATTTGCTGCTAGATTTTTAGCCTCAGGTGTTAAAGCAAACCCTCTTGTTTCTGTGCTTTTACCTGCTTTTTTATTAGACTTTACAATGGCTTCCCGAATTAATTTTTCAATTTCACGATCTATACGGTCTGCCTCTTCTTGTTTTTGCCTAATTTGAGAAGCATAACTATTTAAATCCTTTTGTATAGAAGCCATTAACGCACGTTGTTCTTTACGTTCTAATTCTAATTGAGCTTGGGCAATACTATTCTCTTTAATTAATTCCTGCTTATCTGCCTTTTGCTTAATTAAATTAGTATTTGCTATTTTTAGCGCTTCTGTCTTATGCTTAATATTTGCTGCTTGCTCCTTTTGATAATTGGTATATTGTGTAATGTATTGTAGTCTTTTATAAGCTTGTTGAAAATTGGTAGACGATAATAAAAACATTACTCGACTTTGTTCACTTCTGCTTTTATAAGAATGCACAATCATCTCTGCATAGTCTTTTTTAAGCACTTCTAGATCTTCACGTAGCTGGGTAATCTCGCGTTGGTTAACACCAATTTCTCGAGTTAATAAATTTGCTTGTTGATTTGTAACTTTAATTAAGTTACTACGCACATTTATTTTATGATTTAAATCTTCTATTAAAGATAATTGCGATTTTGCTTTAGATTTGTTTTTGAACAACATGCTATTAATTTGCTCAATTTCTTTACGCAATTCTTGTCGACGATTTTCTAACTCCTGCTGTTTTTTACTTTGTGAAAACACAGAGACACTGCTTATTAAACAGAAAAAAACAATAATTAATTTATATGAGAATAGTGTTTTAATCATTTAAGTTCTATAGCTTCAAAACCTGAAGGAATTTTAAAAGGGAAATTTAATTTTTCGTCCAAAGATACAGATTTGAATTCCAATTCTATAATAGTTTCGCTACTAGCTTCAACAGCATTTATTTTTATGTGTTCCGGAATAATTTCTGATGCTACATCTTGATATTTTAAATAGTCTATTTGTAATAAACGAGATTCTTTTGGTTGGGACAATTGCTGAGACACAATTTTAAAATATGCTGGATTTATTATATAAAACAATTCAAATAAAGGACGTTGTTCTGCCGGTTGTACCACGTATGCATCATCATATACTTCAGACACATATGCTGCTTCTTTTAAATTAAAAAGCGCTTCTCCCAACAACAAATTCTGAACTTTATTAAAATCTAAATCTGTACCTAAAAAATCACTTAACAATTTATAATCGCCTTCAAAAAACGTATTATCTAGTTTATTGTAAAAACTTACTTTATCTGGTGTAATTAATAATCTTGCTGCAGAAAAGGGTCCGTTTAACCAAATGGTTTTATCTTTTTCTATTCTTAAATTAATTGCAACCGATTTAGAATTATCTCCTTCAGAATACACTGCTTTTACTTTAGCAGAAAGTGTTTTAAAACTTGCTGCTTGTTTAGAGTTTTCTTTTATTAATTGTTTGGTATTTAATTTAAAATTAGGATTTGTATTGGTTAAAGTTTTTGCCGATTTACATCCCACAGTGATCATTAATAGGGATGCAATTATAATACGAAGTAGGTGTTTCATTACTCTGAAATTTCAAATTTATTTGCTTTATCTGTAAAGCGTTTTGCTTCTTTTGGTTGATTTAAACCTAAGTAAGATTGTGCGATTTGGTAATAAAAATCACTTTCCATTTTCTTGTCGTCTATAATATAGTCTAAGCCCATTTTTAATTGTTCTATAGCATCTTCAAAACGATTAATTTTATTAAGTGAAACTCCAGCCATTAGATACAACTCTGGCTGAGAGGGATATTTTACTAGCGTTTCTGCAGTTTTTTTATACGCAAGATCGTATTGTTTTAAATCTATATGAAGTACTATAATATTTCTAGAAATGCCATAATTATCACCTTCCAATTGAAGAGCTTCAGAATAATATTTAATTGCTTTTTCTTTATCGCCTTTAGTTAAATAATATTGTGCCAACTCCACAAGCGTTTTACCATCGTTAGAATTACCAACCATGGTAGATATAGTTACTAACTCATCTTCATACTCAGGATTCTCTCCAACAAATCTTACAAAGTCTGCAAGAACTAGTACTTTAGCTTCTGCTTTTATTTGCGGACTTTTCATTGCTATTTCCATAGAAGCTATAGCTTTTTCTGGTTCGTTATCGTCTAAATAAAATTTGTATAGAGCCAAATGTACTAATTGCGATTCTGGATTAATTTCTAAAAGTTTTTTAGCTGTTTCAAAAGCTTTTTCTGTATTTCCGCTTTCACTATATCTATAGATTAAAGCCAAATAGTTAGATTCTTGATCTGGATTATTTTCTACACGTGCTTCAAGATTTTCTATTTGTTCCTTTTTCTGACCCGTAGCATCGTAAATCTGATTTCTTAAAAAATCACGACTTAAAGACACACCATATTCTTCATCTAACTGATCTAAAACTTTAATAGCTTCGTCGTAATCTTTAGTACGTACAAATAAAGCTGCTAAATCTTCCCTATAGTCTGGATGATATTTAACCAGTTGTTTAAGTGTTTTTATCGCCTTATCGTAATCGTTTTGCTGCGCATACACATCGTAAAGCTCGTCTAAATACCATTCGTTATCAGGTTCTAACTTTACCGCTTTTTTTAAAGCAGATTCTGCTTCTCCAAAATTTTTAAGTTTATTATAGTTTTTACCCATCTCAAAGAACAGGACAGATTCGGTAGGATTTATTGCAATACACTTTTGTAAAGCATCTACAGATCGCATATAATTTTCAATACCGCTTTGCTTTAAGGCTTCAAAAAATAATTCTTGAAATTGATCGTCTACTTCACCTAAATCATCTAGAGGTGCGTCTGTATTTTCAACTTGAGCATGAGATAGCATAGACGCTAGAAAGAGTCCTAAAAAACTAAGTTTATAAAAGGTTTTAAACCTCATGCTCATGTTGTAACAATCTCTTAATTTAAAGTGGAATAATCTCCTATACTTATTGTTGTAAAATTTCCATCAAATTCTACATAATTACCTATCATTGCATCATCTAAATTAGCATTTTTAATAGTGGAATGATTACTAATTATAGTATTTTTAACGGTTGAATTTTCTAAAACACAACCTGCTCCAATAGACACATATGGTCCTATAGTTGTATTATTTAAAACAACGCCTTTCCCAACAAAACATGGTTCTATAATTTTAGAGTGGTTTAAAACCACACTATCGTCTACTAATTGTTCTTCACCATCTGCATGAATAAACCCTAACATTTTACCGTTTGTTTGTACAGTAACAGGCTTATTTCCGCAATCCATCCACTCATCAACTTGTCCTGTTTTAAACACTTTACCTTTAGCCATCATACCTTTAATACCATCATTAATTTGGTATTCACCGCCATTAATAATGTTATTGTCTAATACATGTTGAAGTTCTTCTCTAAGAACGGCAATATCTTTAAAATAGTATATTCCTATTACAGCTAAATTACTAACAAAAGTTTGAGGTTTCTCTACCAATTCAATTATTTCTTCGTTAGAATTTAGTTTTACAACACCAAAAGCTTCTGGTTTTTCAACTTGTTTAACCCAAATCACAGCATCTGCATCTGGATCTAAATTAAAATCTGCACGTATTAAAGTATCTGCATAAGCCACAACTGCTGGTCCAGATAAAGATTCCTTTGCACTCATTATCGCATGTCCTGTTCCTAAAGGTTTGTCTTGACGATATATTGATGCTTTTGCACCTAAGCTATGAGCCAGTTGTGTTAAACTCGCTACAACATCGTCTCCAAAAAAGGCAGGATCTCCTAAGATAAAAGCGACTTCGTCTATTGGTTGGTCAATTACTTTAGCGATGTCTTTTACTAAACGGTGCACGATTGGTTGTCCGGCAACTGGAATTAATGGTTTTGGCACAGTTAGAGTGTGTGGGCGTAATCGTGAGCCACGACCAGCCATTGGTACAATAATTTTCATAATTTATCCTGTCTAACCAGGTATATTTTAGTTAATATTTGTTATGTTTTTATAATAATTACGGGGCTAGTTTATACTTTCCCTGTACTCCCAAATCCGCCTGCACCTCTGGCAGTTTCAGAAAGTGTGTCTACTTCTTCAAATTGAGCTTGTTCATGTTTTGCAAACACTAATTGAGCGATACGTTCGCCATTTTCTATGGTAAAGTTCTCGTTAGATAAGTTAACCAAAATCACCCCTATTTCTCCTCTATAATCGGCATCTATAGTTCCAGGAGCGTTTAATACTGTGATACCATGTTTAGCAGCCAAACCACTGCGTGGGCGTACTTGAGCTTCAAAACCAACAGGTAATTCTATAAATAATCCTGTTTTTACAATGGTTCGTTCTAAAGGTTTTAAAGTAATGGCTTCTGTGGTAACCGCACGCAAATCCATTCCTGCAGATGCTACAGTTTCATAATGCGGTAAAGCATGATTTGATTTATTAATAATTTTTACAATCATATTATCTGTTTAATAAATTTTGTATGTCTTGTTTTTCAAACTTATAAATAATCAAAACAAATACAATAAGTAATGCAATTCCAACCCCATAGTTTTCTCTAAAGAAATAGAATGAAAGTATTGAAAAGATTACGGATGTTAATATATAAGCACTAATTTTTTTAATATTATACGGAATTGGATAATATTTCTTTCCGAAGTAGTACGATAAACCTACCATACTTGCATAAGCTGCTAAGGTTGCAATGGCTGAACCTCTATAACTGATAATTGGAATGAGCCAAAAGTTTAAAACTAAAGTTACTAAAGCACCGAAAATTGAAATATAAGCACCAAATTTAGTGCGATCTGTGATTTTATACCATACAGAAAGGTTATGATACATGCCCAAAAATAAATATGCTAATAATATAATGGGCACCACAGACATGGCATCCCAATAGGCTTCACTTCTAATTACAATAAGTTTTAAAAGGTCTGCAAAAACAATAACTCCCAACAAAATTAAAGAGCCAATAGTAACAAAGAACTCTAATATCTTTGCATAGTTTTTCTGAGGATTCTTAGTATTTGCATGACTAAAAAAGAAGGGTTCTATACCTAAGCGATATGCTGTAGCAAACAACGTCATGAATAAAGCGAGTTTGTAGCAAGCAGAATACATTCCCACTTGAGTATCTGCAATACCTTCAGGCAATAATTTACTTAATAAAATACGGTCGAAAGTTTCATTTACAGAAAAAGCTAAACCGGCTATTAATACAGGAAACGCATAACGCATCATCCGTTTCCATAAGTCGGTATTAAAATGATATTTCACCTTAAGATAAAAACTTAACAACAATAATAAAGTTACTGCACTAGCTATTAAGTTGGCAATAAATATATAATTGATTTGATAATTTTCACGATATATACTATTTAAGAACTCAAACTGTTCCGACAAATCGCTTAAAGCTAATAGGAAAAATAAGTTTAAACCAAGATTAATAGCAACATTAATAATTTTTATAATGGCATAGGTCATGGATTTTTCATTAGCACGTAACCATGCGAAAGGAATAATAACCAACGCATCAAGCAATAAAATCCAGATGACGAGTTTAATATATTCGACTTTAATTTCTGTGATGTAAGCAATTTGATTTTGAAATACTAATGCTAAAATAAAGAAACCTAAAGACGAGATAATTAAAGAAATGGTAGATGTACCTACAACAATATCTTGATTTTTCTCTTTATTGAAAAATCTAAAAAAAGCGGTTTCCATGCCGTAAGCAAGCACGACATTAAACATAACAAACCAAGAGAAGATCACCGAGACTGTGCCATATTCGGCAACCGAATTTAAAACTCCAGGAGACGTGTATAAAGGCACCAAAAAGAAATTAAGCATACGTGGCAAGACTGTTGCTAAACCGTAAATAAATGTCTGTTTAAAAAGGCGTTGTAAAGTGCTCAATATATATAGAATTCTAGGTGGCTAAAAGTATTGAAATCAGAAGAACTAAAAAAGAAAAGCTACGACTTATTATGGTTTTGGTCTAGTGTTAGGTATTGGTGGCGTTGATTTAGTATATAAATCTACATATTTAAAATACTTAACTGTTCCGGACTCTGTATATTGAATGATACACTCATTCTCGTCGAGCTCAAATTTAGTTTTTTGTGTTATAGTTTCAGTTACAGCATCAACTGTTATTTTAGAGCTTGTTGGGTGGATGTATTTTTTATTAGTGGCATTTACTTGACGACCAACAAATAATAATTCATTTCGGTTATCTTGTTTTAAAGGTAACTGAAACGTATTAAAATAGAGACTATCTAAAGTGATTTGGTCTGGTAATTGATCTTCTAAAACTATAAAAATATTAACTCCAGAACCTCCTCCTTTTACACCAGAATTCCAATGTGTTTTATACACTTCTTTAATACTAACTGGCACTTTCTTTTCAAGTTTTTGAGATGCACAATTTGTAATAGAACATAATACAAGATTACATAAAAAAAGGACTTTAAAAAATTTCATACCAGACGTTTTGTATTCAATAAAGATAGTAAAGTTAAAGTATAAAAAAAGCCTCGCATATTGCAAGGCTTTTATAAGTATAATGACATTAATGTTTAGATTACTATCTAAAATTTACAAGCACGTATTTTTAATATGGTATTAATTATTAAGTGCTTCTGCACCACCAACAATTTCTAATATTTCGTTAGTAATCGCTGCTTGACGGGCTTTATTATATGTTAATTTTAATTGATCTCTTAATTCGGTTGCATTATCTGTTGCTTTATGCATTGCAGTCATACGTGCACCGTGTTCACTAGCAAAAGAATCTCTTAAGCCTTTAAACAACTGATTTTTCAGAGATTTAGGAATTAATTGTTCTATAATTTCTAATTTTGATGGCTCAAAAATATAATCTGTATTCACATCTTTTTCTACTTCGATAGGAGAAATAGGTAAGAATTGTTCTGTAGTTACAATTTGAGTTGCAGCATTTTTAAATTGATTGTATACGATATCAATTTTATCAAACTCACCGGCAACAAATTTTTGCATTAAAGACTCAGCAATTTCGGCTACGTTTTCAAACGACAAATCATCAAAAACATCACTTCTATTGGCTACAATCTTATTGGTCTTTTTAAATGCATCATTGGCTTTTTTTCCAATAACAAAATAAGACACATCTTTACCAGCATACTTGGTTTGAACTAAATTGTTTACCTCTTTAATAATATTAGAGTTAAACGCACCACACAACCCTCTATTAGACGTAACAGGTATAATAAGTACCTTGTTAACTTCTCTTTGTTCTGAATATTTATTAGAAATATCAGAATCTATCGTTGCACTTAATGTTTGTAAAAGCTCTGTAAGTTTGTCTGAATAAGGACGCATAGCAGTAATAGCATCTTGCGCTTTCTTTAACTTTGCAGCAGATACCATTTTCATGGCACTAGTAATCTGCATCGTTGAAGATACCGAAGCTATTCTGTTACGTATTTCTTTTAAATTTGCCATGTTTTATACTAGAACTAAGTATTGCGTATTCAGTAGTGAGATTTAAAATGATAAACCTCACTACTCAAAACTAAAATCTAATTATGCTTTAAATTTAACTGCTACTTCTTTAGCAACTGCAGCTAATGTATCTGTAACTTCATCTGTTAATTTTCCTGCTTTAAGTGTGCTTAAAACACCTGCATGTTTAGCTCTTAAGAATTCAAGGAAATCACTTTCAAATGCTTTAACTTTATCTACAGGAACATCTTTTAATAAGTTTTTAGAACCTGCATAAATAATTGCAATTTGATCTTCTACTTTAAACGGATCATTTTGAGCTTGTTTTAAAATCTCTACGTTACGCTTACCTTTTTCAATTACGTTTAAAGTTACGGCATCTAAATCTGATCCGAACTTCGCGAATGCTTCTAATTCACGGAATTGCGCTTGATCTAATTTTAATGTACCAGATACTTTTTTCATTGATTTAATCTGTGCATTACCACCAACACGCGATACAGAAATACCTACGTTAATTGCTGGACGTACACCAGAGTTAAATAAATCTCCATCTAAGAAGATTTGTCCATCTGTAATAGAAATTACATTTGTTGGAATATATGCAGATACGTCTCCTGCTTGTGTTTCAATAATTGGTAAAGCGGTTAAAGAACCACCACCTTTTACGATTGGCTTTAATGAATCTGGAAGATCATTCATATCTTTAGCAATCTCGTCATTATTAATAACTTTTGCAGCACGCTCTAATAAACGAGAGTGTAAGTAAAAGACATCTCCAGGATATGCCTCACGTCCTGGTGGACGACGTAATAATAAAGACACCTCACGGTAAGCTACGGCTTGTTTCGATAAATCATCAAAAACAATTAAAGCTGGTCTACCAGTATCTCTAAAATACTCTCCAATTGCAGCACCTGAAAATGGCGCATATACTTGCATTGGTGCTGGATCTGATGCATTTGCTGCAACAATAGTAGTATAGGCTAAAGCACCTTTTTCTTCTAACGTTTTAGCAATTAAAGCTACTGTTGATGCTTTTTGACCAACGGCAACATATATACAATATACAGGCTCGCCTGCATCGTAAAATTCTTTTTGATTTAAAATGGTATCAATACAAACAGCTGTTTTACCAGTTTGTCTGTCTCCAATAACCAATTCTCGCTGACCTCTACCAACCGGAATCATAGCATCAATAGCTTTAATACCTGTTTGTAATGGCTCGGTTACGGGTTCTCTAAAAATTACACCCGGTGCTTTACGCTCTAGTGGCATTTGGTAAGTATCACCAGTTATAGGTCCTTTACCATCTATTGGATTTCCTAAAGTATCTACTACACGACCAACAATACCTTCACCTACATTAATAGATGCGATACGTTCTGTACGTTTTACAGTTGTTCCTTCTTTTACAAATTGTGAAGGTCCTAATAATACTACACCTACGTTATCTTCTTCAAGGTTTAATACAATCCCTTCAAGACCGTTTCCAAAATCTACTAATTCACCATATTGTGCATTAGCCAATCCGTAAACACGTGCAATACCATCTCCTACAGTTAATACCGTTCCCACTTCATTTAAAGTTGCTCCCGCTTCAAAACCTTGTAGTTGTTGCTTTAAGATTGCTGTTACTTCAGCTGGTTTTACTTCTGCCATTTTATCTAGATATAAGCTCTAATCGAAATAATTTCCGATTAAAAAATTTATAAAATTAATTTAATGAAAATTCTTGTTTTATTTTATTTAGTTTGTTAGCTACACTTGCATCATATTGTAAATCGCCAACGCGTAATACGAAACCACCTATGATGTTTTCGTCTATTACATTTTTAATTTCAACAGTTTTCCCAGTTAACTCTTTAAGTTTTACTAGCACTTTTGCTTCTAGATCACTAGTTAAAGGTACTACAGTTGTTACAGTTGCAATATCTGTACCAGATAATTGTTCAAACAATATAGTGTAAGTATTTGCTACATCTTCTAAAATTGATATTCTTTTATTTTCAATAAGAACATCAAATAAGTTAACTGTTGCTGGTGTGATATAATTAAAGACTTCTAACAACACAGCTTTTTTTACTGAAGATTTTAATACAGGACTCTCTAACATATCGCTTAAGTCTTTACTATTTGCAATAGTTTTAGCAATTAAAGTCATATCTTTATTTACAACTTCTGCTGAATTACTTTCCTGTGCTAATGCTATAACTGCTTTTGCGTAGCGTATTGCTGCTCTTGATCCTGCCATGCTTAATTAGTTTAAAGTGTCTTTACCAAGTAAAGAATCTACCAATTCTAATTGCTTGTCTTTATTAGATAATTCTCCGCGTACAACTTTTTCGGCTATTTCTAAAGATAGTTCTGCAACATGATTTTTAATCTCGACCATAGCGGCTTTCTTTTCTCCTTCAATTGCTTGTTTAGCAGCCTCGATCATATTATTTGCTTGATGCTGAGCTTCTTCTTTAGCATCCAGAACCATTTTCTCTTTCATATCACGTGCTTCTTTAAGCATCGTATCACGTTCAACTCTTGCTTCATTCAATAATTTTTCATTATCTGCTTGAAGATTTTGTAATTCTAATTTTGCTTTCTCTGCTGCCTCTATTGCATCTGAGATTCCATCCTCACGAGTTTGTAAAGACTCTAATATAGGTTTCCAAGCAAATTTCCCTAATAATACAATTAAGATTATAAGAATAACGGCTTGCATAATGAACAATCCTGGTGAAAAATCGTTTAATAACTGATCCATTTGTAACTAGATAAAAAGTTTTGTTTTTGTTTTGTTTAATTTTAAAAACATATTCTACAACCAACCGTTGCAGAATATGTTAGTGTTTCTGTATTGAAAGAATTATTTACCTAAGATTAAAGCACCGAATGCTAAACCTTCTAATAACGCTCCAATAATAATCATGGCAGTTTGGATTTTTCCAGCTGCTTCTGGTTGACGAGCAATAGCTTCCATTGCGCTACCACCAATTTTTCCAAGACCTAATCCAGCACCGATTACGATTAATCCTGCTCCAATTAAATTGTACATACTAATTGATTTTAAAATATTAATTAAACAAATTCTTATTAATGATGGTCATGTTCTTCAACTGCCATTCCTATAAATAACGATGATAACATCGTGAAAATAAATGCTTGTAAAAAGGCTACTAATAACTCGATAACAGTTATAAATAAGGCCAATATTAAAGACACTCCTGTTGATGCTACAGGACCAAATGCTTCTTTCATTGTGATTACCAAGGCAATCAAGCTCATGACTACAAAGTGACCTGCTGTCATGTTTGCAAATAAACGCACTAATAAAGAAAATGGTTTAATAATTAAATACCCTATTAATTCAATTACCGCTAAAATTGGTCTTAATATATAAGGTACTCCCGGCATCCATAATGTGTGACTCCAAAAGTCTTTACTACCACTAAATAAATATATAATTACAGTAAAAATAGCCAAACAAGCAGTAACCGCGATTTGACCAGTTACATTAAACCCAAGCGGGGTTAATCCTAATAAATTTAAAATCCAAATAAAGAAAAATATAGTTAGTAAAAACGGCATAAATTTCAAGTATTTTTTCTCTCCAATATTTGGTCTAGCAATTTCGTCCCGAACGTAAAGAACTAATGGCTCTAACACTCTTCCAAATCCGGTTGGAATAGGACCTTTTTTATACCCTTTTGCTAAAGCACCAAATCCTAACAACATTAAAACACCCGCAATTAACATCCCAAACACACTTTTAGTAATAGATAAGTCTAATACTTTATGAGCATTTTCTGCATGGTGATGATCATCAAAAACAACAGCATCTGCTCCTGCTTCTAACTCGTATATTTTACTATGAATTTTAGTTAATTTAACACCTTTTTTTTCTACAATAACTTGACCGCTATCATCATGATGAAATTCTGAAGACATAAAAGTTACTAATCCTTCGCTAGTCCAAAGAATAACTGGTAACGGCATACTAATGTCCTTACGTTCACCAGCATCATTTGTATAAGAAAAGAAATGAAAATCGTGAGAATCTTTTAAGTGATGTGCAATATATTCTTTAATTTTTTCAGGAGTATCTACCTTATTTCCTTTTTCATGATGTTGACCCTCTTGTTTTCCCTCTTTAGCGAAGGTCGAAACAGTAGTCATCAATAAAACTAAAACTACAATAAACTTGATAGATTTTTTTGCTACCATCATATTTTTATAACTAATGAATTACGCTCTCTAAAATTTTGTGCAAATGTAAACAATAATTTAAAAACCCAAACCCTTTTTTTGCATATGTTTAGATTATTATACCGATTTTATAATTTTTCATAAAAACACATTAACTATTTGCTGTTTAACAGTTTTGCAACAGCTATTGCTTCCAAAGTTAAAAACAAAAGCAAAGGCACCACTAGTGCATACCGCTCCGCTTGCGCTAACTGCTCACTTTTAAATACAGTATCCTTAAATAGTAATACAAAAACGCCTAATTTAATAAGCATAAGTGCTAAATAAGTATACCCTACCTGCTCAGGGAGCGTAATTAGTACAGCTTCCATACTTATGTATACAATGAGTGTTGCTATAAAATGATAAAGATA
The DNA here is from genome assembly GCF_007197735.1 of Formosa sediminum. Classification (GTDB taxonomy): domain Bacteria; phylum Bacteroidota; class Bacteroidia; order Flavobacteriales; family Flavobacteriaceae; genus Formosa; species Formosa sediminum. The sequence continues at coordinate 836,807 of NZ_CP041637.1, forward strand.
CACATGCCATAACTTATACGACATGACTTCTGTCATAAAATAATTATGAATGGTAAAAGCAATTACAAAAAGTAGTATAATAGATAATAAAAAGACGAGTATTCTTTTAATCATTTTTTTTGCTATTAGTAATATTTAATACTTGCCTTATTACAGCATACATCGCAACAAAAACAGCGACCAGTGTTACTATTTTGAAATACAATTGATTTTCGTTTTCAAATTTCTGATCTAACCATTCACCTAAGATACTCCCTAAATAAATAGTTAATCCCATTTGTAATGCTATAGAAGTAAACTTAGCATATTTATTAAGCTGTTTTTTCTTTTGACCTGTCATTTTTCATAGCCTTTACACCACTTTTCATAATACAAGTTACATCAAAATTAGCTCCTGGATCTACAGCTAGTTTAGCAACAACTACATCTCCTTGAATATTTGCAGTAGATTTTAATGTTAATGTTCCTGATAATTGTAATTTACCTGTAAAGCGTCCTTCAAAATAAGCATCTGTTCCTTCTAAAGTACCATTAATAAATCCTGTTTTCCCTACAACAACTTTACCTGGAGTTTTTAAATTGCCTTCTATTTCTCCATCAATTCTAAACCCTCCTTCACTACTTAAGTCACCTACAATTTTGGTACCTTGTGCAATAATATTTTGATTTCCTGAAGATTCTACACTTTGCTGTTTTTCTTTTTTGCTATCCTTAAACATACTAATTAATTTTGGGGCGTTAATATTTATTTGATTTCACTAAAATACGTATCTAAATTTTTATGAATCTGAATGATTTGATAATTTTCAGACGAAATAACAACATAAGGTCTTGTAATCTTATTCTTATCGCTTTTCTTGAATAAGTCCCTAAAACCTTCTGCGACGACCAAATTACTAAAACCATGCACAATAACAAAGGTTGTTGTAGGCGAATACACATCTTTAGACGAGGTTAAATCGTAATATCTTACTTTTTCGAGCTGTTGATCTAATCTTTCAGCAAAAGCATCTATATCTTCTGTTGAAGCATTATCGAACTGAAAAATAACATTAAAGCGTCTGCCATCTTCATTATTTAAAAAACCCGTGAATTTTAATTTAGGCAATACATTACGCCTTAATTCTTCTGCACGCTGGCCTTCAGGAAGATTAGCATATGTAAGCGCAACATCGTTTAACGCTTTACTATAAGCCTCATACCCATATAATCTACCTATTGCAGTTGCTTTTAGTAAATGAAATTTTGCCACAATATCATCGCCTTCAAAATTGTGTATATTGTCTTCGCAAAGCACTATAACTTCAGAATATTTCTGAGCTTCTAAAAGTGTATGTGTTTTTTCGTAAATCTTTTCTGGACTATTTAAATCTTGAGCAGCCGCCTGATTAGGATGACTTAAGACTTCTGCATAACGAGAATCTGGATGGTTATTAATAATATCACGTTTTAAGATTTCTGCTTCACCAGTTTGCCCCAATAATTCGTAATCTTTATATAAATTATATTTTGCAGGTACCACCAATCGGTTTTCCGGATTACTTTCTAAAAGTGTTTTAAGTTTGGTTTTAGAAAGTTCATAATCACTAAATTTTTCTTTATAAATAACGCCCAATTGATAATATGCAAAATTGCGTTCTTTTACGATACTGTCTATTACTTTTTGGTCTGAAGGAATTTGGTTAATGTAATATTCTGGCTGATAAACATCTGCTGTTAAATCTAAACCGTTTCTCTCTGAGGCTACAACCAATGCAGAAGGTCCGGAAAAATTCATATTAGACCAACGCCAATTATCTTCATTTTTACGGTTTCCCCAAACTTTTACAAATTCGTTCTTACCGTAAGCTGCAGTAGTGGTATTATAAAAATAAAAAGTATTTGCTATTTGAGCTACAGCATCTCGATCTTGAAATGCAGAATTTTTAGTGTTCACATTAAATCCGCTATTAGAATTTAACATCTCTTGAGCACGTGTTTCGGCTTCTAAACGCTCACGCTCAATTTCTGCCTGTTCTTTTAAATGTGTTGTATATTCTTCAAAATGAGCTAAACGTTCCGTCTCCGATAAATTAACCAGATACATAATACTATCATTAACGTTAGAAATATCTTCATAATAAATAACATCAACCAAATTATCTCGTTCGCGCTTTACCGTTCTGTATCTTTTTGAATTAAGGGTAAGATTTGTTAAGGTACTATCAAAATAAGCTCCTGCAGTTTTATATTCTGCATTATCGAAACTTAGATCGCCTAAAATTTTATAGTTTCTTGCATTTAACTCTCTATCACTTCGCTGTGTTCTAAGTGATTTATTATAGTAAGCAATCCCTAAAGAATCACTACCCGTAGCTAAATAATATTCGCCAACTTGATGATAAATTCGACCTAAATACGGGCGGTTTTCACGATCTTCCTCTAACATAGCCAAAGTTTCTGAAAACACTAATTTATCGCCATTTACGTAATCAAAATTTTTAGCTTTTTCCACATATGCTCCAATATAATAGTCTCTTGGAATTTTACGGTGCATATCAATAACACGATCAAAAGTAACATTAGCACTATCTTTATATCCTAAAATATTATACAACTGTCCTTTTATAAATAAATAACGCCCACGTTCTTCGTGTTTTGTAGTAGATTGGGCTGCAATTTCTAAATACGCTATAGCTGTATCTGTAACTTTAATATTTAAGTATGCCTGTGCCATAGTAGACGTAGCATCTGCCAACTCCTGACCTTTAAGATGTTCTAGTTTTAATAGACGTTTTAAATTCTTTATTGCCAACTCGTCGTTATCTAAACGCATATTTGTTTTTTCTCTCCAAACACGAGCAACATTAATTTTATCACTAAGCGGATATTTATAAAGTATATAATTAAAAGCTTCTAATGCTGGAACAAAACGCTGATCGAAATATCTCGCCTTACCAAGTAATAGATAAGCTTCATCCATTTTAGGGTTTTTCTCTTTCCCTTTAATATTCATGGAGTGCTTTTGTATGGCCTTAACGGCTTTTTCTTCGGCTCTAGAAAAACTTTCGTTTTTAGATTGACCAGGTAATAAGATGTCTTCAGAAAAAGCAATACGCTCTACAGGTAGCACATTCCAATAATCGTCTTCATACTCTTCATTAAGGCGATCTCGACCTTCTTCTAAAGCTATATTTCCATTATAAAGGACATTGTACTCTGTAGCCATTGCATGAAAATTCCTACTAATAAACTTATCCTTTTTACGTGAACAGTTTACTAATAGAAATGCAGAAATACATGCTATAAAAATAACCTTAAAAGATGTTTTCAACGTTGGAGTATTTAATCAACTAAATAACTTTAAACTCTTGCTATTATTATGCAAAGTGGTAAAAATAAGCATCTTTTTTGATTAACCTATAAAAATGATTTGACATTTAAACCTCTAATGTTCCTGCAAAATACGATTCTAATTCCTTAAGTGTTTCACCACTTGTAACTATATCTTTTATTATTTCGCCTTTTTCTAACACCACTATGCGCTCGCAAACATCGGTTACATGCATTAAATCGTGACTAGATACTAACACCGTAACGCCTTGTTTTTCGCCTAAATCTTTAATTAATTTTTTTAACCTTATTTGTGTGGTTGGATCTAAGTTAGCAAACGGCTCGTCTAAAATAACTACTTCAGGATTACCAATTAATGCCGCTACAATGCCTGCCTTTTTCTGATTTCCTTTACTTAAATCTCTTAAATATTTTTTTTGACCCAATATTTCGCCGTGAAAAAAATCTTCAAACTGGGCAACAAGCGCATCCACATCTGCTTTATTCTGACCGCGAAGTTCCCCGATAAAATAAAAATATTCTTCCGCTGTTAAATAACCTATTAAAAAACTCTCATCTATAAAAGACGAGGTAAATGGTTTCCAATCTTCGCTTAAATTAACTTGAATATCATTACTTGTGATATGTCCTGTAGTTGGCTGAATTAAATCTAATAACAAACTAAAATAAGTTGTTTTACCAGCTCCATTATTACCTACCAACCCTAAACTTTGTCCTTTTGGAATCTCTAAATGTTCGATATTTAAAACTTGTGTTCCGTTGTATTTTTTTGAAAGATTTGTTGTCGTTATCATACCGTAAATTTTTAGTTATTTTGATCGAAAGCAGCGATCATTTTATGTTTAGAGTCTATATATTTTTGAGTTATGAATTTCATAAATTTTTCATGAAAAATGATTCCTATAATGCCTAAAAGAATTAAGACAAAACAGCCAATTTCGAAACTGAAAAGATGATTAAAAATGGCAAAAATCACCATGGGTAAAATAATTAACGGTAAACCAATAAGCCACTGCACAGCTCCGGTACCTTGAAAATTAAAAGCAGCTCTTTCATTAAGATCTATTTTTTTTCGATTATACGAACCTCCAAATAAAATAACATACGTATTTACACCTACATTATAAACAGCCGCAGCTAATTGCGCAAGTAGAACCTTCCACCCGAAATATACATAAGGGATACACAATACAAATAGAATGATTACACTAAGCGTCATTAACGTATATTTAGATTTTAAATATTGCTTATATCTTAAATTCTGACTCATGAGCAACTTATAATACCCGCTATCCCAAGCAGGAATAAATTGTCCGAAGTTGATAAGAAAAATACCGGTTGAAAAAATCCCTACAAACGCAAAGAAATATGGCTTGTCTTGATATGTTGGGTTGGGATAAAACAGTAATCCATAAAACAATCCCATAACCAACATCCATACCGAAGATTTTGGTCTTTTATTACGCCAAAGTAATTTTAAATCTAACTGCATAAATGGTGCAATATCTCCAAACTTATTAGTCCACTCTAAGTTAGACGCATTTACTTCTTGTGTTTTTGTTTGTAATGAACTATCTAAAAATAATTTATCACGAAGTATTTTAAAATTATAAACATACAAAGCAACTAAAATTAAAATAGGCACAATTATTAATAGCGGAGTATTTGTAATTGCAAGAATTCCGTTGGCTAATAGTTCTGAAATATTTAGAATTTCAAAATAATTTAAAGCATATAATCCACCAGAAATAAGCATTATAGGTAAGAACGATAATTCTGTTTTAGACGATAGACTTTCAACTATAAAATTTAAATAATTATTAATTAGCGTAATAATTACCATAGTAAGCATCCAAACCAAAATTAAAGTCACATTATACTCTTTGGTTATAAGTGTAATCCCAAAAGGTATGATTGCAAATAGTGGTAAAAAATTAAAGAAGGACCATGCAGATTTTCTCAAAACAAAATTAACGACTTGTTTACGTTTTATTGGCAACGTAAGTAATGGCTTAACACTCAATACAGGTAATTTTTGAAAGAAAAACCTCATTAATAAATCACATAATACCCAATAAAAAATATAACTATTAAACTTTACAAAGGGATCTTGTTCTGGAAACATCTTTTCAAGTAAAGGATACATCCCTATACCTAATGCTAAGAATACAAGTATAAAATATAATGCAAAAAATCCCATTAATATTTTTAGTCCTAAGCTTTTTCCAAAACTTGCAGACCTGGTAAATTGTTTCCATTCCAGGTTTAAAAAGTGTTTAATCATAATTAAATGTGGTTGGGTTAGGTTTTTATATAGGTAGATCTAAGATATTAAATGTTACACATAATATGCTTTATATTCTTCTTTTAAGTAGGTTGTAATTTTTTTGGGTACTATAAATAAGATTACGTAGCTAAGAAGCGCGAAGGCAACTACCCCAAAACTGATTAACATTATTTGATAGTCCTGATAAACTCCCTGATTTTTTGAAAGCCTTGGAATAAACTGAACAAACGCACCAGCCACACCAATGAAACCACCAAGATTCCCTATCAGTTCTTGGTACATCCATTTACGTCCAGTATGTTTTTGTTCCCGTTTAATACTTTTATTTAGCCGCACCACCTTTACAGTATATAGTATAAAAAATGTAACGAGAAGTCCCGAAATGGTATAACCAAAATGTGGCGTGTATTTTAAAATTAAAAATGACAAGCAACACATAGCTAATGTGAACATTAATTTTGGAAGTGTAAAAAAGCACTTATAAATATCCCAAACGGCACGCCAATAGTATTTGTTTAATGCTTTTGCCTTAGCTTCTAGTACATCTTGAAAACCAAAAACACCGAACTTTTTGAAGGCAACATCTAAAGCGGCTTCAAAAGTGTGCTCAGGATTCGTTTGCCATTGCTCTTCAATATCGTTCGCCAAGTGATCGACTAACTCTGTTTGCACATCGTAAAATTCAACAAAATGTTTTCTTGTGAATTGATATAATTTTTCTATTTGCTCTGCCGACAACTTCATATTAATTAAACTGTTTTACGATTTGTTTGTGCTTTTTTAAAAACACATTAGAACTATAGTAAATCAAGAAAACATTAAACAAAAACCATACTGATGTATTTAACCCTTGACCAACAACAGATATGATTACAGGAAAAAATACAACGCTCCATATTTGAGTTCTAGCAATAAAACTATAAACAGTTTTTTTAGTAGACTTTCTAACTTTATTAAAATTAACTAATGAAATAATTGAGAATAAAAGTGCAACCCCAATAATAACAAACTTTAAGAATGCGGGGATTTCAACTTCTTTATTAAGAAAAGGAAAAAGGAAGCATGATAACGTGTAAATTATAAAATACTTTAAATATATTTTTTTTGCTTTATCAAGGATCAGTTTTGGTGCAGGAAACATTACACCAAAAAGCAAACTACTAGTTTGATAAAAATGAGCATTCCATTGTTTAGTAACATGAAGAAAAGCAGACTCGAAATCAATCCCCGAACCATTAATTTCCTCTTCTATTTGCAATATTATATGATCCAAAATTTCAAATCTTAAATCCACATAAATAATCCCTTTTGAATCAAGATATTTTTCAATCTGTCTTATTTCATTTGTCGATAACTTCATAATTACTCTAAACTAAATTTAGGATTCACCAATACTTTCATCGTTTCTATATAGCGTTCTAATTCCGATAATTTATCGGCTGTTTCTTTTGTTCCTCGCTCGGTTAACTTATAATATTTTCGCAAACGATTATCTACTTTCACAACCTCAACCTCTAAAAACCCATCAGCCTCTAACTTATGCAATGCAGGATACAAAGCACCTTCGGTAATAGATAATTCACCCTGAGTTAAAGCCTTAACTTTCTGAGTAATTTCATAACCATACATACTATCCTTTTCTTGTAACAACTTTAGAATGATAGTATTTAAACTCCCTTTATATAAATTATTGTTTGCCATAATACCGTTAAATATAGGGATTAATTTTAAATACATAAGAATCTGATGTATTATTTTTTTTCTTAATTATATTTATAAACCTTTTAGCTTCACTAAATTTGTAAAAAAGAATTTCAATGGCATTCCATAAACTTGCAATACAAGATATAAATAAAGAAACAGCAGCTGCAGTAACAATTAGCTTCGATGTTCCTTCATCCTTAAAAGAAAAATTCAGCTTTAAAGCTGGACAATATATTACATTAAAAACTGAAATAGACGGCAAAGATATTCGCAGAGATTATTCTATTTGTACATCTCCAAAAAGCGGCACATTAACGGTGGCTGTTAAAGCTATAGAAAACGGTCTGTTCTCTAAATACGCTAACACAACTTTAAAAGTAGGAGATGTTTTAGAGGTCGCAGAACCTAACGGACGTTTTGTTTTTGAAGCAGATGCTTCTAAAACTAGAACGGTTGCTGCTTTTGCTGCCGGGAGCGGAATTACCCCTATAATGAGTATTGCTAAAACTATTTTAGAAGATGAACCTAACAGTCATTTTATTTTAATTTATGGTAATAAAACACCTAAAGACACTATTTTTTTCAACGCATTATTAGCACTTCATAGTAAATATACTGAGCGTTTTTCTATTCAAATGATTTTTAGTCAATCTCAAGAAGAAAACGCTATGTTTGGAAGAATAGAAAGAAGTACAGTTAATTTTTTATTGAAAAACACTTATAAAAATAATAAAATTGACACCTTTTACTTATGTGGTCCAGAAGGTATGATTACCACAACAAAAGATGTACTGAAGGATTTTGGTGTTGCAGAATCCGATATTCATTTTGAATTATTTACCGCACCTGTTACCTCTGAAAATACAGCAAATACAACAGTTGTTAATGATGGATCGACTATCATAAAAATTATTGTAGATGATGAGGAAACCGAATTTGTCATGTCTCAGAAACAATCTATTCTTGAAGCTGCGATAGCAAAACAAATTGATGCACCATATTCTTGCCAAGGCGGAATTTGTAGTAGTTGTATTGCACGTGTCACAGAAGGTGCAGCAACCATGACCCAAAATAATATTTTAACAGATAGTGAATTGGCAGAAGGCTTAGTATTAACGTGTCAAGCACATCCTACAACTCCTTCTATCGTTGTAGATTACGACGACGTTTAAATTACAGATAAAATTTTATTAACAACGGTTTCCGGAGCAATCGTTCCGGAAGCTTTTTCATACCCTTCAGGAAATTTGTTTCCGTAAATTGAAGTTGGAATTAACGGGAATTCAACCCGATCGGCCGTTAAAGCATAATGGTCTGGTTGATTGAAAGGCCCAAAACCAGCAAAGGGATGCGTAACACCCCAAATAGTTATTACTTTTTTCCCCAACATAGCAGCCATATGTCCATTACCAGAATCCATAGACAGCATGACGTCTAGGTTAGATATAATATCTAATTCTTCATTAAAATTTAATTGCCCCGCAAGATTAACCACATTGTTATACTTGGATTGAAATTTATTTAATATTTCAACCTCTTTAGCACCACCACCAAATAAAAACACTTTAAAATCTTTAGACAACGTTTTTATAACTGATTCCATGTTATCTAAAGGATACATTTTACTCTCATGAGCTGCAAAAGGTGCAATACCAATCCATTTCGTATCATGATGTCCCAAAATAACTTGTAATTTATCTGATAAAATTGAAGGCTTTGGAAAAGTAGGCTTAGATAAATCTACCGGAAACCCTAAACTTTTAAACACCTGAGCATAACGCTCAATAGTAGTTGGAAGTTGTTTAAAGATTGTGCCCTGTGTTAATGCTTTCTTTTCACTTCTACCTTTATTTATTTGTGCAAATGGAATTCCAAAACAGAACAGTTTTAAAATTTTAGTACGCAGCACATTATGAATATCTGCCACAGCATTAACATTCAATTTTTTAAGGGATTTAGACAGTTTATATAAACCTAACACACCTTTGTGTGCTCCTTTTAAATCTGCTGCATATACAGATACTTGATTTAAATCGCGAAAAAAAGGCTTAAAAAACGGTCGGGTTAACACCGTAATCTTTAAGTCGGGATATTGCATTGTTAACGCCCGTAAGACAGGTACAGACATTGCAACGTCTCCCATAGCAGAGAGACGTATAATTAATATATGTTGTGCGTGCTTAGCCACTTATTTTTGAGAACGTAAAACAGGATTAAGCTCATCGTCATTATACATTTTCATCTGTTTGTATACTTTCATATATTTTTTTCCAGATTCAATATCTTGTAGTAATGTATCTATGGCTGTAGATAAATCTACACGTTGCTCTAAAAGAATATCTAACTTTGTTTGGCAAGCAGCTCTATGAGCATCAGTAGCGTCTTCTCGAGTCGCTTCTTCTTCCATATGGTATACTTTTAAAGCCAAAATAGATAACCTATCTACACCCCAAGCAGGACTCTCTGTATTAATTGTAGCATCTGGATTTGGTGTAATATCTTTATATTGTTCTAAAAAATAGCTATCGATATACTCTACCATATCTGTACGATCCTGATTAGAGGCATCAATCTTACGCTTTAACGTTAGAGCAGCAACCGGATCTATTTGTGGATCACGAATAATATCTTCATAGTGCCATTGTACAGTATCTATCCAGCATTTTCTATATAATAAATGTCCTAATAAATCTTCATCTTTAGAGTAAGGATTTAAAAATTCTTGATCTACAGTATTTATAATATGATATGTATTTATAGCTTCTTGAAAAATAGCATTTGCCTTAGTTGTAAACATAATTTTTATTTTAAAACACAAACCTACATATTTTTTAGCTAAAAGCTCTTAAATCGATTATAATGTAGATCTACATTTGATTGATTATTAAATATAAATACAAACGCAAATTTACTTCTAAATAATTAACTTTACCACACACCTTAAAAGAGACTCATGTTAATTCACAATTTATCTAAAGAAAACACCATTTTAAATGTATTTATGTCTGAATTACGAGATAAAACCATTCAAACAGACAATATGCGTTTTAGACGTAACATTGAACGTATTGGCGAAATTCTGGCATACGAACTTAGTAAGTCGTTACATTTTAAAAGTAAAATTATTGAGACCCCTTTAGACACTACTGAAATTAATTTACCAGAAAACGAGATTGTAATTTGTTCTATTCTACGCGCTGGGATACCATTACACAATGGTCTTTTAAATTATTTTGATGCTGCAGAAAACGCATTCATATCAGCTTACAGACACCATAAATCTGCCCCTGAACGTTTTGAAATTATTGTTGAATATTTGGCATGCCCAAGTTTAGAAAACAAAACTTTAATTCTGGCAGACCCCATGCTAGCTACAGGCCAATCTATGGTTGCAACTTACGAAGCTTTAAAACCTTTTGGCACTCCCAAAGAAATACATTTAGTAAGTGTAATTGGAGCTGAAGAAGGCGTAGCATATGTATCTAATCATTTTAAAAATGAAAATGCGCATTTATGGATTTCTACAATAGATAAAAATCTAAATGAAAAAGGCTATATCGTTCCTGGTTTAGGAGATGCAGGAGATTTATGTTTCGGACAAAAATTACAACAGTAATAAACAAAACGGAACAAAAATTAAAAGACCAAGAAACAGTTCTTTAAACCATTTATCTTGAATAGTTTCTAAATAATTTGTTATAATTACAGCCAAAGGCGCAAAAGAAAACAAGAACTCTCCGCCTTCTTTTTTAGGAGATAAAATCATGATACTACAAGCAATAAGCGCGGCTACAAGTACAACTTTATAAGCGGGTTTAAAGTCACTTTTTTTAGATTTAATGGTACGTATATAAAATACCGAAGACCAAATTCCGAAAGACACTAGCAAAGTAACACCAATAATATACTGCGGCGTGTTATATACATTAAAGTTTAAATTAACAGCTGGAAGCAAATCTAAAGCTGAAAAAAAATCATTATAAACCAGTATAGAGTAAGAAATACCTAGCACAAAAACAGAGCCTACACCTAATACTGGAATAATCCAATCTTTTAAATTTGTATTGGAATGAAATAATAATGCCACATAAATTAAAATAATAAAAAGGATAGCCCAAAAGTAAAATAAAGACGCTATAGCAATCCAAAATGCAGCATCAAGCAGTTTCTTTTTCACGTCTATTTGCGATCTTAAACTTAAAATTCGACGTGTAGCTAAAAGAATAAAAAAATTAGCATATACAATATTTTCACTTAACATAGTTTGTGGCAAAGCCATTAAAAACAAAGCATATAGCAGAATTTCGTAACTACTTTTTTGTGTTAATTTATTTTTACTCACTAAAAAATCGAGCACTAAAATTGAGCAGAAACTGGCACAAAACACAAAAAAATATTTAACATAATGCTGTACTAATCCCGCCCCTTCTGTGTATTTAAAATGGGCAATAAAAAAAGTTGCAACGGTTATTGCAAATACAACTAGAAAGTTTATTGGTTTAGATTTACTAAAAATACTTGTAATCATTAACTCTTTTTGTATTTTTGTTTTGTAAATATACCATACTATGAAAGATTTTTTTTACGCGATACAGGATTTATTTGTCAATGTATTGTTCGCTCCTCTGGACGCTATTAGAGAACTTGAACTTACAAACTGGTTTGCAGCAAACGCATTCTCATGGATTTTTATATTAATCGGTATGGGATTTTTTGTATACTGGATGATCCAATTAAAAGGGTTTAATGACAATAATGAAGAAGATAAAAGTATATCTTCTCATTCATTTCTATAAATCGAAACCAATATCTTTACGATAATACATCTTATCAAAATGTAGTTTTTCTATATTTTGGTAAGATTTTTTTATGGCCTCTTGGTAAGTATTACCGTAAGAGGTAATCGCTAAAACACGGCCTCCTGTTGTCACAATTTTCCCATCTTTGACATCTGCACCAGCATGAAACGGAATAGAACCTTCTATAGCCTCTAGCCCAGTAATTTCTTTTCCTTTTTCGTAAGCTTCAGGATAGCCTCCAGAAACAGTCATTACTGTAGTTGCTGCACGCTCGTCTACCTCTAAATCTATTTCATTTAAAGTTCCGTTAGCAACAGCTTGAAACAACTCTACTAGATCGTTTTTAAGTCTTGGTAAAACAACCTCGGTTTCTGGATCTCCCATGCGCACATTATACTCAATAACCATAGGGTCGTCTCCCACTTTTATAAGTCCGATAAATACAAAACCTTTATATGGTAAGTTATCTTTAACCAAACCATCGATAGTCGGTTTTACAATTCGAGTTTCGATTTTTTCTAAAAATTCATCAGTAGCAAATGGCACTGGAGACACGGCTCCCATTCCACCTGTATTTAAACCGGTATCGCCTTCACCTATACGCTTGTAATCTTTAGCCGTTGGCAATATTTTATAGTTAGTGCCGTCTGTTAACACAAAACAACTTAATTCAATTCCATCTAAAAATTCTTCAATTACAACTTTAGTACTTGCTGCTCCAAATTTAGAATCGACCAACATGGCTTTTAATTCAGCTTTAGCTTCATCTAAATCATTTAAAATTAGCACGCCTTTTCCTGCTGCTAACCCGTCTGCCTTTAAAACGTATGGTGCTTTTAAAGTTTCTAAAAATGCATAACCCTCTTCTACATTAGAGGCATTAAAACTTTGGTAAGCCGCTGTTGGAATATTATGTCTGAATAAAAATTCTTTAGCAAACTCCTTACTGCCTTCTAATTCTGCGGCAGCTTGTTCTGGTCCGATTACAGCAACATGTTTTAATTTCTCATCGTTCAAGAAAAAATCATGTACCCCTTGCACTAATGGATCTTCGGGCCCCACGACAACCATATCAATATTGTGTTCTAATACTAAGGTTTTAATCGCTTCAAAATCTGTTACACCTATGGCCACATTCTCTGCTATGGCTGCCGTTCCCGAGTTACCCGGAGCAACAAATAGTTTTTTACATAATGGACTTTGAGAAATTTTCCATGCGAAAGTGTGTTCTCTTCCGCCTGAACCTAGTATTAAAATTGTCATATCAAATATAGTTTGAAGCAAAAATAATTGCTTTTACGCTTAAAAAATAATTATTTTACAAAAACATATACATCATTCTCTTTTGAAGATATTCAATCTTACGTTACAACTTAATGGTTTCCCTTTACAGGAAGCCAAACGCACACTTTCTAATATTCAAAAATTAAATGCAACGGCGTATGAAGACTATCTAAATTCTAAAAAAAGAGAGATTATTGCATTTCATTTAAAACATAATTCGTTTTATAAATCTTTCGGAAAAAATATAGATCTAGAACATTGGAATTCTGTTCCTGTAATGACAAAACGCGATTTACAGCAACCATTAAATCAGCGATTATCTGAAGGCTTTTCGCCTAAAAACGTATACTTAAATAAAACGTCTGGTTCGTCTGGAGATCCGTTTGTGTTTGCAAAAGATAAAACCTGCCATGCTTTAACTTGGGCTGAAATACAAAACCGATTTGGTTGGTATGGTATCGATTTTAACCGTTCGCTTCAAGCACGATTTTATGGTATTCCGTTAGATAAATTTGGCTATTATAAAGAGCGTATAAAAGATAAGCTAAGCAGCCGTTATCGCTTTTCTATTTTTAATTTAAGCGATACTGCTTTAGACAATTATCTAAGCATTTTTAAAACCAAACCATTTGATTATATAAATGGTTATACGAGCGCTATTGTACAATTTGCTAAATATTTAAACACTAAAAATCTGGTTTTAAAAACGGTATGCCCTACTTTAAAATGCTGTGTAGTTACATCGGAAATGCTTTTTCCTGACGACAAACTACTTTTAGAGCAGCAATTTGGAGTTCCTGTTATTAACGAATATGGCGCCTCTGAACTAGATTTGATTGCTTTTCAGAACCCAGAAGATATTTGGCAGGTAAATAGCGATACGCTTTTTGTTGAAGTTTTAGACGATAAAAATTTACCTTTACCTTACGGACAAGAAGGCCGAATTGTAATTACTTCGCTTTACAATAAAGCACATCCATTTATTCGATACGATTTAGGCGATATTGGGGTTCTATCTAAAACCAGTACATCACAAAAACCTGTTTTAGAAAAGTTAATTGGACGTACAAATGATATGGCTATATTGCCAAGTGGTAAACGCGCAGCAGGATTAACATTTTATTACATTACAAAAACCATTATTGAAGACGATGGTAATGTAAAAGAATTTGTAATTACCCAAAATACAGCAGCCGAATTTAAAATAGATTACGTGGGTAAATCTGAAATTTCTAAACCTAAACAACGCGCTATAATTGAAGAAATGACACGATATTTAGAAGCTGGCTTAATTATTACTTTTGAAAAACATAATGTTTTAAAACGCTCTAAAAGTGGTAAATTAAAACAATTTAAGTCTTTGGTGTCTCAATAGTATTTTTAGACTTTACAAAAATATATTCGTATATAAAGAGCAACATAAAATATACAGATTTTACTGTAGAGAAATTAAGTCCTGTTTTATAAACGGAATAATTATATTTTATGAGGCCCAGTTTATTAGCCGACATAGAATTTGGTTGTAACCTATAATTAGCCAAAGGCTCTTGAATACCTATTACGGGCTGTTTGGTTCGTTTTACGGCCTCTAACCAAAGTAACCAATCTTGACGTTTTCTTAAGTTTTTGGTATAAATTTTACCTAAACGCTCAGCATTATAAACACCTGTTAAATTACCGATATAATTACATTTTAAAAGTTTGTTATAAGTAAGTTTTTTTAATGCTTGTACGTGTTGTCCTAATAGGTTACCGTTCGCATCCATAAGATTATAACTAGAAAAAGACACTTCGAGTTGCCTAGATTCCATTAACCCGATTTGTATTTCTAATTTTTCTGGAAGCCAAAAATCGTCTGCATCTAAAAAAGCTATATAAGCACCTTTTGCTTCTGCCATTCCTTTATTTCTAGTTATAGCTGCACCAGAATTTTGTACATTTTTGTACAAAAATATATTTGAGTGTTTTTTTTGAAAATCTGATATGATTTCCAAAGATTTATCCACAGAGCCATCATCTACAAGTATAAGTTCCCAATTGGTATAGGTTTGCGATATCACACTCTGGATAGTTTGTGCTATAAATTTTTCGGCATTAAATACAGGTGTAACTACAGATACTAATGGTGTTGAGACGTGATTCATTTAATACGCTTTTTCTTCTCCTTTAAAAGCATTTAACAACGTTTGGAAGATAATTTTGATATCTAGTAATAAGGACCAGTTTTCAACATAAAAAATATCGTATTTCACTCTATTAATAATATCCTTATCTGTCTCTACTTCTCCTCTAAATCCGCTTATTTGTGCTAAGCCTGTTATTCCTGGTTTAACGAAATGGCGCACCATAAATTTATCGATTCGTTTGGCGTACATATGTGTATGACTAACCATATGTGGTCTAGGTCCAACCACAGACATATCGCCAAAAAGCACATTATAAAATTGAGGCAACTCGTCTATACTTGTTTTTCTAATAAATTTACCAACTTTAGTAACCCTAAGATCGCCTCTTGTGGCCTGATATAGATGTGCATCTGTATTGGGAGTCATAGAACGAAATTTATAGCACTTAAATTCCTTATAGTTAAAACCATTTCTAGATTGCTTAAAGAAAACAGGCCCTTTAGATTCCAACTTTATTATTATTGCTAGAATTGGTGTTAACCAAGACAATATAAATACAATGATACATACAGAAAAAACAATATCAAATAACCTTTTAATAAACAAATTCACATCGTCTTGTAGAGGAATGTTTCGAAGTGATAATATGGGAATAAAATCGTAATATTCGTATTTTAATTTTTTAGAGTAAATTTCTTTATTATCGGGTAAAAATTTTAAAATTTTTAAATTGTTATCTGCAAAGCTAACCACTTGTAAAATCTGACTATTAGACAACTCTGTAATAGAACAATAAATTTCGTCTACTTGTCTTTCTTTTATAAACTTTAAACAATCATCTAAAGAGTTTTGATTTTTATCTCTTAAATTAAATACTTTTTTAAGCGAGTATCCATATTCAGGATTATTTTTAAAAAATGTTTCTAATGCATTGGTTTGTCTATTTTTACCAATTATCACCGTTTTTCTAACATTCCCTCCAAAAGATGCACGGTATTTTTGAAGAAGATAGAATATTGTAAATTTAGCTAAGCCAATAAGCAAAAAAACCAAACCAATATACTTTAAAACTTCAGTACTCTCTACGTTTAAATTATGTCTAAATCCAAAGTAAGCAAATACAATTAAAGTAAACAATACGGTTTGTTTAAGCAATAATGACATGATGGTTACTTCTCGTGTAAAACGATACACTTCGTAAAAATTAGAGTATAAAGAAAGAATCACCCAAGTAGAGGATACTAAAGAAATAAATAATATAGGCTTAACCGTAGGAAAGAAAAAAGATAAGGCCAAAACATTTATTATGCACAAATCTATGGTGTACGAAATAGGTCTTAAAAACCCTGAATATCTACCTTGTTTAAACGTCCCCACTTACCCTTTTAATTTTAACTTTTTGATATAAAAAACACCTTTTTACTGTGACATTAATGAATTTGCAAAAATAACAAAGTAAGTCGGTTTTAATACAAACTACACTATTTATTCAATGCTTTTCGACATCCAGTAAATGCCTTAAAGAAGCTATATAATAATTAGTTATTTATGACTCTAACACCATTTAACGCAAAAATTTAATTAAAATTCTACGTTAGTTGTGTTTTATTTTTTGAATGCTTTTCTAGATAGAAGTAAATACAAGTAATAGTTATAATTTGAGCTAAAATAGAGAGGTAAGATCCTTCAAATCCAAAAGCACCTCCATTTAACTGATTAAAATCTAAAATTTTAAATTCTATTAATGAATACGCATCTAATCCGCTTACATTAAATCCGAACAGAGATTGAAACAGATTCCAACTTAAATGCAATGCAATCGGGAACCATAAGTTTTTTGTATACAGATAAGACAGTCCTAACAAGATGCCAGCAAGAAACAAATTAAAAAAAGCAAAAGCGTCTATATTAGGATTTGCTAAGTGCATTGTAGCAAACAAAATTGAAGATAAAATTAACGCCACATAATTATTTAACGAATACATTAGATTTCTTAATACATAACCTCTTAAGAGTGTTTCTTCTACTATTGAAACAACAATAAAAAGCAGTGTAGTAGTGATAACTTCTTTAAAATTAAAATTTAATTCGACATAAAATATTTCATCTAACAACACTAAAATTATATAACCTAAAGCCATAATAATTAGCCCAACAGCTAAGCCTAAAAAAACATCTTTCTGTCTGTTTTTAATTTGAAAACCAAGATTAACGAAAGGTTCTTTATCTAATTTCTTCATAAAAAACCATAGCACTAAAAACGTCCCCATTAAATCGAATGTTTTTACAATTAAGTGCTGTATTGTATTTCGCTCGTATTCCGGATTCATAAACTCTACACCTGCTAAATACAATCCTAGAATTTGGAATAATCCTACCACTATAAAGTAAGGCAAAATAAGTAAAAGCACCCTTGTCCAAGCGCCTTTTTTTAGACTTTCCTCTATCATAATTTGTCGACTTAAATTTGGGATAAAGATAAAATTTTGAAAAGGAATTTTGTTACGGTTTTTCCGTAATAAAATAGAGTTTTAACATCATAAAAAAATAGGCATACTATTAAAAATAGTATGCCTTATTAACAAATTAACAAACATTCAGAATAGTGTAAAACTCTGATTTTTTATTTAGAAAAACTGTCCCGTTTTTAGGTTTCGTTTTATATCCGAGCTAGATTTAACTACACCATGCATAGCAACATATATACCAGATTTCACCAAATTAGTGGTAGCTATAGCAGTTCCTAATTGTATGGCTGCGTCTGAATTGTAAAAGCGTTCAGGAAGCATAGCGCCAGTAATAACAACAATCTTATTTTTAACATGTTGTTCTAAATATTTAGCGGTCTCTATCATGGTATCTGTGCCGTGAGTTACAACGTATTTACTTTCAGGAGATTCGTTAATTAACTTCGCTATATTGGCTCTATCATGGTCTGTAATTTCTAAACTATCTTTTTTACAAACTGAAACAATTTCGTATTCAAAAGACGGATTTAATTTTTCTAGAATACGCGTTACTGCTGGTGCTCCAAATTCGAACGCCCAACCTTTGGTAGTATGCGGATATTCTTTATCTATAGTACCTCCTGTTTGAATAAATACTAGTTTCATTTTAGTTCTTTTATACAATGAACCCTTAGGTTCTATAAACACTACTTTACTTTATAGTTATAGTTTCTAAATGTACTGGAACAATAACTTTAGAATTTGGAGAAGCTATTTTCACTTCTTCAATAAAAGGTTTTACTTTTTTATTTATAGCCTCGTCTTGAGAAAATCCATACGGTACTCTAAAATTATCCCAATGTGTAGGAATAACAATTTTAGGATAATTAGTTAACGCCATTAAACGCTCTGTGTACTTGTATATTTCTAATCTAGAAAAATTAACACCAGGCAAAATAATATCCGGTTTTAAACCATCTACTTCACGTTCTAAAAAGTTCATAGAACCTGCTGTTAATACTTTATGATTATTGAAACGCACTAAAAACATTAGTGACTTCCCCTCAATAAAATCTTCTAATTTTAAAGGCAAATCTATGTCTTCATCATGCATTCTAGAATCATAATAATGCTTATCATTTAATGCGGAATGTATTGAAGGAATAACTCTAACCGAAAATTTATCAAACTGATAATCTTCTCCACCACGCACTCTAAGCAACTGTTTTTCTGGAATTCCATATGCTTTTAAGATTTTACAACTGGTTTCTGTAGCAATAACTGTCGCTCCTGTTTTTTTTGCAATGTATGGTACATCTGCTAAATGATCTAGATGCGAATGGTGTACAAGAATAAAATCTATTTTTTTATCTAACACCTTATCTATAGTAACTGTATCGGGTACATAAACATCTTTAGGGTAAAAGCTTTTTCTAGTATCATCTTTACTATTAGCTGGGCTATCTCCTAACTTTAATCTAGACAAATAAGGATCTACTAAAATAGTAAGATCTCCTTCTGTCATTTCCCAACCTGCTCCACCTAGATATTTCATTTTTAGCTCTTGAGCACTAGAAATTTTCACAAAACCACAAGCAAACACTAGTAAAAGAGCGGCCTTAAATATAAAATTGCCTTGTGTATTTTTATTTTTTGGGTTCATATTAAATTGTATATTTTATTAAGTATGGTTCTTAAATTATGATTTTAACTTTACTACAATTTACTCGTAAACCTCTACCACCAATTCAATTTCTACAGCTTGCGCTCGAGGTAAAGAAGCAACACCTATAGCGGCACGAGCATGCTTCCCTTTTTCTCCAAAAACATCGACCATTAAATCTGAAAAACCATTAATAACTTTAGGTTGTTCTAAAAAATTAGGATCTGAATTTACCAAACCTAAAACCTTTACAATACGTTTTACTTTGCTTAAATCGCCTAGCATGTCTTTTAATACTGCTAACTGATTAATTGCAGCTAATCTTGCAGCATCATAACCTTCATCTATAGTTATATCTTGTCCTAATTTTCCTGTAATTTCTGTTCCATCTACTCGTTTAGGTCCTTTTCCTGCTAAGAAAATAAGATTCCCTGTTCTAACACCATTTACATAGTTTGCAACGGGTTTAGGAGGCTCTGGAAGCACTATATTTAAAGCCTCTAATTTTGCTTCGGGATTATAATCTTTTTCTGGTGTCTCTACTGGACTCTGTTTGGCACAACTAGCTACTAACATAGCTATTAAAAAAATATTTAGAATTTTACGCATTGTTTTAAATTTTAATTTCGTTTAAATTTTTTATTATTCAGCAGGTTTAAAATCTGCTGCTTCCCACAATGGATTACTCTTATAATAATTTCCATTAGTAAGCACTGCAGAAACCGTTCTGATGTTAGAGATATTAACTAAAGGATTTTTATCTAATATGGCAATATCTGCCTCTTTTCCTATTTCTAAAGTTCCTGTTTGCTCACCTAACCCCATAGCTGTTGCAGGAATAATTGTTGCTGTTTTTATCGCTTCTAGAGGAGTCATTCCTCCATATTTTTGGTAGGTTTCTATCTCTAAATACAATCCGAATACGGGAACAATATTATCTGTACCCGCAACAATAGGAATACCTGCTCTATAAAATTGACCAAGTATGTTCATAGCTTTAATATAATCTGCTTTAGCAGCTTTAGAACGTTCTGGAGATAAGCCTGTTCTAAAACGTTTCCCTTCAAATAACTCGTATGCAATTCTATCTGCATCCGGCTCTATACTTTCTAATACAGATCCTTTTGGCATAGCTCTAACCACATCTAAGGCAATTGTAACGTCTAAAACTGTTTTATGCTTTAATAAAAAAGCTATGGCATCGTCTATTTGTTCTTGCGTAATATCGTTATTAAGAATATAGTTACTTCCTAAGTCTTCTACTTTTTGTCCAGGAAATAAAACCGTTAAAATTCGAGAACGGTGACTTAACATATCCATACCCGCATTAATTGCACCGCGGGCATTACCAATACCATTTGGAACGTGACCAGTAATTGTCATCCCGCGTTTATGGCCTTCTTCTGCTAATACCTTTGTTAATTCTGGATCTACAGACGAGTATATTTTTATTTGTTTATAACCGTTAGAATAATATAAGTCTGCAACTTCTTTTGCTTCTTGCTCTGTTCTAGCTCTTACTACTCCATTTCCTTGTATTCCTGCTCCATCGGTCATCCCTGCTAATAAAATATCTGGTCCTAAAGCACCATTATTAGCAATTGCATCTCTAAATGAAGTTGCAAATTCAAGTTCGTTACCATTATCTCTAATGGTTGTTACTCCACCAGCCAAATATGCTGGAGCCCACTGTACTTGATTAGAATGCGCATGCATATCCCATAATCCTGGAATTAGAGTTTTTCCAGTAACATCTATAACCTCTGCATCGTCTGGAATTTCTACTTCTGTACGTTTACCAATTTTAGAGATATGTCCATCTGAAATAATTACAGTCATATCTTCTTGAGCAGTTTCAGATAGTCCATCTACTAAATTCCCTCCAACTAACGCTTTTACTTTTGCTTGCGTGCCTTTTAAATCTTTGGTATATTTTGATAATGCAGACATTTGTTCTTCAACATTTCCTTGAACAAATAAAGGTTTTGCTTCTTCGTAACCTTTTTTAATATACTCTCTAATTTGTGTATTTGCTTTAACTAAAGCGACTAAATTTTGGTTTTCATCTACCCAAACGGTACGTCCGCCCCAATTAATACCTTCAACAACATAACGACTTAAAATCACGTTTTCACCCTTGATTTTTGCAGTATCTTTCTTGATAAAATTCATGGTAATTTCGCCCCTTGGTAAAATAGGAATACTTCCGGTTCCGCCTTGTTTAAAGTAATAATGATATAGCATCATTTCTACTCCTGCCGGAATATTACTATGTACTGGAAAAAAATCTGTATTACTAGCTTTTACATAATCTCTGTTCTTTTCCCAAACAGAAACCCCATCTGCCTCTTGCTTTATTTCTATATTGACAATGGTATCTTTACTTGTTAACCTTCTGTTTAAATAAAAAGCGGGCTTTAAATTTTTATCTAAATGCAACTCAGACTCTACTCCTGTAATTCGACCTCTTTCATTTTCTCCTTGTAGAGACGAAACAAAAATGGAATCTTTTGTTGATGTAATTTTATAAGATTCTTCTCCAATTAAAGATTGCCTTCTATACACTAAAAAACTACCTTCTTCATTTATATTGTCCCATTTATTAGGCGCAGAAGAGCAAGCAGCAACTAAAAGCAATACTCCTAGTTTTAATAAATGACTTGTTTTATTAATCTTAATTTTTGATTTATTTTTATGTATCATCTTTTGATATTTTTGTAGTATAATTTTAATTTAAAAATCAAGGGAATTTTGGAGTAAATCTATTGAAGTAATACAAGTTTAACTCGTCTGAATTACTTTCAATAATATCTAATTTACCATCTCCATTTAAGTCTGCTGTGAGAATATCGTAAGTGCTATACTCTACATCTTTTAAATTAATTTTCTCCCAAGAGGTTGCATCTCCAGAATTAATAAACACTGTATTAGGCGCCCCAACATTTCCTATTATAATATCTGTCTTTCCATCGCCATTTAAATCAGCGATAGATAAAGAGTAAGATTTATCTGAACTGCTGTCGAATACAACTTTACGATCGTAAGTCCCCTTTTTACTGCCAAAATAAATAACATTTGGCTCACCAATATTAGCAGTAATAATATCGTTATAACCATCATTATCTATATCTGTAACGGCTACAGACCGAGTGACATCGTTACCTGTTCCATAAGGTATTTTTTTAGTAAAATTTAGATGTCCATCATTTAAATACACATAGTTTGGTTGATCATCTCTATTGGCTAAAATCAAATCTAAATGCCCGTCTGCATTCATATCTGCAACCTCAACATCTATAGTAGAATCTTTTTTATTACCAAACCCAATAACTTCTGTAAAAACACCTTTTCCGTTATTTAAACAAATTTCGTTTTCACTACCTCTATTGGTAATTAAAATGTCCATATCTCCATCGTTATCTAAATCGGCTACAACAATGTTTCTGGTATGTCCATATTTTTCTCCAAACGCATTTCCTTTAGTAAAGTTTCCTTTTCCATCGTTAAAAAAAATGTAATTTGGAGCCATATCGTTACCTACAGCTATGTCTAAAAAACCATCGCCATTAAAATCTACAAGTTCTGTAGAGTAACTTGTTTCTTGTTCTGTGCCCAAATTCTTCGAGACTGTAAAAATTCCTCGACCGTTATTTATAAATATTTTATTTTGTCCTGGCCAATGTCTACCATTAGCAACAACAATATCCATATCTCCATCATTATCAATATCACCTATTCCCATTGACGCTGTACGTTCTTTATGGATTCCTAGAATAGTCCGGCTGTTATTAAAAAAATTCGATTCTTGGGCATGAGCAGAATATATGCAACCCGAAAGAAGTGCTAAGAAAATATACTTCATAATTTGACTATTAATTAATTTAAGTGGCTGTTATAACTAAGTAAGTTTATCTAATTATATAGACAGTTTTTTAATAGAGTTATAATTTTTATTTAAAAGGCAATTAAAGATTAAGGTTTAATCCCCATAGCTTCATATAGCGTTTTAGAGTAAAAAAGGTGCCCATTTTGCATGGTCCACTCCACATTACGAATATCGCTAATATGGTTTATTGGGTGACCATCTATTAATACCAAGTTCGCTTTTTTACCGACTTCTATAGACCCATATAAATCTGAAACCCCAGTCATTTCTGCCGATTTTATAGTTGCTATTTTTAAGACTTCAGGAATAGGAATTCCTGCTTGTACATACAACTCGAGTTCTCTGTGAAACAAAAATCCTGGTAGTCCATCTGTACCGGCTACGACTTCTATATCATTGTTATACAAATCTAAAACTACGTCTAGCATTTTTTGAAAACTGCCTTTATAACGTGCTACTTTTTCTCCAGACTTTGGCAACCCACCACTATAATAATCGCGCTGATTGAGTAATGGTAAACGTTCTAAAATAGCATCATATGTTGGACTAGGTTCTCCTTTAACAGACACAAACATATTCTCGAAAATTGCAACCGTTGGATCTATACGTATATTTTTATCTTTTAAAAGCTTTATAAAATTGATATAGTCTTTAGACTGTAAATCTATATCTACCCCATGATATGCAGACATGGTGTGACGCAATGGAGTTCGTGTGTCTATGGTATCGGACATAAAGTTTAGAAACACCATGTTCATATGCTGAATCTCATTATAACCTTGATTTATAGCTTGTGTTGCCGTCATAAAAGCTGGAATATGCCCACTTACACGCATGCCTAATTTATGAGCGCGTTTTGTAAGTGGCTCTACCCATTCTGGACGGATTGAACTGTATAATTTAATTTGCTCATACCCCAAATCTTTATATTCCTGAATTTCAGACAAACCCTCTTCTAAACTACTAACCACGTTTCGCTGATTAGCATAAGGTCCATCGCCATCAATTATCCCACAAAAAGTAACTATACGCGGACCAATAATTTCATTAGATGTAAACTGATTATTTAATGTTTTTAATTGCTTGTTATTTGCCATATCTCTAACAGATGTTACCCCACCTGCTATATGCAACATCCCTCTAAATTTAGTATTATGAGTATGCATATCGAACATACCTGGCATAAGTGTTTTACCCGTTCCGTCAATAACTTTTAAATTAGAGTTTGTAGCGTTATTGGTATTATTAATGGACTGAATAATATCGCCATTTACAACAACATCTTGATGTTTTAACACAGTTCCTTGAGCTGTAAAAACATCAACATTTTTAATAATAACCGTGTCTATATTATGAGTTAATTTTTTTGCAAGACTCGCCAAATATTCATCTTCAAGAGTATCTTGAATCTCTTTCATCTCTAAACGAAATGCTTTTAAATCTGTTCTGATAATATGTAAATTTCCTGAAATTTTAGCCACCATCTCATTATCGATCATCCAGAGATATGTAGGATTCATATCTAGTCCTTTAATCATTAATAAGTTAAGAACGGTATTATTAGAAAGTGTTATTGAGGTATTTGTAACAAGCTCTATTTCTCCTTTTGGAAACAAGTGTATTTTCTTGTCTTCTGCCCCTAATAAAAGATTTGCTAATATTTCATAAATAGCAGGAGAGCCTTCATACCTAAAATAAAGGGCGTCTCCATAGAAGTCGCCCTTTGTCTCACCTCTTGGATTTAACCAAGTAGCGCTATTTTTATTACTCTTAAAAAACTCATGTATAGAGTCTTTTAAATAATTTACACCTGTAACAGTTTGCGTCGTTATATATCCTTTAGCATTTAATGTTAAGTCTTCCTCAAATTCCGGACCTCGACCACGGTCTGTATATGTATAATAGTAATGCATACTATTATTACCTGTATAAGACTTTTCATATTTACCAGCTAACCCTTCTCTAAAAACAACATCATACACTACTTTTTCTGGTGTTTTTACTTCGGTATTTATTGTTTTTTTACAACTTACTACACTAATAAGAAGCAAAAGCAAAGTGCTAACATATTTCATAAAAAGGGATTGTTTTTTAAATTTATTTTTAAGATTTTAAAGTCTCTTTAAAATAGCGTAACCAGTTTAAACCTAATATTTTTTCGATATCACCAGTACTATAGCCTCTTTTATCTAAAACTTTAGCAACTTGTAAGTAACGATCTGGTTTGTCTAATTCTGGAATCCATGGTGGCCACTGTACTTTATAAGACGGTTTAAAGCGTGTTAATCTTGGCACATACCAATTCTCTCTGGTTGCACCTGTAGCCTCTAAACCTTGTATTGCAAAATCTGCAGCGACACCAACATGATCTATTCCTGCAATTTTAACAGCATGATCTATATGATCTACATATGTCTCTAAAGTGGTTTTTGTACCTAAATCTGGACCTATCATGTAACCTAAGCATATAATTCCCATAATCCCACCTTTGTCTGCCATGGCTTTTATTTGATCATCTGTTTTAGCTCTAGGGTGCTCTTTATAGAGCGACTCACACATGGAATGGTTAAAACAAGCTCCTGTTTTACTAAATTTAATTCCGTCGTAAGTAGTTTGACGACCGCAATGTGATAAATCGACCATAATTCCCAATTCATTCATACGCTCTACTGCTTCAATTCCAAAATCGGATAAACCACAATCTGTACGTTCTGTGCTTCCGTCACCCAATAAATTTCTTTGATTGTAAGTTAACTGAATCCAACGCGTACCAGCATTATACAATGTGTCTAGGTTATCTATAGATTTCTCCATCATTGTGGCATTTTGAAATCCATATAATACAGCTGTTTTATTTTCCTTTTTTGCGCGAATAAAATCGTTTGCAGTAGTCGCTTTTATTAGAACATCTGAATTGTTTTTTATACGCTCGTCCCATTCTTCAATATTTTTTAAAGCCGATTTTAAACTTCCTGAAAGTAAAGATGTACTAAATCCTGAATATCCAGATTTTGAGAGCGCTTCAAAAGAATCTTCATTCCAACCTTTAGGAATAATTAAACCGTCTATAACCATGGCTTTTTTATAAAGCGCTTCTATCTTACTATCTTTAAGTAAATTTTGGGGTATGTCTTGATTAGAATCTAAATGAACAGACTCTAACAACGATGTAAGTGCACTAGCAGTTTGCCCGGGCAACAATGCTCCCAGCGACCCTAGCGATAATAATTTCACTAAATTTCTACGGTTTTGTTCCATACTATTAGTATTTCAATTAGAAATGAAAAAAAAAGAGACAATCAATTTGTTTAGAATTAACCTATAATTAATTGTACGATATAAAATCTTGCACACACATTAACTAATTTGTTTTTAGTTAATGTGTGTAACAAGAGAGATGTGTTTACAAGACTAAATTTTAATAGCCTGGATTTTGTTCTATGTTAGGATTTACATCAGTTTCGTCCTGCGGAATTGGCAAGATATTGGTGTGATCTCCATAAGGTATTTCGCAAATACTAGATGTACATTGCGTTCTCACAATATCTTCTTTCTTTCTCATTAAATCCCAAAGTCTTTGACCTTCAAAACATAATTCTAAACGTCTTTCAAGCATAATTTCTTCCATAAGCTCTTCTCCTGTAGCGGTAACATCAGGGGCTGTTGGAAGTGCTCTTTGACGAACAACATTTACATCAGATTGAGCTCCTGCTATATCTGTTCCTAATGCTGCTCTCGCCTCTGCTCTTATTAAATACAGTTCAGGAAGACGCATTACTTTTACGTTATCATACCCCAATACTTCTGGATATTTATTTACTCTATAAGGTGCGTAATCTCCAGCTAAAAGTAAATCGTCAATAAAGACATCTAATCTAGCATCACCCTCTTTATACAATGATACAACATCGTTAGACGGTAAATAATCTCCATAACCACCAACTGCTGCCGCTAGGTATAAACCTGAAATACCATTACCACCTACATTATCTGTTTCTGTCATTGAAATTTCGAAAATAGACTCGGAGCTATTATCTACCGACCAAACGGTTAAATAATTAGCGTTGTCTACCAAACTATAACTTGAGTTAATAACATCTGTAGCCATTGCTTCTGCATTTGCCCAATCTTCTTTATATAAATATACACGTGCTAATAATGCTTTTACAGATGTCGCTGATAATGTATTAGAATTAGATGTTCTAGACGTATCACTCATTAAAGATATAGCTGTTGTCATATCTGATATAACTTGGTCGTATACTTCTTTAACTGTGCTTCGTTCTGGTTCTAACGTTGGATCGAATTCAACAATAATAGGCACTCCTGCATGGCTAGCGTCGGCAGTATACGTATAATGTTGTGCAAATAATTTTACTAAGTCAAAATACACTAATCCTCTTAAGGCATAAGCCTCCCCTAAAAGATGATCTTTTTCTTCTTGTGTAGCTTCTGTTACTTCTACATCTGAGTTAATGATATTATTTAATGCATTATTTGCAAAATACATTCCTTCCCATAGTGCACTTGCTTGGGAATCGTCTACATTTTGAACATGTTCTGCATAATCAATAATTCTGTTTGCAGATAGATTTTGTTTTACATCGTCTGCCATAACATCTGGAATCATAAACATATATCTACCGTAGTAGTACGAACTTGAAATTTCATCGTACACCCCCGTTACAGCAACCTCCAAATCTTCTAAATTAGTAATAGCTTCATCACTTGACACAGACGATGTTGGCGTAAGTTCTAGGAATGATTCTGAGCATGATAAGAAAAGTCCTACCATAATCAATAATATAATTTTATTATAATTTTTCATAAGTCTTTTTTTATTTTACAGTTGAATATCTAATCCTACAGAAATGGTTTTCATTGCTGGAGTAAGTCCATTATAAGTACCACTAATAGATTGTTCAGGATCTATATATAAATCTTTATCTTTAGTAAATGTTAGAAGATTTGTACCTCTTGCATATACTCTTGCGCTGTTAAGTTTTAAAATAGACGTTATTTTTTCTGGAAAATTATATGCTACTGTCAGGTCTTTTAAACGAATAAAACTTCCATCATATAACCATCTTGTAACATCAGATTGGTTACTTCCAGAATGCCCTCCCCATTGAAACTTAGGAAATAATGCATCCGTTTTACCTTCTACCCACCTGTTTTCATATAAATAAGTTGCCGTACTCCTAGGAGTTAATCGACCGTCTCCAAGTGACCCTACAGCTCTATCATCATGTAAATAATTCCCTGAAGAGTACATAAAACTAGCATTTAAACTAAAGCCTTTATAAGATATTGCTGTGTTAAAACCACCGTAAAAATCTGGTGTTGCAGACTTACCTACTAAGTAACGTTCTGCTTCTCCAATATCGTTAGTAATTGTTGTTTCTGAAGCATCTGTATAGTATTGTACTTCACCGTTTGTTTGGTCGACACCTGCCCAACCATACATGTAAAATGATTGAAAGTCTTCACCTACTTGTCTTCTGAATGCACCATCAGTATAATCTTCATCTAATTGAGTAATCTCGTTTTTTAAGAATGTTGTATTAAAACCTACACTCCATCTTAAATCTTTTTTATCCAGAATATTTACATTTAAAGTCAACTCAAATCCCTTGTTGCTCATCGAACCATAATTTTGAGTAAGCTCTGTAAAACCTGTAGTTGGAGAAATTGGCACGTCTAAGATAAGGTCTGTAGACTCTCTATTAAAGTATTCGATAGTCCCGTTTACTCTATGAAACAAACCAAAATCTAATCCAACATTAAAATTTTGTTGAGTTTCCCAAGTTAAGTCTGCATTTTCTAATTGAGAAGGCGTTCCTCCTGGAGATCCATCGTAATCATCGCCATAACCATATAATCCTAATGACGCAAAATTACCAATAGCCGCATTACCTGTTAAACCGTAAGAACTTCTTAGCTTAAGTAAATCAAGGAAATTAACATTATCTAAGAAATTTTCTTTAGCAATATTCCAACTTAATCCTACAGAATAAAATGTACCGTATCTTTTATCTGATCCAAATCTAGAAGATCCATCGTTTCTAATACTTCCAGAAAGGAAATACTTATTATCATAATCGTAATTAGCTCTTAAGAACATAGAACTAAATGTATATTCACTTTCGGTACCAGTAATTGCATATTCTGCAGCTGCTGTACTTAATGTTTTTACAATATCGTTAGGAAAATCTGATCCTGATGCTGAAAAAGATTCGTTAGTGGTTTTTTGAGCTTCATACCCCGCAAGTACACTAAAATCATGACTTTCTCCTAAAGAAAAATTATAGTTTAAAGTTTGTGTACCCACCCATGTTTTGTTAGTTGTATTTGCTTCGTAAGCATACCCATTTGTTTCGTAACCACTTCCGTAACGACGGTTATAATATGTAGATTCATTAATACTAAGGATGTCAAAATTCCATTGAGATCTAAATACTAAATTGTCTAAAATATTTGCAGAAATGGCAAAGTTATCTATTATACGCATTGTCTTAGTTTCCCAAGTATCATCGCCACTTAAACTTCCTACAGGGTTACTACCAATAGGGAAGTAAGCCACATGTTCTGCATTATATTCTCCTTCCTCATCGTAAATAGGAATTAATGGAGATAACTCTAATGTAGATTTAAATGGGTTATTCCATGACCCAGCATCTGGTGCTGTTGAAGATGTAATGTCTGAAATTGAAACATTATTAGAAATAGTAAATATATCACTAGCCTTGTATTCTAAATTAGCACGTGTACTATATCTATTAAATCCATATCCAATAATATAACTTTCTTGGTCCATATACCCTGCAGACATAAAGTACTTCACTTTATCTGTACCACCACGGATACTTAAATCGTAACTTTGTGTAACTCCTGTACGTGTAATAGCATCTAACCAATCTGTATCTGTAGCTTCTCCTGTAGACGGATCTATTTGTTGTGTATACAAATTGTCCATTTGAGCCTGCGCTTCTTCTTGTGTTAACCCAAGATTTACATAACCTTCTATATACAACTCTTTGTATTGTGCTGCATTTAATGGTTTTAATATGTTTTTAGACGCCTGAGAATTAAATCCTGTTAATGTTTTTAATTGAATAGATGCCTTACCAGATTTTCCTTGCTTAGTATTAATTAAGATTACACCATTTGCTCCTCTTGAACCATAAATAGCTGTTGATGCAGCATCTTTTAAAATACTAATACTTTCAATATCATTTGGATTTATAGACGACATTACATTTGAACTTGCACCATCATTATCGTTAGTAGATTGACTACCCGCAGCGATTGGTATACCATCTATAACATATAATGGTTCGCTAGAGGCATTAATAGAACCAATACCTCTTACTCTTACTTCTGTGTTAGATCCTGGTGCACCATCTAACGCACTTGCTTGAATACCAGCTACACTACCACGTAAAGATTGCTCAAATGAAGATGTTGGTGCTTGCTCCAATTCTGCCCCGTTTACAACTGCAACAGCACCAGTAATTGCTTCTTTTTTCTGAGTTCCATATCCTACTAAAACAACTTCTTCTAATGCAGCAGCATCTTCTTCCATTACTACATTAATCGTTTTTTTATCTCCTACTGTAATGGTTTGGCTTACCATACCCATAAAAGAAAATACTAAAACAGATGTGTTTTCCACTTTTAAAGTATACTCTCCATCAAAATTAGTTTGTGTTCCTTGAGCTGTTCCTTTAATATGAATATTAACTCCAGGCAAAGGCAAACCATCTGGTCCTGTTACTGTTCCAGAAACTTCATAATCTTGAGCTTGAGGCCCTGCCAATGCAACAGCTAACTTTGGCTGTTTCATTTTTACAACAACTTGCTTCCCCTCTATAGTATAACTCAATCCTGTATTAGTAAAAGCCTTATCTAAAACTTTATCAATATTAGCATCTTTAAATTTTAAAGACACTTTTTTGTTAGTACTTAACACATCATCTTTATAAAAGAAAATGTAATTACTAGAACCTTGAATTTCTTTAAAAAAATCTTCTATTGATATACTTTTTACATCAATATTAATTTTTGATTGACCCAGCAACGGATTTGCGTAACTTGCTGTAAGTCCTAAACTAATAAATAATAGAAATATTCTCATAAGCATTAGAATTCCTATGTTTGAGTTTTTTTTCATATTTTTGTGTTTGATTGTTAAATGTTGCTGTACTCTACAGCAATGTGTTTAAAATAAGCCAGAGGATGTTGGCGCATCTTCTGGCCTTTTGACAAATTCAAATAAATGTTTACTTCATAAAATATTTTAGATTAATTAATTACGATTCTATTGTCTAGCTTCTTGTACTTCATATTTGTACTGGCTTGTATGTTTTTAATGACTTTATCTAGATCTTCATTTAAATTTAAATAACCTGAAAAACGCTCTTTTGCTAGGGCTTCATTTTCTATTTCAATTTTAATATTATAATATTTAGATATTCTATTGGTCACGTAACGTAAATCGTTGTTTTGGAATATTAAAACACCATCTCTCCAAGAAAAGTAATTATTTACATTTACTTTTTCTGAAACAATACCTTGAGTATCTTTATTGTAAGTGGCTTTTGTACCTGGCGTAATTTTTATTTTGTCGGCATATTTATGTGTTTTAGGATTGTTGTGGTAACTAATATTAACACTACCACTTTTTAAAACTGTATTTACAACATTCTCATCTGCATAACTAGTTACTCCAAAAACAGTTCCGAGCACCTCAACCTCTTGGTCTTTAGATTTTACTATAAAAGGATGACTTTTATCGTGTGCTACATCAAAAATAGCTTCGCCCTCTAAATAAATTTCTCTTTTATTCCCTGTAAATGCAACTGGATATATTAATTTTGATCCAGAATTTAACCAAACTTCTGTACCGTCTGACAAATTGATTTTAGATTGTTTTCCGTAAGGAACTATAAGGGTGTTATAAGAAACTTTACTATTTGTGGTCGTTTCTTGTTCTATTTTTGTTTTTTCACCAATGATTAATGTTTCTCCGGAATTAGAATAATTAAAACTATTCTCACCTTCTGAAACGGTTAAATTTTCGCCGTTACCTAAAATTAATACAATCTCATTAGATGTACTGTAATCTACGTTTTCAGATGTATTTACGATATCTGTAATAGATGGATCTGGAGTGTTATATAGAAATATAAAACATCCAGCAAGACAGATTAAAGAAAAAGCCACCCCCACTGCTAATCTTCTGTGCTTTCTTCTATTATCTACTTTATCGACTGAATTAAGAATTTTATTTTTTAAAGCCACTTTCTCCAAATGTGTAATTGGTAAAATTTTGACTTTATTTTGTCCATTATCTTTCATAATGTATGTGTTCTATGCTGTATTAGTATTATAAAACTTCCCTCTTTTATTAATAGCAAATAGTTTACTTTATATAGACATTAAGTTTTAGTATTTAATTAAAAAGATAATAATTGATTAAGAATAGGCATAAAAAGTTTAGTTTTCTTAAAGCTTTAATGGCACGGTAAATGGATGTTCTTGCAGATTGTACAGAAACTCCAATTATTCCAGATATTTCTTCGTAAGTTTTTTCTTCTTCAAAACGTAACGATAAAATCTGTCTTTGTTTATCACTTAAAGTTTTCATTGCATTACGCAAATTTTTATTGCGTTCTGAAACATGCTCTTCAGTAATTATTTTTTTTTCGTAAGAATCGGAGTGTCTTTTATTCATGACCTCTATTTCGTAATCAAATTCATCTAGAGATATGGCCGCGTTCTTTTTATTATATTTTTTATTAATTTTTCGTTTTAACGATTTAAATAAATAATATTTTACGTTATCTGTTTTAGATAGATTTGTTCTGTATTTATATAAATCGACGAATAAATCGTGTATACAATCCATAACATAACCGCGATCTTTAGAATGATACATACCATAAGAGAATAATATATTTACATATCTATCGTAAAGTTCTCCAAATGCAACCTTATCTCCTTCTTTTATTTTTTTCCAAATAACAGTATCTGATTTATCTTCAGGAAAGACATCACTCGCACTAGATTCTTGCACTTGATTTAAAGAAGCATAATCTAAATTAAGGTTATTTTTTGCGACTAGAGCTAGAGCCAATTCTCCATATTCTTGCATAAACTTTCGATTTACTTATTCTATATTAATTTAAAATATATGTACCGAGACACAATAAATTAAGCAAATCATAGCACGCATATAGACGTGTTTTTTATCTTTTTAACAAAAAAGATGAGATTATTAAAAAAACAAAAATAAATTAACATTATATTAAAAATACATGGACAATATTAGCAATATCCTATACTATTTTTTGTTTTAGTTATCATTTTTTTAACTAAAATTATTCATTATTATTTAAATTTTACACATCGTTAATAATTATTCTTCGCTGTCACTACTACGAAATAAAATAATTAAAACAAGTATAAACTCTGTATACATAAGAAAAAATCAATCCTTTTATAGACACACTTAGCATTGAAAATAACCACAAAAAAAACGCAGCTGTTTTAATTACAGCTGCGTTTTAATTTTAGCTTGTGTACACAAACTTTTAAATTATAATTCTTACGTTTTATCTATTAATATCAAACCAGTAATTAATTTTTAAATAAATTCCTTTTTGTACAGGCTCAAATGGCGATGTTGTTTTAACATCATTATACGTTAAGAAAATATCTGATAATGGAGCATAACGCCATTGCAATCTAGATACCAATAAAAAACTTTCTGCCTGAGAACTATACTGAATGTCTGTATTAAAAAATAATTTTTTACTAAATGTAAAATTAAAAGTTGGTCCTAAATACCATAATTTATCTGATGAATAAGGTTCTGGTAGGTTAATATCGTCATATTGCAACTGTAAAGCTAAAGTAAAAATAGGTTGATATCGATATTGAAATGTAACATCTGCTGTAAACTTATGTCCATTATAAAAAGATCCGTACATGGTTGATCCTTCTGCCCATAGTGCTTTTCTTTTATCTGATTTAAATTCTAATTCTAAATCATTATACGTATAATCTCCAACGGGTAAATACACAGCATCATCAGACGTTCCTACAGGATCAAACGGAGTAGATAAATGTATAAATGTATTGTTACCAGTTAAAGACACCAGACTTCCATTATTAAAATTAAACTCTACACCCGCAGCGTTATAGACTTCTCTAACTGATAAATGATCTGAAGCTGTCCAATACGAATTATTACTGGCGTTAAAAATAATAGTATTAAATGGTCCTTTTTCTGGATATAAATTATAATCAACCGATGGATTTGCTCTTAATATGTCTGTTCGTTTAGTATAGCCTAAATCCGATTGAAAGCCTTTGTCTACATACTGAGTTTTAAGCCCTAAAGCATATTTTCTTTTCTCTACATTTATATCTGTACCTGCAGATATAGCATTAGATGTTATACCGGGTGTAAACGATTTGTGAAGGAAAAATTTGGCATCTATACTATTGTCTTCTGAATAATATGTGAAATCCGATCCAACTACTCGATTGTATTTTGTTTTTCTACTTATAGTATCGGCCACACCATCATACACCTCATTATAGTTTGTTGCTTGTCTGTTTACAAAAAACAAACTTAAATTAGATTTTTTAAGTACCTTTTGTTCTGCTGCTACAATTAAATTATTGTTTGCAGGTATATAACCAGACTTATAACCACCAGTTTGTACATCTAAAGCTCCAATACGTAACTTATTATTCAATTTACCCGTAAATTTTGCTCCTGCATTTACATCAATAATTGCCGTGTTACCATCACTATCTGTATCTACACCAATACGTCTAGAATAAAAAGGAAGTGCATTATCTGTATCTCCCAAAGCATTAAACAAATCGCCATTATCAATAAAAAACTGACGTGTTTCGTCTTGTTTAATTTCAAACTGTGTGACATTATTTTGACTAGCAACCACATCTTCACTAGAAAAATCTGGATTCACAGTTAAATCTAGCATGAAACTATTTTTTACAGGGACTTTAGCATCAAAACCTGCCTTAAACTCAAAAGACTCTTCATTATTAACATAATCTTTATTAAACGAAGGTGTGACATAAGGAATTACAGAAATTGGACTTTTAGTTTGTTTTAATGGTCTTTCAAAAATTAAATTCCCAAAATACCCCATATTAAACTGGTTTAAGTTTTGGGGTACTTTAGACCATGAACTTTTAGTATTAGATTGTGTATCTGATCTCATGACATTAAATTTCCAAGATGTCACTCCTTCTTTAAACTTAAAAGCAGACATGGGTATTCTTACCTCTGAAATAAAATAACCGTCATAAATTTTAGATTCCCCAAGCCATTTAGTATTCCAATTTAAATCTAAATCACCATCTACACCACCACCATAAATGATACCTTCTCTTAAGACACCAAAAGGATTAATTCCAAATAAAAAAGCATTTGTGCGGTCTCGATACGTATCAAACATAAGATTTATTATATCTGCTCCACTAATACTAAAATCCCTTTCGTAAGATGGCGTTTTATAATCTTTTCCAGGTGCATACCCTGTAATAGCTATATATAAATACTCTTCATTATAAAGCATTCTCAACTCTGTCTGATAGGCAGTTTCTTTTGTGTCTGTAGGAAAATACTCTGTAAAGTGACTTGATGGGATAGCATGTTCCCACATGGGTTCGTCTAAAACTCCATCTATTTTAAATGCATTATCTGTAACATAATTTACGTTAATTTCTTTCTGTGCATATACCTCCGAAAATGGTATAATAAAAAGTATACCTAACAAAATATAATATGTAATGCTTGATGTATATAAGGGCTGCCTCATTTTTTATTTTTGCTTTAAAAAAAGTTTGTAAGAATTGTTATGCAAAAATAAATTCATTTTTCCTACTAAAAGAGAAAATTAAAGGTTTTTTCAGAAGACAAAATTGTCTTTAATTTAAAAACAGCCATATTTATAATTATTTATTATAAATTATTAATATTTAATCTAAAAAAAGTGCAATAATTTCAGAATTACCTTGCATTTCAGCATGTTTTAAAGCCGTATTTTCTCTATTATCTGTAATTCTTTTATTTGCTCGTTTTTTAAGTAAATATGCTACAATTTCTGTATGACCAAATGTACTTGCATAAATTAAAGCTGTAGCCCCATTAAAATTCTGTTGGTTTACATTTGCACCATGCTCTACAAGGAGTTTAACAATTTGTATATAACCTTTAAAACAAACTCCCATTAAAGCGGTGTTACCCGAAGTATCCTTTGCATTTACATCACTGCCATGTGCTAGTAAATATTTCACTATTTCTATTTGGTTGTTATAAGCTGCTAATATTAATGGTGTAAACCCATAACTGTCTGCTGTATTTACAATTGTACGATCTGCAGCATAAAGCGCCTTTAGTTGTTCTAAATAACCTTCCCTAGAAACTTCAAAAACAGATTGACTATAAATGGTTACTGAACAACAAAAAATAAGTAATAACAATAAATGTTTCATCATGTTTAATTTTACAAAAGAGGAAGTTTACACTTCCTCTTTCTTTAATTACTAGTATTAATGCATAAAATCTTTTTGTGTAAAACCTAAAGCTTTAGCTAAGCGCATTCCATAATCTCTATCGGCTCTATAAAAATAGCCTATCATAGTTTTTTGAATGTTTTTATCTGTAACCTGACCTAAATCTCCACTTAAATTTTTAATTAGATGATCTTGTTCTGCTTTGTTTAAAGATCTGTAAAAATCTCCTGCTTGCCCAAAATCGTTAGTTTTTGTAATTTTCTTTTGAGTAATAGTAACATTAGTTAGAGTCGTTTCCGACTGTTTGTATTGCGGGTCTTCTTTTAATGCAGCCTTATTACTTGGCTGATAGTTTACATCTGGATTTTCAAATCTTTTATTACCAGCACTATTCCAACTATCAGAATTATAATTAGTAGGATCTTTTAAAGGCTTGTTAATTTCTAACTGTAAGAAATTTGGGCCTAAACGATGTCTTTGAGTATCAAAATAAGCAAATAAACGTCCTTGTAACAATTTATCTTCAGACGGCTCTACACCTGGAATTAAAGCTCCTGGAGAAAAGGCAATACTTTCTACCTGCTCAAAATAATTTACCGGATTTTCATTTAATGTCATCGTACCAATTTTAATTTTTTCAATTTCTTCAGCAGGCCAATCTTTAGTCGCATCTAAAGGCCAAAAATCGAATGAATGAATATCTTCAGGCACAATCATTTGTACATATAAATCCCATTGCGGATAGTTTTTATTTTCTATATCTTTTCGCAAACTCATGGTTGCATGCTGCCAATCTTTTCCTTGTTGAGCAGCAGCTTCTTCAGCAGTTAAGTTTTTTTCGCCTTGTTTAGATACCCAAGAGTACTTAACATAAGTTACTTTTCCTTCTTTATTAATCCATTTATAACCATGCACGCTACTTCCGTTCATGTATTGGTAACCTTTTGGTATTCCTAAATCGGTATACAAACGAGTTAGCATATGTGTAGACTCTGGAACGTTTGAAAAGAAATCGAAAAATCTGTTTGGATCTTGTTTATTCGTCACTGGAGAAGGTTTTAGTGAATGTACCATATCAGGAAACTTTATAGCATCTCTAATAAAAAAGATTGGCAAATTATTACCCACAATATCATAATTACCTTCTTCGGTATAAAATTTAACAGCAAATCCTCTTGGATCTCTAGCCGTTTCTGGAGATCCTTTACCATGAATTACGGTAGAAAACCTTACAGCCAAATCTGTTTTTTTTCCTACTTCCGAAAAAAGAACTGCTCGAGTATATTCAGACATATCTTTAGTCGCCTCAAAATACCCAGAGGCACCAGCACCTCTTGGATGTACTACCCGTTCAGGAATACGTTCTCTATCGAAAGCTGCTAATTTTTCTACTAAAAAAACATCTTCTAACAAAACAGGTCCATATTCTCCTACGGTTTTGGAGTTTTGATTGTCTCCTACCGGAACACCTCCATTTGTGGTTATTGTTTCGTTGGTTTGAGAAATTCCAATCCAAACGAAAGACAGCATTAAAAATGTTGTTAATTTTTTCTTCATTTTTGTATCAATTTAATTTATAAGGATGGTGTAAAATTCAATCAGAACCACGTATTAATCAAATTAATACTTTATATACTTGTATTGCTAAAATTAATACACACCTTAATATGACCTTACAACAACTACAGTATGTAATTGCATTAGACACTTATAGACACTTTGTTACAGCTGCAGAAAAATGTTTTGTAACACAACCTACTATTACCATTCAAGTAAAAAAATTAGAGGAAGAAATAGGTTTTTTAATTTTCGATAAAAGTAAATTTCCTTTAAAACCCACAGATTTAGGAGAGGTTTTTATTTTAAAATCTAAAGAAATTTTGCGAGAAGTAAGCGAATTAAAAAACATGGTAAATATTGAATTAGAAAATCTAGAAGGCGAATATCGTATGGCGGTAATTCCAACTATTTCTTCGTATTTAATACCTCTTATTTCTGGTTCCATTTCAAAAAAATATCCGAATACCATTTTAAAAATTGAAGAGATGGAAAGTGACCACATTATAAAAGCCCTTCAAAAAAAAGAAATAGATATTGGTATTCTGGTTACACCACTAAACGAACCTTTTATAAGAGAAACTAAACTTTACAACGAGCCATTTATATTTTATGGGCACAAAGATTTTTTTAATACTGAGAAGCAAACAATTTCTATAGAAGAAATAGAACATTTAAAAAACATATGGCTTTTAGAAAAAGGGCATTGTTTTAGGAATCAGGTCTTAAACATCTGTGGACAACTTGAAAATACTAAAAACATTCAATTTAAAAGCGGGTCTATCGAGGCTTTAAAGAAAATGGTTGATAATTATGGCGGATTTACTTTAGTACCAGAAATGGCAATTCACTCTACCGATTTGGGATTAGTTATTCCTTTTTCAGAACCGAAACCAATTAGAGAAGTAAGCTTAGTTACCCACCATACTTTTTCTAAAGATGTCTTACTAGATGCCTTAAGAGTAGAAATCTTAGAGCATACTCCAAAAGCATTTGAAAAAAACGAACGCTTTATTAAAATTAATTGGAGATAAATTTTTATTATTTAACCGATGAAACACCACCATCTACATGAAGAATTTGTCCAGTAATCCAAGATGAATTAGGTGTTAACAAAAATAATGCAGTTTTAGCGACATCTAAAGGTTCTCCAACTTTTTTAAGCGGATTCATTTTAGATTGATGCTCTTTCTTTTCTGGGCTGCTTAACAAACGACCAGCTAATTTTGTATCTGTTAATGAAGGTGCAATTGCATTCACACGAATAATTGGAGCAAGCTCTGCAGCCAAAGCTCTTGTTAAACCTTCTATAGCGCCTTTAGACAAGGCAACTTGCGAATGAAAACTAAATCCCTGTTGTACAGCTACTGTAGAAAACAAAACAATAGAGGCTTCTGCACTCGCTTTTAATCTGGGTAAAAGTTGCTGTATAACTTTAATTGCACCTGTAACTTGCAACTTAAAATCTGCAACATAATCGCTTTCTTTAAAACGGTGAAAAGGCTTTAAGTTTATACTCCCTGGACAATAAGCTACCCCATGTATTTCTGATGGTAAACTATCTAAATCCAAAGTATCTGTAGTAGCATCAAAAGGTATATACCTCACTTGGTTTCGGTCTTTACAAATGTTGGTGTGATAGGTTGCAGTAACTTGCGAACCTTCGGCTTCAAGTAAATTAACCAGTTGTTCTCCAATACCGGACGAACCTCCAATAACGATATAATTTCTCATGTACATTACTTTTAATCTTAATATAAAAATTATATCAGACCTATTTAGTTACTAAAGTTAAAAATTAACTACCACATAAAAAAGCGAATCCAAACAACATATATATTATAAAATTAAAACAAACGGCTAAATACATTTTAAGTACTTAGCCGCTGGAATGTATAAAAAACACAATGCTTTTATTGCATGATATTACACCTATAATTTATAATTAAAATTACATTTTTATAGTCATACATTATTTCAATTAAAGCATCATTTAAAAATGAACCCAGTAGTTTTTTTAAACACTAATTTTAAGTCTATAAGTTAAAAAATTAGCACTAGAATAAAGACACAAACTTATCGGTAATAGTATAGGTTTACAGCTTATTTTTAATTTTAAAAAACACACAAATTTTTAAAAATTTAATAA
This sequence comes from Formosa sediminum, assembly GCF_007197735.1. Taxonomy (GTDB): domain Bacteria; phylum Bacteroidota; class Bacteroidia; order Flavobacteriales; family Flavobacteriaceae; genus Formosa; species Formosa sediminum. The sequence goes on from NZ_CP041637.1 coordinate 877,602, forward strand.
GTTTATAAATTATCAAAAAAAATAAAATTTAGCTAGTTTTAAATATCACTATTTTCTGTTTTAGAAGCAATATAATTATCTACAAAATCTTCTAAAACATTTAAAGGTATTGCACCATGCGAAAGCACGACTTCATGAAATTCGCGAACATCAAATTTATCTCCTAAAGCTTCATTTGCTTTGTTGCGTAATTCTAAAATTTTAAGCATTCCTATTTTATATGCTGTAGCTTGACCTGGCATAACAATGTGTCGTTCTACCATTTTAATCGCATCTAACTCTGCATTTGGAGTATTATCTGTATAATACTTAATACCCTCTTCTCTTGTCCATTTTTTTGCATGAATTCCTGTATCCACAACTAACCTACAAGCTCTCCATAATTCCATGGCTAGACGGCCAAAATCTGAATACGGATCTGAATAAAACCCCATTTCTTTAGGTACAAATTCTGAATATAATCCCCAACCTTCTGTATAAGCTGTATAACCTCCAAATTTTCTGAACATATGCACATTTTCTAATTCTTGTTGAATAGCAAGTTGCATATGGTGTCCTGGAATTCCTTCATGGTAAGCTAATGCCTCCATTTGGTAAGTTGGCATCATACTCATATCGTATAAATTTGCATAATAAATTCCGGGTCTAGATCCGTCTGCAGCTGGACGATTATAAAAAGCTTTTCCAGCAGATTTTTCTCTAAACGGCTCTACAGCTTTAACCATAATATCTGTTTTGGGTTTTGTAATAAAAATTTCGTCCAGCCTTGTTTTCATACTATCTATAATATGAACGGCTTTATCAAGATAAGCGGCCTTTCCCTCTGCAGTTGTTGGATAGTAAAATTGCTGATCTGTTTTCATAAATTGAAAAAACTCTTGTAATGTCCCATCAAAACCTACACGAGTACGAATTGCATCCATTTCTTTATGAATTCTTGCAACTTCAGATAATCCTATATTATGTATTTCGTTTGCTGTTAAATCTGTTGTAGTTGTTCTCCTTATAGCATTATTATAAAAGGCTTCGCCATCAGGAAATTTCCAAGCGCCATGATCTGTATTGGCACGCTCTTTTTGGGCTCTCATAAAAGCAATAAGTCCGCTATAAGCTGGTTTAACAAACTCTAATAGGGCTATTTTGGCTTTCTGTTCTAAAATTGTTTTTTCTGCATCATCTATATCTAATGCATTTACTTTTTTAGTAAAATCTTTAAGCAACGTACTTTGAGAATCGGACTCATCGAAAGGTTGACCAACCAAAATATTTTCTGAATCTTGAATAACTTTATCGTAAACAAATTTTGGAGGCATAACACCTATATCTTCACGAGCTTTTAAATTTTCTACCAATTGAGAAAAATATGTTTTAAACGCTTCCAATCTAGAAATATAAGCTTCGGCATCTGCCACATTATCAATACGGTGCATGTTTATTAAAAAAGCAGGCTTACCTGATTGTGCGCCATGCATTTGATTTACTGGATAATTATGTAACCTGTATTTATAATCGTTTATACTATGCTCTACACGTTGTTTAAATAAAGTATAGCTTAACAATGCATCTTCTGATAATGCATCTACATTTACAGAGTCTGTTAACCACACTAAATATGCTTCGTTAATTTTCAAGTCGCGAACTTCAGCTTCAGGAGAATTATCATTTAATTTACCGTAATCTGTTTTGATTCCAAGTCTGGTTTGAAATTCAGGGTTCAATTCAACTTGCTTATCAAATGCTTTTTGAAAAAAAACATTAACTTTTTTAGATTCTGCAACACTATCTACGTCTGAAATAGTTGAGGTTTTGGGCTCTGTTTTACATGAAAGAAATACCGTTATAGCGCATAAGGCTAATGTGGGTTTTAAAAAAAAGTGTTTCATTAATTAGGTTATTATTAGTATTAAAAAAAGTAATAGAAATGTATAAAACACTTTTCAAGTTTGTAAAAACAAAAACGAAATAACTTACTGTTTAAGAAGCTACAAAAATTCAAGACATGATACACATCATTTCAAATATAACATATTCGTTTTAAATGTAAGATTTCATGAATGTTGGATCTGTTTTTAATAAAAAAGCGAACCTAATGATTCGCTTTTTTTATATTTCAAAAATGAATTCTTTTCTTTTTTTAATTATATATACCAGCCCGAAAAATACAATAATACAGACTATAAAAATTCCATATTTAAAATTTAAATATTCAGTTTTAGTTTTGGCTTTTATCTCATGCCATTTTCCATTAACATACTCAATATATAAAGTATGATTATTATCTTGTGTTAATGTATATTTTGTTGTTGGAAATTGATCTAAAAGAAAAATAACTATAGATTGGTTATTATGAATATCTTTAAACAATTCGTTTTTTAATTGAATTGTTTTAATATTATCAGGCATACCCAAAACTTCTGTAACTAGCTTTGTTTCATGACCTAAAAACACTTTGGGATCTTTAAACTGTAAGGTATCTTTATTATTTATTACAATTGAAAAATTAGCATAAAAATGTTTTAGTACTAAATCTCGAAATGCTTTTGGTGTGTTATACGCACCTGTCCCATTTATATAATTTACCTCTTCTTGAAAAGCTGTTAAAGAAGTATTTATTTGTAAAACGATTTGTCCGCTATCTGTTTTTGAAATAATAACATTAGAAAAATCTGGACTGTGAGCTTGGGTAAAATAACTCACAAAAAACAACACAAGAACACTATATACTGTTCGTGTTTGTTTACAAAGCATATTCACCTCTTAAACCGTTAATAAAATTATTACTTCCTGCTTCATCTACATGATAATGATAACCTCTTATTTCATCATAGTGCCCTCTAGATTCATCTAAATCTGTGTCTGCTTTTCCGTTTGCATCTGTATTTGCATAAATTGCATAACCATCAAAGGCATAGCCAATCATGGGTGCATGACCATCTTTTTGTTCAATATTTTTAGACACTCCAGTTGCAGCATGATAATGATAACCTTCGTTTAAGTTTATATGTCCGCCGGCATCATCAAAAGGAGCAATAGTATAAGCACCTAAAATGTTATCAACAGGAGCAGGTGCATTAAAAACAACACCATTAAATGCTAATCCTCTGTTAGAAGGCATACCCGATTCATTTTCTGGAGGTCTTCCGCCTTCAGGGCGTTCTCCTTTTTCAGGATGTTCTGGTCTTTCATGTCCATCTGGCCCACCAGGACCTCTACCACCTCCTCTTGAAAAACTATATGCTTTTTCGGCTTTTTTAGGAGTTACAGGAATATAATATGTGTGTGTTATTTCACCTAAATAAGAAGGTAAACACTCTACACAAAAATTTTTATATTCTTCTCCAACATTAGGATTAGCAGCTTCTTCACACTCTTGTTTAGTTTTTGTTTTAGTGATTTCGCCTGTTTCTTTGTCGTATAACATCCAAGTATCATCTTCATAAAATGTAGCCAAATTTTTAACAAATTCTCCATCTACATCATATACTTTACCGTCTTCTAGCCATATACCACCTGCAGAAGCATCATCTGTAATATTAGTTGGACACCACGGTCCCATTTCATGATCTGTTGGTGTTGCTGTTGTTACTATTTTAAAACAATCTGCTGTAGTGCCATCAGATAAAGTTCTACTAACAATAGTAATAGGTTCGGCCAATCCTTCGGCAATAAAATTTTCACTCTTCACAGGAATTATTACTTCAGCTGTTTCAGAATTTTTGGCATGATTGGACTCCTTTTTTTTGCAAGTAGTAAAACCTATAAGTACTATTATTAATAGTATAAATTTATTTATTTTCATAAATTCAGGTTGGAATTAGATTGTTCATTAAAACCCATTAAATGAATTGTAAACATCCATCAATTTAAAATCAAATATAAAATATATGCTCTGGATCCACCTATATAACTCATTAATTTAAGAATTAATATGGAATATTTAAACACACATTGACTTATTTTAGATTTTAATTTTTAATTTAATAAAAGACTCTATTTTTAAATTGATATCGTTCCCTATTCCTTTTTAATAACATTGCATTTTGTATGTTAGAGTGAAATAGCTACATTTGTAACATATGCATTTTTTCGCATATAATAAAAACACATATTTAGTAAATGAAAACCAGTATAGAAAATAGTATTTCCGTTTTTAAAGCCTTATCTGAAATCACTCGGCTCAAAATTATTTGGTTATTAATAAATGTAGATTCTAAAATTTGCGTATCAGAAATTATAGATGTTTTAAATGTGCCACAATATAATGTCTCACGTCATTTACGTATATTAAGTAAAGCTGGTATTTTAAACGAAAGTAAGGAAGGTAAATGGGTTTATTATTTTATTAACAACACAGATAGTGAATTTTTAAATCACATAAAGAGAGCGGTGAGTACTATTTCTGAAAATGATATGAAAACCGAAATAAAACGTTGCAAACAAAAACTTTTAATACGCGAAAACTAATATAACAAGGTGAATAAATTGTATTAGTTTTTTTTAAACCTAAACATATGCACTATAAAGCATATGTTAATTATTATTTACTAATTTTATAACTATTTAAAATGAATGAAAATTTAAAAATTGCACTAGACGAATTTATTCATGTAAGTGTAGCCTTATTTTTTATTATTGCTTTTGTATCATTACTAACTGGGTTTATACGTGCTTATATTCCCCAAGAAAAACTACAGAAACGATTAAGCAAAACTGGTAAATTTAGTGGTATAATGGGTGCCATATTAGGAATTCCAACTCCTTTTTGTAGTGCCTCTATGGTACCGGTGTCTATGGGAATGTTAGAAATGGGAGCACCTTTATCTATGGTTTTTTCTTTTTTATTATCAGCACCCTTAGCAAACTTTGTTGTTGTAGCATTTGTATTTACAGTGTTTGGTTTAAAAGTAGCTGCGGTGTATTTTCTGGTTGTATTTTTTGGAGCAATTGTTTTTGGGACAATTGTTGGTAACACATCGCTTGTAAACCACGTAAAAACTATAGGAAAGAAACAAAACGAAAACACTTGTACTGAACAACAATCCAAACCAAGTTCGTGCTCGCAAACAGTACAGATTACAGAGCCAGTAACCGTAATTTCAACTTGCACACCAAAACCTCAACAAACAAGTTGTACCTCGACTAGTACGCCATTTACAACTATTAAAAATAAAAAAGTAAAAGAAGCGCTAGATTTTGCTTGGTCTCTTTTTAAACGCATTATGCCTTATATTTTATTAGGCGCAATTATAAGTGCTATTTCTGTTGTGTTTGTTCCAGATTCTTTTGTTGAAAAATACCTAGGTAATGATAATCCGTTAGCCATATTATTAGCTGCAATTATTGGCGTGCCATTATATCTTAGAATAGAAATGGCTATTCCGCTATTAAGTGTTTTAATAGGTAAAGGCATGAGTATGGGCTCCGCCATGGCATTACTAATTGGTGGTACTGGGGCTAGTTTACCCGAGATAGCTATAGTATCGTCTATGTTAAAACCTAAAGCTGTAGCTGCCTTTGTAGGTTCTATAGTGTCTATAGCAATAATTGGTGGATTTATTTTTTTCTATATGTTTTAGTCTTTACACTAAAACATATAGAAGTATGCCTATTGTTTTTATATTACTACAACAAAAAAAGCCTTTCGATTTCTCGAAAGGCTTTAACAATATTGAAGTGGTCCCACCTGGGCTCGAACCAGGGACCACCTGATTATGAGTCAGGTGCTCTAACCAACTGAGCTATAGGACCTCAAAATTGGAGTGCAATATTACTATTATTTTTAAAATACTGCAAGCCTTTTTCTAATTACTTTTATAAAATATAATATTTAAAAGGTCAATTATATACTCTTTTCTCGTAGTAGACTGTGTATTAAAGAAGTTATACTTTTATAATAAGATGTAAATTTTACATGCAAAACTATTATTATCTTTAAATATCAACTATTTTTGCACCATGGAAAGTAATAGACAAAAAAAAATAGGCTCGGTTTTACAACGTGATTTAGTAGATGTATTACAAAGTGCCGCAACTCAAGGAGGCATGCAGGGCATTCTTATATCGGTATCTAAAGTTAATGTAACGGTAGATTTGTCCATAGCTAAAGTATATTTAAGTATTTTTCCTAATAATAAAGCTAAAGAATTGTTAGAAGGCATTCGCTCTAATACACCATTAATTAGACATGAATTAGCACAACGTACAAAACATCAATTACGTAGAATGCCTAATTTAGAATTTTTTGTTGATGACTCTTTAGAATACATAGACCAAATAGAACGCTCTTTAAAAGGAATAGACAACCCAATTAATGACCCTGAACTATTAGGAAAACGCAAAAAATCTTAGATTGAATTTCTCGCTGTACATCGCCAAACGTTATTTGCGCTCTAAAAGCAGCAACAATGCTATTAATTTTATAACAATAATTGCTGCTGTTGGAGTTATTTTGGGAGCGGCTTCCTTATTTATAGTCCTTTCTGGATTTGCTGGTTTAAAAGATTTTACTTTAAAATTTTCTACAATAATCGATCCCGATTTAAAGGCTATTCCTAGCCAAGGGAAATCGGTTACCTTAACAGATTCACAATTTAACGCCCTAGAAAATTTAGATGGTATAGCCTCTTATACAAAAATCATTGAAGAGCGCGTTATTTTATCTTACGATGAAAAAAATTATCCTGCTTACATAAAGGGTGTCGATGAAAATTACAGTCAGGTTAATGCTATAGATTCTGTAATAGTACAAGGAAGTTGGTTAAGGCCAAACACTAACCAAATGGTTGCTGGATGGGGTGTTTCTAGTCATTTATCATTAGGTGTTTTAGATTATGGAAAATCGGTTACCATATACGTTCCTAAACCTGGAACAGGGCAAATCAGCTCAACAAAAAGTGCTTTTAATGCCATAGAGTGTATAAATGTAGGCTTATTTGATGTTAATGAAACTTTGAACGAAACCTATGTGTATACCACATTTAATATGTCTCGAGATCTATTAGGATACAAACCCAATCAAATTTCTGCTGTAGAATTTAAATTAAATCCGAACAGCGATGAAACCAAAGTTAAAACTGAACTTGAAGCTATTCTTGGAGACCAATTTACAATTAAAAATCGTGTTCAATTAAATGATGCACTCTACAAAATGTTAAATACAGAGAATCTTGCTGTATATTTAATATTTACTTTGGTATTAATTATTGCACTATTTAATGTAATTGGATCTATAGTTATGATGATTCTTGACAAGAAAAAAACATTAAGTACACTTTATAAACTTGGTGCTTCCGTGAAAGAAATTAGACGTATATTTTTCTATCAAGGGAGTTTAATGGCTGTATTTGGAGGTGGTGTTGGATTAATTATTGGGCTAATTATTGTAGGATTACAACAAGCTTTTTCTTTAGTTATGATTACACCAAGCTTACCATACCCAGTAACCATCACTCTTACTAACATAATTGTAGTGTTACTTACTATATCTGTACTAGGAATTATAGCATCAAAAATTGCTTCTGTAAGAATTTCTAAATCTTTAATTGAAACTATTTAAATTTAGCTTTTTATAAAAATATTGCCACAACGCTATTACTCTTAAATCTAAATTATACCATAGTAACCCTTAGTTTGCAAACCAATACTCCCATTTCCTTAATTAACTCGTACTCTTAATGCTCAAAGGTATAATCAGAAAAATCTTGTAAGACCAGATCAAACGTTTCAAATACATCTTTAGAAACATCGCTAGTAACCATTTTTTGACGGTATTCTTTAAAGTGTGGAATTCCTTTAAAATAGTTTGTGTAATGACGTCGAGTTTCAAACACACCTAATGTTTCTCCTTTCCAATCAATTGCCATTTGTAAGTGTTGCTTAGCGGCTTCTACACGTTCTTGGATCGTAATTGGAGCAAGGTGTTCTCCTGTTTCAAAAAAATGTTTTACCTGTTTAAAAAACCACGGATTTCCTATACTTGCGCGTCCAATCATACAGCCATCTAATCCATATTCATCGCGCATTTTCATAGCTTTTTCAGGCGTATCTACATCACCATTCCCAAAAACAGGAATGTGCATTCGCGGGTTGTTTTTAACCTCAGCAATTGGCCCCCAATCTGCATCTCCTTTATACATTTGTGCACGCGTACGCCCGTGAATTGAAATTGCTTTACAGCCTACATCTTGTAAACGCTCGGCCACTTCAAGAATACGTATAGACTCATGATCCCAACCCAAACGTGTTTTTACTGTTATTGGTAAATGTGTACGCTTAACCATGGCTTCGGTTAAACTTACCATTAAATCTATATCTTTTAAAATCCCTGCACCAGCACCTTTAGAAACTACTTTTTTTACAGGACAACCAAAATTAATATCAATAATATCTGGTTTAGAATCGGTTACAATATCTACAGTTTGTAGCATACTATCTAGGTTAGCTCCAAAAATTTGAATTCCAACAGGACGTTCTTTTTCGTAAATATCTAATTTCATGGTGCTTTTAGCTGCATCACGAATTAAACCTTCGCTAGAAATAAATTCTGTATATACCACATCTGCACCTTGTTCTTTACAAAGTGCTCGAAAAGGTGGATCGCTAACATCTTCCATAGGAGCTAAAAGCAATGGAAAATCGGGAAGTTCTATAGTATCTATTTTAACCAAAATATGTATTTTTTGAGTGAGCAAAAATACTTAAAATGATAGAATTTACACTATACCTGTACTGATTTGTATATTAAGGTGTTAATACAATATGTTAAATTCTTACGGTGTAAAATTAGAATAGGATGTAATTAATGTAATTTTTAGACTATTCATTAGGTTCATCATCTACATGAACTTCAATAACTTTAAGTTCGTCTTGAGATGCTTCTTGTAAAATAACGGGTTTTAAATATAGCACTTTATCTATAATCAATTCTGAACTGTAAGCAGAATAACCTACAAAACTTATATCTATTTTATAAGTTCCAGACGGTATATCTTCTATTACAAAATATCCGCTTTCATTTGTTATAGTTCCTAAAATATTACTTTCATCTTGGGTATTTATCAAAATAATGTTCGCGTAAGATATGGGTAAGTTATTATTATCTAAAACCTTACCAGAAATTTTAATTTCTTGAGAGACACAAAAATAAGAACACAGTAAAAATAGATAAGTTAGTTTTAAAGACATAAAATGAAAAATGGTTATTCAAAAATAACATAAATAATTCAAATTAAATTGATAGTTAAGTATATTATAAATCAATCACATAGAACTGGACTAATTATTTGTGCTTTCTGAACTTAATCGATTTCTTTCATTTATTTCTTTTTCTTCTTTTTCGTTGGTTGAAAGTTTAGTGTTTCCGAAGTTATAACGCAGGCCAAAACGAAAATATTGATTATCGTATTTATTATTATAGGTATTATCCTGATTTAAATATTTGTTTTTAACGGTGAAATTTGAAGTTTTAAAAATATCATTGAGTTTTAAAGACGCTACCCATTTACCATTATTAAAGCTTTTTTTTAAGCCTAGATCTATTTGCGCTCTAGAAGAAATATCTGAAGATCCGTTAATCATAGGAGACATATATAATACTGATATTTCTCCGCTCAAACTTCGATCTTCAGTAAAGGAAAAAAAGTTCATAATATTAGTATACATGGACCACATATCGTTAGTCTCAATAGAATTTCCGCTTTCTATAGCTTCAAAATACGTTTTATTATGAAAAATAGAATTTACTACATATACAGACCACACATGGGTAAACTGCTGATACATGAGAAAATCAAAACCAAAATCTACAGATTTATCTAAATTGGTAGGCAAGTAAAAAATCTGATTGGTTTCATTATCCTGAAATACTAATTCTGATGTTGGTTTATCTTCAAACCTATAATACAATTCAAAAGTATAAATACTTTTAAACGTATATGATAAGGTTGTTAAATGAGAAATTGTAGGTTCTAAATTTGGGTTTCCTTGTAAGAAGGTATAATCGTTAAAATAATATTTAAACGGATTTAATGACGCATATGAAGGACGCTCTATACGTTTACCATAAGACAGTCCTAAACTATTATCTTCATTAAAATCGTGAGAGACATTAAAGGTTGGAAAGAGCTCTAAATAATTAAAAGAGTTTAGTGTGTAAAGGCTAGATAATTTGCCTTCTGCATCTGTAAATTCACCTCTTAAACCTGCAGATAAACTCCATGTATCCCATGATTTAGACAAGTTTACATAAGTAGCATAATTCATTTCATTATAATCAAAAGTACCGCTATTTATTTCATCAATTACAAAACGATCGCCTTCTAAATAAAATTGATCTATACTACTTTTAGAATCTATTAAAGAGACTTTGGCTCCAAAACTTAAAGCGATATCCTTGTTTAAAAAAGTACTGTAATCTGCTTGGCCCGAATAAATATAAGTATTCTGCACAGAATTAGAATTAAAAATATTATCACGAGTAAAAACATTATTAATATCGTAATATTTAGAATTCATGTCTTGTTGTCTGTCATAATCATAATGAGTATGATGCATGTTTACAGAAAACGTATTTCCATCCTCAGACGTATTAATATAATCTAAATTTAAAGCTACATTAGTTTTAGTATCGTCTATATTATTTTTAGAAATAAATGACGAATCTATGGCTTGAGTGGTCATATTTGCTTTTCTGTTCCAATAAGGTGTCAGGTTTAAATTACCAAAAAAGGAAATAACATTTGCATCATTAATTGTATAATCTAAATTTGTATTTAATTGATGTGATTTTGAACTGGTATTTCTATCAATTTTATCTGTCCATTGTCCAACAACAGTATTGTTTTCTATAAAATTAATTTCGCTGGTGTTTATTCTATTTTTCTTTCGTTCTTCATAAGAATAGTTTGCAAACACACTTATTTTGTCTGTTTTATAAAAGTGATTTGTCCCTACATTAATTCCAGGATATATCCCTTGCGTATAATTTCCGTAAACACTACCATTATAACCTACAATTAGGTTTTTACTCATGGTGATATTAATAACGGCAGATCCTTCTGCATCGTAAATTGCTGGCGGATTTGTTATAACTTCTACGGATTGCACATTGGTAGCTGTGGTTCCTGCTAACAATTGTTGTAAATCTTCTCCAGTTAAATACACCCGTTTATTATTTATTAAATAAATAATGTTTGCACTGTTTCTAACACTGATTTCATCATTAATAATTAAAATACCTGGTGTACTTTTTAAAACATCCATCACACTACCTTCGGTTAAAGACGTTTCTTCAATATTAAAAATTATACGGTCTGATTGTTTTTTATAGGTAGGGCGCTTAGCAAAAATATTAACAGCATCTAATGTCTCATTAAATTCTCCTAAAGTAATAGTCTGTAAATGGGTAGAAGATTTTAACTCAATGGTCGTTTTGTAATGAGAATAGCCTATAAAACTAATATCTAAATTATAAGAGCCAGATTGTAACTTTTTAATTTCAAAATAACCTTTATCATTAGTTAATGTACCCTTCACATCAGATTCATTAATTGCATTGATTATAATAACATTGGCATAAGCAATAGGCTTATTAGATTGATCTACAATCTGACCTGTTATTTTAATGTCTTGACAATAACAAAAAAATGTAGAGAAAATAAAAAGAACAGAAAATTTAATTGACATAATAGCAAAAATGATTACTCAAATGTAGCATTAAATCATCTAATATATTTAATAGACCTCCATCTGGCAAATTAAAGTTATAGAGCATTGTAACTAGTCTTTAAAAAATATTAAATTGCTAATCTATTTCTGCTATATTTGCAGATTAAAGCAAGGTATAGTTTTCTTTATGAAGCACATCAGAAATTTTTGCATAATTGCACACATAGATCACGGTAAAAGCACATTAGCCGATCGTTTATTAGATTATACAGGTTCGGTTACCGAACGCGAAAAACAAAACCAATTACTAGATAATATGGATTTGGAACGCGAACGTGGTATTACCATTAAATCGCATGCCATACAAATGGATTATATCTATAAAGGCGAACAATTTGTATTAAACCTTATTGATACTCCTGGCCACGTCGATTTCTCTTATGAAGTCTCTCGATCTATAGCAGCTTGCGAAGGTGCCCTTTTAATTGTAGATGCGGCACAAAGTATACAAGCCCAAACCATTTCAAATCTGTATTTGGCTTTAGAAAATGATTTAGAAATTATCCCCGTTCTTAATAAAGTAGATTTACCAAGTGCCAACCCTGAAGAAGTTACAGACGATATTGTTGATCTTTTAGGTTGCGAACCGGAAGATGTTATACATGCCAGTGGTAAAACGGGGTTTGGAATAGACAAAATTTTAGAAGCCGTAATTGAACGTATTCCTGCTCCAAAAGGAGATCCAGAAGCGCCTCTTCAAGCCTTAATTTTTGACTCGGTTTACAATACATTTAGAGGTATAGAGACTTATTTTAGAGTCTTTAATGGTGAAATTAAAAAGGGACAAAAAATTAAATTTGTCGCTACAAATAAAGAATACTTTGCAGACGAAGTAGGAACCTTAAAACTCACTCAAGTAGCTAAAACAAGTGTAAAAGCAGGAGATGTAGGGTATTTAATTACCGGTATTAAAACCGCTAAAGAAGTAAAAGTTGGAGATACCATTACAGATTTTGAAAAACCAACAACAAATATTGTTGAAGGATTTGAAGATGTAAAACCCATGGTTTTTGCAGGAATTTACCCTGTTGATACAGAAGATTACGAGGAGTTACGTAACTCTATGGAAAAATTACAATTAAACGATGCCTCTTTAGTATTTTTTCCAGAAAGTTCTGCCGCTTTAGGTTTTGGTTTCCGTTGTGGATTCTTAGGAATGCTACACATGGAAATTATACAAGAACGTTTAGAGCGTGAGTTTGATATGACGGTTATTACCACAGTACCCAACGTGTCTTATTACGCCTATACAAACAAAAATCCTGATGTCCCATTAATAGTAAATAACCCATCAGACTTACCAGAACCATCAACCGTTAACAGAGTTGAAGAACCTTACATAAAAGCAACCATTATTACAAAGGCAGATTTTGTAGGAAATGTAATGTCGCTTTGTATTGAAAAACGTGGTATGATTTTAAATCAGACCTATTTAACACCAGAACGTGTAGAGTTAACGTTTGATATGCCTTTAGCCGAAATTGTATTCGACTTTTACGACCGTTTAAAAACGGTATCTAAAGGGTATGCGTCTTTCGATTACCATCCTATTGGTATGAAAACCTCAAAATTAGTAAGACTGGATATTTTATTAAATGCACAACCCGTAGATGCGCTTTCAGCTTTAATTCATGCCGATAATGCACAAAATATTGGGAAGAAAATGTGTGAGAAATTAAAGGAATTAATTCCGCGTCAGCAATTCGATATTCCAATCCAAGCAGCAATTGGAGCAAAAATTATTTCAAGAGAAACTATAAAAGCATTACGTAAAGATGTAACCGCAAAATGTTATGGAGGAGATATCTCTAGAAAACGTAAACTTTTAGAAAAACAAAAGAAAGGTAAAAAACGTATGCGCCAAGTTGGAAATGTAGAAATTCCACAACAAGCATTCATGGCCGTTTTAAAATTAAACGACTAAAAATAATACCCTTTATAATTATAAAAAACTGTCTTTAAAGGCAGTTTTTTTTGTTTTAAATACAAATTAAATACTACACTTTAAACCAAATATATATCTTGATTTTTAAATATTTAAAACATTACAGTCCAAAAACATAACTGATATTTATTCAAAATAACATTTTTTTTCATAATTGTTTTATAATCATAATAATGAATTGAAATAATCTTTTTAAGTTTATAGAGAAATGCCATTTTTTTATAAGCTATGATAATCACTCATCTAAGTGCCGAATGCTATCCAATCGCCAAAGTAGGCGGTTTAGCAGATGTTTTAGGCGCACTACCAAAATACCAGAATGAACTAGGAGCTACTAGTCAGGTTATAATGCCTTTTTATAAAAACAAGTACACACAATCGCATTGTTTTAAAGCCGTATATAACGATACCATTTTATTAGGTGAAACAGATTACGATTTCAGGATCTTAACATTAAAAGATCATGAAAACGATTTAGGTTTCGATATCTTTTTTGTAGATGTCCCAGAGCTTTTATATACAGATTTTGTTTACACCTCAGATGATACAGAACGTTTTTTAGCATTTCAAATTGCAGCTTTAGATTGGATTGCTCAAGGCGATACCATTCCAGACGTTATTCACTGTCACGATCACCATACGGGGTTAGTTCCTTTTATGATGCAAGAATCTTTTAGATATTCTATGCTAAGAAAAGTCCCTGTGGCCTTTACAATTCATAATGCACAATATCAGGGTTGGTTTTCACACGATTTAGTAAGTCTAATACCTGAATTTAAATTTAGCCATGTAGGATTGTTAGATTGGAACCATGTTATAAACCCTATGGCAGCAGCCATTAAATGTGCTTGGGTAGTAACTACGGTATCACCTAGCTATATGGATGAACTCAAAGAGAATGCTAATGGTTTAGAATCGCTATTAAGTGACGAACATGCTAAATGTATTGGTATATTAAACGGGATAGACACCTCTGTTTGGAACACAGAAACAGACCCTTTAATTATTGAAAACTATACTCAAAAAACTATTGCTGAAGGCAAACAAAAAAATAAAGCCTGGCTGTGTAAAGAATTTAACTTAGATGTAAACAGACCACTTATTGCTTTTATTGGGCGCTTGGTAGAACAAAAAGGAGCCGATTTATTTTCAAAGATTTTTTCAGAATCATTATTTGGCAACGACATCTCAATACTATTATTAGGTTCTGGTGAAAAACACACCGAAAACGACCTGATAAACTTAAAAGAAAAATTTCCAGATAAATACAACGCATACATAGGCTACGACGAAAAACTTTCGCATATTATTTATGCTGGAGCCGATTTTCTTTTAATGCCGTCACGAGTAGAACCTTGCGGATTAAACCAAATGTATGCATTACGATACGGGACAATTCCAATAGTTAATAATATTGGAGGTTTAAAAGATACTGTAGAAGATCTTTATGATGACGGATTTGGAATTTGTCATAACGGTGTTACCATATCAGAAGTTTGTGAAGCCATTGAGCGGGCTTCAGAATTTTACGATTCAGATATATTTAAACAAACTAGAGCAGAAGTTATGGCCATAGACCATTCGTGGCATGCTTCGGCACAATCATATTTAAACGTGTATAACTCATTAAATCCATTTTTATGATTAACAACAAAGTACTATCTATCATTTTAGGAGGAGGTCAAGGCTCACGACTTTTCCCATTAACCGAAGACAGATCTAAACCAGCTGTCCCTATTGCAGGAAAATATCGATTAGTAGATATTCCCATCTCTAACTGTATCAATTCAGACATTAAACGTATGTTTGTTTTAACACAGTTTAATTCTGCATCATTAAACCGCCACATAAAAGATACCTACCATTTTAGCTTTTTTAGTTCTGCTTTTGTTAACGTATTAGCAGCAGAACAAACTTTAGGTAATAGCGATTGGTTTCAAGGTACCGCAGATGCTGTTAGACAAAGTATGCATCACTTTTTAAGAAATGATTTTGAGTACGCTTTAATTCTTTCTGGCGATCAGTTATACCAAATGGATTTTAATGAATTAATAGAAAAACACATACAAAGTGGCGCAGAAATTAGTGTAGCAACTTATCCTGTAAATGCAAAAGATGGTACAGCTTTCGGAATTTTAAAAACCGATGAAAATAGCATGATTTCTTCATTTATTGAAAAACCTAACAGCGAATTAATTAAAGGATGGGAATCTGAAGTTAGTGAAGAAATGAAGAAAGAAGGACGTCACTACTTAGCCTCTATGGGTATATACGTGTTTAATAAACAGCTTTTAGTAGACTTAATGAACGATCCTTCTACTAACGATTTTGGTAAAGAAATTATACCTCAAGCTATTGGAAAACGTCCCGTTTATAGCTACCAATATGAAGGCTACTGGACCGATATAGGAACAATAGAATCCTTCTTTGAAGCGAACTTAGGACTTACAGACGATATTCCTAAATTTAATTTATACGATACCTCACAGCGTATTTATACCCATGCAAGAATGCTACCAACCACTAAATTAGCAGGAACCACTTTAAATAAAGCTGTTATTGCAGAAGGTTGTATTATTCACGCCTCTAAAATTGAACACTCTGTAATCGGTATACGCGCTCGTATAGGAAAAGATACCGTAATTACAAATTCTTATATTATGGGATCAGATTATTATGAAACCTTAGAAGAAATAGATAAAAACCACATTAAAATCCTTGTTGGAATTGGTGAACGTTGTGTTATTAATAATGCTATTATTGATAAAAACAGTAAAATTGGAGATGACGTTACAATTAACGGAGGTAAACATTTAGAAGATACAGAAACCGATCTTTATGTAATTAGAGATGGTATTGTAGTTATTAAAAAAGGAGCTGTTGTACCATCAGGGTTTGTACTATAACACCTAAAGTATCTTTATTTTTTCACTTCAAAATAATTTGAAGCGATTTACAACAAACAACTATGGCAAAGGTTATACCGTTTAGCTTATTTTCAGATTTTGATATTAATTTATTTAAATCTGGAAAACATTATAATTTATTCGAAAAATTTGGATCTCATTTAATAACCTGCGAAGGTGAAAAAGGCACTTATTTTGCAGTTTGGGCTCCAAGCGCAAAATCAGTTTCAGTTATTGGAGATTTTAATTACTGGAACTCTGAAGAGCATCCGCTTTATGTGCGTTGGGATTCTAGCGGAATTTGGGAAGGCTTTATCCCAAATATTGGTAAGGGTAGTCTCTATAAATATGCTATTACTAGCCATAATAACGATATAAAAACAGAAAAAGCAGATCCTTACGGGATACGTTGTGAACAGCCCCCTAAAACTGCATCTATAGTTTGGGACCATTCAGATTATAAATGGAAAGATAAAAGTTGGATGTCTTACCGTAAAGACAAAAATAACTTAGACAAACCTTATGCGGTTTACGAAGTACATTTAGGATCTTGGATGCGTAATGTTGAAGAAGATTGTTTTTTAACCTATAAAGAACTTTCTAAAACTTTAGTAAACTATGTAAAAGACATGAATTTTACTCATGTAGAGTTTATGCCTATTATGGAATATCCTTACGATCCCTCATGGGGCTATCAAATTACAGGATACTTTGCTCCTACATCACGATTTGGTACACCTCAAGAATTTATGCAACTTATAGATGCCTTTCACCAAGCAGATATTGGAGTAATTTTAGATTGGGTTCCCTCCCATTTCCCGTCAGATGCTCATGGTTTAGGCTATTTTGATGGATCTAATTTATACGAGCATCCAGACCCTAGAAAAGGATACCACCAAGATTGGAAAAGTTTAATATTTAATTACGACCGTCCAGAAGTTCGTTCATTTTTAATAAGTAATGCCATATATTGGTTACAAAATTATCATGTAGATGCTTTACGAGTAGATGCCGTAGCATCTATGATTTATTTAGATTATTCTAGAGAAGATGGCGAATGGGAACCAAATATTTACGGCAGTAACGAAAATCTTGAAGCCGTCTCATTCTTAAAAGAATGTAATCAAGCCATATATTCCATGTGTGATGGCGTACAAACTATAGCAGAAGAATCTACAGCTTATACTGGTGTTACCAATAAAGTTGAATTTGGTGGATTAGGCTTTGGAATGAAATGGATGATGGGTTGGATGCACGATACTTTAGGCTATTTTAAAAAAGATCCTATATATAGAAGTTACCACCAAAACGATATTACCTTTAGTTTAGCATACGCATTTTCAGAACATTTTATGCTTCCAATTTCCCATGATGAAGTAGTATACGGAAAAAATTCTGTACTCGGTAGAATGCCAGGAGACGAATGGCAACGTTTTGCTAACCTAAGATTGCTTTACGGATATATGTATACACATCCCGGAACTAAACTGTTATTTATGGGTTCTGAATTTGGGCAGTACAACGAGTGGAATTCGTTAAGTAGTTTAGATTGGAATTTGCTAGAATTTAATCCGCATATACACACCAAAGCGTATGTTAAAACATTAAACACATTATATAAAAATACGCCGGCTTTATATGAAAAAGGATTTAGCCAAGAAGGATTTGAATGGATAAGTTACGACGATCATCAAAACGCAGTTATATCTTACATTAGAAAAGGACATAATTCAGAAAACGACCTTATAGTTGTATGTAATTTTACACCTAATAGTCACAAAAATTATAATATTGGTGTACCCAGAATTGGACGATTAATAGAAGTTTTTAACAGTGATAATACCACATTTGGTGGTAGTGGTGTTTTAAATAGCAAAACCATAAAAATTGAAAAAGAAACTTGGAATAACAAACCATTTAAAGCCTCTATAACAGTACCACCTTTAGCCATTGCTATTTTTAAATATAAATAAACACATTATTTTGTATTATGTTTAATTTTAGTTCTAAAAGAAAATACCATGTATTATAAGTAATTGTATTTTTAATACATGGTATGGATGGCGCTCTGAAGTTTACTTCAGATTTTATACCATTCTAATTGATATACTATGATTATAAATACAGAATTAGAACACAAGGGAAATCAATATCCAAATCATATTGTTTTCTACGAAAAAAATATTAATACCTTACTTTTTAAAACAGAAAACGGTGTAAGCTTACAACTTACTATCGTTCGCGATAGTATTTTACGTTTTCGATATGCATCTTTTGTTAATTTTGAAAACGATTTTTCGTATGCCATTACAAAATATGCCAAAACCGGATACAATCATTTAGAAGTTACAGAAACCGATCAGTATTACATTGTAACTACATCTAAACTGATATGTAATATTAATAAAAGCAACTTAAAAATATCTATTTTCGATAGTTTAGACTTCTCCTTAATTTGTGAAGATGAGATTGGTTACCATTGGGAAGAAAGTTACGACTTTGGGGGAAACATTGTAAAAATGAGTAAAGTCTCTAATGATGGCGAAAGTTATTACGGTTTAGGAGACAAACCCGATCATTTAAATTTAAAAGGAAAGCGTTTTGAAAATTGGGTGTCAGACTCCTTTGCTTTTGGTAAATATACAGATCCTTTATACAAGGCTATTCCGTTTTATACAGGTTTACATCACGGAAAATCTTATGGTATATTTTTCGATAATTCTTTTAAATCCTGTTTTGATTTTGCACACGAACGCAAAAATATAACGAGTTTCTGGGCTTACGGAGGAGAAATGAATTACTACTTTATGTATGGTCCGAAAATGACAGATGTAGTTGCAAATTACACCGATTTAACTGGAAAACCTCATCAATTGCCAGCATTATGGTCTTTAGGCTATCACCAATGTAAATGGAGCTATTATCCAGAAAATAAAGTTAAAGAAATTACATCTAAATTTAGAGAGCTAAACATACCATGCGATGCCATTTATTTAGATATAGATTATATGGAGGGATTTCGATGTTTTACCTGGAACAAAGACTATTTTCCAGACCCAAAACGTATAGTTAAAGAACTAGCAGACGAGGGATTTAAAACCATTGTCATTATAGATCCAGGAATTAAAATAGATCCTGATTATCATGTGTTTCAGGAAGCTTTAGATAAAGATTATTTCTGTAAACGTGCAGATGGTCCATATATGAAAGGAAAAGTTTGGCCAGGACAATGCTATTTTCCAGATTTTACTAAAGCAGAAGTTAGAGACTGGTGGTCTGATTTATTTAAAGAACTGGTAGAAGATATAGGTGTAAGAGGCGTTTGGAACGACATGAACGAGCCTGCTGTAATGGAAGTTCCAAATAAAACGTTTCCAGACGATGTACGTCACGATTACGAAGGAAACCCATGTAGCCATAGAAAAGCACATAATGTATATGGCATGCAAATGGCCAGAGCAACTTACCATGGACTAAAGAAATTTGCATATCCTAAGCGTCCGTTTGTTATTACAAGAGCGGCCTATTCAGGAACACAACGTTACAGTTCGTCTTGGACCGGAGATAATATTGCATCTTGGGAACATTTATGGATTGCCAATGTACAAGCACAACGTATGTCGCTTTCCGGATTTTCTTTTATAGGCAGTGATATTGGAGGGTTTGCAGAACAACCTAATGGCGAGTTGTACGCACGATGGATTCAGTTAGGTGTGTTTCATCCGTTTTGTAGAACACATTCTTCTGGAGATCATGGCGAACAAGAACCCTGGATGTTTGGTGACGAAGTAACAGATATTGTACGTAGTTTTATAGAATTACGCTACCAACTTCTCCCCTATTTATATACTGCTTTTTGGCAATATTTAGATGAAGGTATTCCCATATTAAAATCGCTTGTACTTTACGATCAAGACGATATTCAAACCCATTATCGTACAGACGAATTTATGTACGGAAACGACATTTTAGTGTGCCCCATTTTAGAACCAAATTCTAAAGGACGCCGTATGTATATACCTCGCGGAAAATGGTATAACTTCTGGACTAAAGAACTTATTAAAGGCGGACGAGAAATTTGGATAGATACAGATCTAGATACGATGCCTATTTTTATTAAAGCTGGAAGTATTATTCCTAAATATCCGGTACAACTATATGTGGGTGAAAAGGAAATTGATGAAGTAGTCTTAGAAGTACATTATAAATTAGGTAAAGCACAATCTTTATTATTTGACGACATACATGATGGCTATGATTACACAAAAGGACGTTATAGTTTAAGCAAGTTTAAGCTTAATGGCAAGGCCAACGAGTTAATTATACAGCAACATACCACAGGCAAATTTATAACGCCTTATACACGATTTAAATTGAAATTTATAGGACTCCCTTTCTCTATTTCAAAAATTGAAGTTGATAATGTAGCCATTGATTTACCAAATTTAAACGAGGTAAAAACTAATTTTGAATTAATTGTAGATAAAAATTTTACAGAAATACATCTTATGTAATTACATACAATTTAAACATATAAAAAACGCTCATGAAGATTATTCATGAGCGTTTATATTCTTTTTAAAAGTAAAAAAATTACATGTTCTCGACATCGAAAGGTTTTCCTAAATACACTAAAATATAACCAGGTTCTATAGTATGTTTATCTTTATTTGAAGAAGAAATAATATCTAAAATACCTTTATGGTTTTTAACAAAAATTGGAATAATATCTGGATCTGAATCACTAATATTTAACAAGTTTATAAAATGTGTTTTGTCTTTTATTTCAATTTCATTAATCGCAGGATATTTACGAGTAACTTCACTTAAAGAATTAAAATCATCGGTTTGAGAAAATAAGCCTTCACGCGGAATTATATCTGCATTATTCATTTCATCAGCCGTTAATAATCTAAACGATCCATTTTCACCAAATTGCTTACTAAACTTATTAATAGCGTATTTATTAATGTCTGAACTTGCTGTTAAAGCCATAAGAAATCCAACATCATTCAATTCAATATTATCCATTAACGTATCAGAATAAATGTTAGTATTAATGGCTTCAAGACCTAATTCTTCACTCTTCTTAATGTTTAATGGGTTACTATCTATCATAACCACATGTCTTCCATTTTGTTCTAAATAATGACCAATTAAGCGCGATAATTTAGAAGCACCTACAATTAAAATACCTTCAGATTTTTTCAAAAATACTCCTATTAATTTAGCAAAGACACGTGCTGTTGTGGCATTTAAAAGCACCGTTCCAAGCACAATCATAAACACCAAAGGTGTAATATATTCTGCATCTTGTATACCACTTTTAGCAAGCTTTAGTCCAAATAAGGAAGCTATACCTGCAGCAACAATTCCACGAGGTCCTACCCAACTTACAAATAACTTTTCCTTTAATTTTAAAGACGATTTATATGTACTTAAAAATACAGCTATAGGTCTAATTATAAATACTACAATAGCAAATAATACTGCTGTATTCCAATTGTAAATAAGTAATAGATCACTTATATTAATATTAGCTGCTAATAATATAAATAAGATTGAAATTAATAAAACACTAAGCGATTCTTTAAAATAAAGTAACTCTTTTAAATAAGGCGATTTAGAATTTCCTAAA
Organism: Formosa sediminum; assembly: GCF_007197735.1. Classification (GTDB taxonomy): domain Bacteria; phylum Bacteroidota; class Bacteroidia; order Flavobacteriales; family Flavobacteriaceae; genus Formosa; species Formosa sediminum. The sequence goes on from NZ_CP041637.1 coordinate 899,815, forward strand.
ACCATACCCATTACCACAACTGCTAAAAGACCAGACTCGTGAGCAAAAGAATCGGACAACACAAATACTCCTAATACAGAGGCTAAAGCAAAAACATTAAGTAAGTAATGCGGAATCCATTTTTTATTAATTATAGTATTTAAAGCATGTGCAAACGTAAACCCAAATGTAAACCCAAATAATACAATTTTACCAAATTCTATAAAGGCACGTTTTGTAAACTCTCCACCAGCATCTACACTAATAAATTCAAAAACCAATACGGCAATTAAAGCCCCAATAGGATCTATTAAAATACCTTCCCATTTTAACACCGCAGAGACATCTTTTGGTAATGGAATATTTCTTAAAATGGGCGTAATTACAGTTGGTCCTGTAACAATAATTAATGATGAAAATAAAAATGAAATTTCCCAACTTAAATAAAAGGTATAATGGGCTGCTATTGCTGCTCCAAAAAAAGTAACCGCAGATCCTAAAGTAATAAGTTTAGTTATGGCAGGTGCAACGTTTTTAATTTCGTTTAATTTTAACGTTAAACCACCTTCAAATAAAATAATACTAATAGCTAAAGAGACAAAATAAAATAAACTTTCACCCGGAAATAAACCTTCTCTCCCATTCCAAATGGGTTCAATCCATTTAGATCCATCTTCAGAAAAAAATTCTGCCGCAATAGGGCCAACCAATAATCCAATAAGTATTAAAGGCAAAATGGCAGGAATTTTAAATTTCCAAGCTACCCATTGTGCTAATATCCCTAATATAATTATCCCGGCGAGTTCTAACATGCATTTTTTTTCTTAGGTGAAGATATAAAAGTTTTGGTTTATTTAAAGTGCTCGTTTATTTTTTATGTTAAAAAACACCCAATAAAAAATAACAATTACTTAAAACTACTACACTATTTTTAACTTTACAGCATAAAATTAATAAACATGAAATTATATCCTATTGAAACAGGAAATTTTAAACTCGATGGTGGGGCTATGTTTGGTGTTGTGCCTAAAACAATTTGGCAAAAAACAAACCCTGCAGATGCTAATAATTTAATTGATATTGCAGCGAGGTCTTTACTAATTGAAGATGGAGACAGGCTTATTTTAATAGATACAGGAATGGGTAATAAACAATCTGATAAATTTTTTGGTTATTATTACTGCTGGGGAAATCATTCTATAGATGCATCTTTAAAATCATATGGTTTTCATAGAGACGATATTACAGATGTGTTTTTAACACATTTACATTTTGACCATGTTGGTGGTAGTATTCAATGGAATAAAGACAGAACAGGGTATGAGACTGCTTTTAAAAATGCTCATTTCTGGAGTAATAAAGACCATTGGTTATGGGCCACACAACCCAATGCTAGAGAAAAAGCCTCTTTTTTTAAGGAAAACATTATCCCTATTGAAGACAGTGGACAACTAAAATTTACGAGTCTCCCAGAACATGATTTACTAAAGAATAGTGAATTGGGTTTCGATATTTTATTTGTAGATGGACATACCGATAAGCAAATGATTCCTCAGCTTAAATACAAAGATAAAACCATTGTATTTATGGCCGATTTATTACCTACAGTAGGACATATCCCGCTACCTTATGTAATGGGGTACGATACACGACCGCTCTTAACTTTTAATGAAAAAGAAAAGTTTTTAAATCTTGCTGCCGACAATAATTATTACCTATTTTTGGAGCACGATGCTCACAACGAAATAATTACTCTAAAACATACAGAAAAAGGCGTACGTTTAAAAGATACGTACACCTGCAACGCTATTTTTAATTAACATTATTAAACAACAAATGAATATTATTAAACCCATTCTTTTTTCTGCAATTGCAGCAACTGTTTTAACAAGCTGTGGTGGAGGTGCCAAAGTACTTTCAACACCTATCGAAAATATAGATAGCATACCTTTAAAAGTATCGCCTTTAACAGAAACTCAAAAACATACTTGGGGACATTTAGATCTTATACAAGATACTATTCCAGGAATGAGTGTAGATAAAGCCTACACTGAAATTATTAAAAATAATGAAGGAAAAACGGTTATTGTAGCCGTTATTGATTCTGGAATTGATATTGAACACGAAGATTTAGATGGTGTTATTTGGACTAACGAAAAAGAAATTCCAAATAACGGTATAGACGACGATAAAAACGGATTTGTAGACGATGTACACGGGTGGAACTTTTTAGGAGATACTTACGACGAACAATTAGAATATGTAAGAATTTTAGCTACAGGGGACGAATCTAATCCTGATTATGCAAGAGCTAAAAAAGAATACGACCAAGAATATGCTAAATTTATAAACTACAAAACACAATACGAGCAGTTATTACAACAATTAAAAGGTGCAGACGAATTAATCTCTGCTAAATTAAATAAGTCTGATTATAACTTAGCTGATATTGAAACTATTGAAGCTGCAGACGATGAAGCCTTATCTACTGCAGTTGCTATTGGAAAATATATCTTAGGTCTTGGTTTTGAAGATGTAAATGCTGCTAAAAAAGATTTAAACAATGGTCTTGAAAGTATTTCTGAACGTTTAAATTACAATTTAAATATTAAATTTCAAGGTAGAAAAACAGGAGACAATCCAGACGATTTAACAGATGTTGGTTACGGTAATGGTAACGTTATGCCAGTAAAAGATTCTGAAAGTCACGGAACTCATGTTGCCGGAATTATTGCTGCAGAACGTAACAATGGTTTAGGTGTAAATGGCGTTGCAAATAATGTAAAAATCATGAGTATTAGAGCAGTCCCTAATGGAGATGAGTACGATAAAGATATAGCATTAGCTATTCGTTATGCGGTAGATAATGGTGCACAAATTATTAACGGAAGTTTTGGTAAATACTACTCACCACATAGTGACTGGGTAAGAGATGCTATTGCATATGCAAGTGAAAACGATGTTTTATTTGTTAACGCCGCTGGTAACGAAGGTCAAGATTTAGATGTTAAAAATTGTTTCCCTAACGACCAAATAGACAATGGTCCAGAAGTAGGAGATACTTTTGTAACAGTTGGAGCTCTAGAACCTAAATACGGACCAGAAATGGTTGCTGGTTTCTCTAACTACGGTAAAATTAATGTAGATGTATTTTCTCCAGGTGCTAAAATTTATTCTACTGTTCCAGGTAGCGATAAATACGACACTAAAGGTGGTACTTCTATGGCTGCTCCTGCTGTAGCTGGTGTTGCAGCATTAATTCGTTCGCAATATCCTAAATTATCTGCTACCCAAGTAAAGCAAGTTTTAATGGATTCTGGTTTACCTGTAAATATAGACGTGATAGTATCTGGAGACCCAAGTAATAAAAAACCTTTTGCAGATTTATCTAAATCTACTAAAATGGTAAATGCTTATAATGCTTTAATTTTAGCTTCAAAATTAAAATAAATAACCCTTAGTATATTTAACCTCATCAACCAAAACTTGATGAGGTTTTTTATTTAAAACCCCCACATATATGAAACAAATTTTATACTCTATTTTTGGATTACTTTTTCTCCTTACTTCTTGTAAATCTACAGAAAGTATAACAGAAACAAATAGTAGTTCAAGCACAGATCCTACGTATTGGCAACAACATGTAGATTATACCATGGATATCGATATGGATGTTAAAACCTATCAATATAAAGGTGTTCAAAAATTAGTATATACCAACAACTCACCAGATGTATTAACAAGTGTATACTATCATTTATTTTTAAATGCTTTCCAACCAGGGAGTGAAATGGATGCACGTTTACAAAATATAGAAGATCCAGATGGCAGAATGGTAGAAAACGGTAAGAGTAGAATTGCAGCTTTAAAACCAGATGAAATTGGTTACATTAATGTAAAATCACTTAAACAAGATGGTAAATCTATTTCGTATGAAACCGTTGGAACTATTCTTGAAGTAAAATTAGAAAAACCTATTCAACCTGGGGATCAAGTAATTTTTGAAATGGATTTTGATGCACAAGTACCTCTTCAAATTCGTCGTTCTGGAAGAAATAATAAAGAAGGTGTAGCATTATCTATGACACAATGGTACCCAAAATTAGCTGAATATGATTTTGAAGGTTGGCATGCAGATCCTTATATAGGAAGAGAATTTCATGGTGTATGGGGAAATTTTGATGTCACTATACACATTGATAAAAACTATACTGTTGGAGGTACAGGTTACTTACAAAACCCTAACGAAATCGGACATGGTTACGAAACCGAAACTGTAAAAGAAACTAAAAAGGATAAATTATCTTGGCATTTTATAGCTCCAAACGTACACGATTTTACTTGGGCTGCAGACCCAGAATATGTACACGATATTATGGAAGTACCAAACGGTCCGGTATTACATTTTTTCTATAAAAACAATCCAAAAATTGCTGAAAACTGGAAAAAATTACAACCTAAAGCTGTAGAACTAATGCAGTATTTTAGTACAGAAATTGGACAGTACCCTTATGATCAATATTCTATCATACAAGGTGGAGACGGTGGTATGGAATACGCCATGTGTACGCTTATTACAGGAGAACGTAAATTTGGTAGTTTAGTAGGTGTTACAGCGCACGAAATGGCACATACGTGGTTTCAATTCTTATTAGCTTCAAACGAATCTAAACACGAATGGATGGACGAAGGTTTTACCAGTTACATTAGCGATCAAGCCATGAATGTAATTATGGATGAGAATAAAGCAAACCCTTCAGAAGGGGCATATCGTGGATATTATTATTTAGTAAAATCTGGTAAAGAACAGCCACAATCTACACATTCTGACCGTTACGATTGTAATATGGCTTATAGTATAGCCGCTTATAATAAAGGAGAAGTATTCTTGTCTCAATTAGGTTATGTTATTGGACAAGACAACCTAAAAAAGACCCTTAAAAAATACTTTACAGATTTTTCTTTTAAACACCCAAGACCTATAGATATTATACGCTCTGCCGAAAAAACATCTGGGTTAGAATTAGATTGGTATTTAACAGATTGGACACAAACCACAAATACCATAGATTACGGTATTAGCTCTGTAGAAGATTCTGGAAGTGCTACTAAAGTTACTTTAGAGCGCATCGGCTTAATGCCAATGCCTTTAGATATTGAAGTAACTTTTACAAACGGAACTAAAAAACAATACTACATTCCGTTAACCATGATGCGAGGCGAAAAACCAGCAGAAACTCCTAGAACACAATTAAAAGATTGGGCTTGGGCATATCCTACATATACATTTACTATTGATACGACACAAGGGAATATTAAACAAATACAAATAGATCCTAAAGGTTTAATGGCAGATGTAAATAAAGAAAATAACACACATTAAGCTTAAAAAACTTAAGCAAATCATAATTAATAACGCATGTTTATACATTTGTAAAAAACATGCGTTATTTTTATATAAAATTATTTTAAAATGAATTTAAATTCAGCACTATATACAGATTTATATCAACTTGCCATGGGGCAAGCTTACTTTTTAAAAGGCAAACACAAAGTAAGCGCTACTTTCGATTATTTTTTTAGGAAAATCCCTTTTGAAGGTGGTTACGTCTTATTTTCAGGATTAGAAGAAGTCTTAGATTGGCTAGAAACTGTTGCTTTTTCTGAAGAAGATATAGCGTATTTAGTCGCACAAGGTTTCAATTCAGATTATATAGAATATTTAAAACAGTTTAAATTTACAGGGCACATTCAAAGCATGGATGAAGGTGAAGTAATATTTCCTTTTAGCCCCATATTAACTGTTACCGGATCTATTATTGAATGTCAAATTATCGAAACCTTTATTTTAAACAGTTTAAATTTTCAATCTTTAATAGCAACTAAAGCTAGTAGAATTAGGTTTATTGCTGGAAAAGATAAAAGTTTAGCAGAATTTGGTTTACGCCGTGCACAAGGTTTTGCAGGAATACAAGCTTCTCGTGCTTCGTACATTGGTGGATTCGACTATACTTCAAATGTCCTAGCAGGTAAAGTATTTAATATTCCGGTTTCTGGAACTATGGCACATGCCTACATACAAAGTTACGACGATGAGCTAACTGCATTTAGAGATTTTGCCGAAACCAGACCCGTAAACTGTGTGCTTTTAGTAGATACTTACGATACTTTAAAAAGAGGTGTTCCTAATGCTATTATTGTCGCTAAAGAAATGGAAGCTCGTGGTGAAAAATTACTTGGCATTCGTTTAGATAGTGGAGATTTAGCATACATCTCTAAAGCTGCGAGAAAGCAATTAGACGACGCTGGTTTAGACTATGTAAAAATTGCTGCATCCAATCAATTAGACGAACACGTAATTAGAAGTTTAAAAGAACAAGAAGCACAAATAGACATTTATGGTGTGGGTACTAATTTAGTGGTGGGTAAGGAAAATGCCGCTTTAGATGGTGTATACAAACTTTGTAGTTTTAACGATACCCCACGAATTAAAATTTCTGAAAATTTAAAAAAAATGAATTTTCCAGGAAAAAAACAAGTGTATCGTTATATGAATGAAGACGGCCTCTATATAGCAGATGCTATTACATTAGAGCATTTAGATGCGCCAAAATCTATGGCACACCCTTTTGAAACACACAAACGTATGCCTATAGAATATACCTCGGTAAGACCATTATTACACGATGTAATGCGTGACGGAAAACGTGTGCGTACAAAAAAACCATTATCGGAGTTAATTAAAATTGCAGAAGAAAACCTTTCTAAATTACCTGTAGAGCATAAACGTTTTGCAAATCCTCACGTATATAAAGTAGGCTTAAGTCCGGAATTAGAACAACTTAGAGATCAGTTAAAAAAAGATAAATTAGAAGCGTAATGAAAGCACTTATTCTTGTAGACATTCAAAACGATTTTTTACCTGGCGGAACCCTTGCAGTCGCTCAAGGAGATGAGATAATTCCATTAATAAATAAAATACAAACTAAGTTTGATTTGGTAGTAGCATCGCAAGATTGGCATCCCGAAAATCATGCGAGTTTTGCAAGCAATCACAAAAATAAATCGGCCTTCGAACTTATTCAATTAAACGGTCAAGATCAGGTATTATGGCCCAATCATTGTGTGCAAGGTAGTAATGGAGCTAAATTTTCTTCAAATTTGAATACTGATGCTGTAGCTGCTATTTTTAGAAAAGGAATGCATAAAAACGTAGATAGTTATAGTGCTTTTTTTGATAATAATAAAACCCAACACACCGGTTTAGAAGGCTATTTAAAAAGTATGGACGTTTCAGAAGTGTATGTTTGTGGACTTGCAGCCGATTATTGTGTGTACTTTACAGCTAAAGATGCACAACATTTAGGCTTTAAAACCTATTATATTACAGATGCAACACGTTATATCTCTAAGGAAGTATATAACACAGCCATATTAGATTTAAAACAACGTGGCGTTACTTTATTAACTAGTGACGAAATATAATGTATGAAACACACTTACGGAAAAACCGAAAAACTTAAAAGCAAAATAACAATAGAAAAACTCTTTTCTGAAGGGAAATCTGTATCAGCTTATCCGTTACGCTTAGTGTATTTAAAAACCAATTTTGAAGATGATGTAACTATAAAAGCTGGTGTATCTGTAAGTAAACGTCATTTTAAATTAGCTGTACACAGAAATCGAATAAAACGGCTATTAAGAGAAGCTTACAGATTAAATAAAAATGCACACTTTAGTACGATTTCATCTCAATATGCGTTTATGATTTTATATTTTGGTAAAGACGTTCCTAATTACAACTTTGTTGAAAAGAAAGTAAATACCTTATTTGAAAAATTTACAAAAGCTGAAGCCAACAATCTATAACCTCTAACATTTGAAATTAAAACCGTTTTATACATGAAAACATTACTTAAAAAAAAGATTCTAATTCCTGTTTTTGCGGTTGCTATATTTTTTTCTACAACCGGATTTCAAAACGATTTTTTTGAAATTGCTAAGCAAATTGAAATATTTACAACACTGTACAAAGAGCTTAACATGAATTATGTAGATGAAACCAATCCAGCAAAATTAATGGATACGGCTATAAAAAGCATGTTAAACGATTTAGACCCGTATACCACATTTATGAATGAACAAGATGTAGAAGCGGCTAGAATAAATAATACAGGAGATTATACAGGTATTGGAGCGCGTGTAAAAACACTTAAAGATAAATTAGTAATTGTAGAGCCTTATAAAGATTACCCAGCAGATAAAGCGGGCTTAAAAGCTGGAGACGAAATTATTAAAGTTGGTAATATTAACTTAGAAACATTTAAAGATGATAAAGGCGATTTATTAAAAGGAACTTCTGGTAGCAGTATAGAAGTTACATATAAACGCCAAGGTAAAACCCAAACTGCAACCATAAATAGGGCAGAAGTAGAGATTAATGCGGTCCCGTATTTTTCTATGATTAATGAAGAAACAGGCTACATCGTACTTAGTCAGTTTAATAGTAAAGCATCTTCACAAACTACATATGCTGTAAAAGATTTAAAAGCACAAGGTGCTAAAAATATCATTTTAGATTTAAGAGACAATCCGGGTGGTTTATTGCATGAAGCTGTAAATGTGGTAAATATTTTTGTGCCTAAAGCCCAGTTGGTGGTAACTACTAAATCTAAGGTCAAAAAATTTAATAAAACCTATTATACGCAAAAAGAAGCTTTAGATGTAGAAATACCTCTTGTAGTATTAATAAATGGTCGTAGTGCTTCTGCTAGTGAAATTGTTGCTGGTACGCTTCAGGATTTAGATCGCGCTGTCATTATAGGTTCTCGTAGTTTTGGTAAAGGATTAGTGCAACGTCCAAAACAATTAACTTACGGTACACAACTTAAACTAACAATATCTAGATATTATACACCCTCAGGACGTTGTATACAGGCGTTAGACTATTGGCACAGAGACGAAAAAGGAGATGCCGTAAGAATTGCACAAGAAAATTATCATGAATTTAAAACTAAAAATGGCAGACCCGTGTTTGATGGTGGTGGAGTGTTACCAGACGAGGTGTTAGAAATTTCAAAAACGTCAGCTATATCTACTGCTATTTTAAACAAAGATTTTATTTTCGATTACGCCACTACTTACTATTATGCGCATCCAAATCTTAAAAATATTGAAGATTTTAAATTCACAGATTCAGATTTTAATGCTTTTAAAAAGTTTTTAAAAACTAATAATTTTAATTTCGAAACCGAAACTGAAAAAGCATTAACTAAAGCCTTTGAAAGCGCAAAAAAAGAAGGCTTAGACGATAATATTGAAAAGGATTACAATACACTTATCAACAATCTAAATACCTCAAAAATAAAGGGTATAGACGAAAACAAGGCACAATTATCGAGTTTATTAACAGACGAAATTGTAAAACGTTACGCCTATAGAGAAGGTGTTTACGATTACTACAAAACCAATAATCCAGAAATTAAACGCGCTACCGAAATTTTAAGCAATACCACTACCTATGGTAAATTTTTAAATTAAGGTTTTAAAAGCATTGCTATATGCGGAATACCATCTTCTAAATAGGGCTCTGAAACAGTTTTAAAACCTAAAGACATATAAAAAGATTCTAAATATTTTTGTGCAGAAATTTTAATTACTGTTTCATTAAAGTGCTCGTTTATAGCGTGTATTGAGGCATTCATAATCTCGAAACCATATTTATGTTTACGCTCGGTTTCTTTTACAATAACACGACCAATACTTGCATTTTCAAAATAATCGCCAGATCTAAAAACTCTAGTATATGCTACTAATTGGTTGTGTTTAAAACCTAAAACATGTAATGCTTTATTATCTTTTCCGTCTATATCTTGATAGACACAGTCTTGTTCAACTACAAAAACTTCACTTCTTAACTGCAATAAAGCATATAATTCGTGTATATTAAGTTCATTAAAATATTTAATTGTAAAGCTTATCATGTTTTAATCTTGTACTATAATTTCTTTGGGATCTTGTTTATTAAATTCAGGCTGAATATTTACATGATTGATATTAAAATTATCATGTAATACAGTTTCAATTTGCAATAAGATATCATTAAATTGAGTTAATGAAATATTTTCTTTAAAGTCTAAATGGGCTTCTAAATGTAACTCATCATCATTTAAGTTCCAGATATGTACATGGTGTAAGGTTTTTACTTTAGGCAGTTTATTTATAGTACGTACTACATCTTTAACATTTATATGAGAAGGCGTAAAAAGCATAAGCATTCGCGTGGAGGTTATTAACAAATCGTACCCTACCCAAATTAAGTATAATCCAATTAAAAAAGTAAGCACACTATCTACCCAAAACATCTCAAAATATTTCATTAGTAGTCCACCTATTAATACAGCAACACTAGCCATCATATCTGTAAATAAATGGATATAAGCGCTCCTCATATTTAAATTAGATTTCGCATCGTTTTTTAATAACAAAACACTAAATCCGTTAGATAAAATACCTAAAATAGATAACCAAATTACTAAATTAGTACCTATAGGTTCGGGATTAAAAAAACGTTTATAAGCTTCAATAATTAATAAAATAGCAATAACTATTAAAGTAGTAGCGTTAATAAATGCTGCTAAAATCTCGGCACGTTTATAACCAAATGTTCTACTAATAGAAGCCTTTTGTTTAGATAATCTTGTTGCGACATAACTTACTATTAAAGAAACAACATCTGTAAAATTATGAAGCGCATCGCTTAATAAAGCTAAACTTCCAGAAATAAGACCTCCAATAACCTGACTTAAAGTTATAAGTACATTTAATAAAATAGAAATAATTAAGTTTCTACCTTTTAAATTAGGATGATTGTGAGTATGGTTATGAGCACTAGACATTTAACATCCAATTGGAATTTTATTTACTCGGTTTTGGTGACGTCCACCTTCAAAAGCTGTCTCTAAAAATGCATCTACCATTTCTATAGCTTGTTGCTCGGCAGTGTAACGCGCTGGAATACTTAATATGTTAGCATCATTATGTTGTCTGGCCAAAACAACAATTTCTTTAGTCCAACATAATGCAGAACGCACCGCTTGATGTTTATTAGCTGTCATATTTGCTCCATTTCCACTTCCACAAATAATAATTCCAAAATCTACATCCTTATTAGTTACATCTGTAGCAACTGGATGAACAAAATCTGGGTAATCTACACTATCTGCTGCATCGGTTCCATAATTGTTAACAACGTATCCCTTTGCTTCTAAATGTTTTACGATTGCAAATTTATATTGTGTTCCTGCGTGATCATTTCCGATTGAAATTTTCATAATATTCTAGCTATTTTTAATTAAATTATATTGTAAATATGGTTAGATCTTTAAAGGTAGCAAAAGTACGAAATGATGGTTAATAAACTACCTAAATGCCTAATAATTAAATACATTAACACGGTTAATATTTATTAAAAGTTACCTTAACTATACCATTTTTAAACGTTTATGTAACAATTGTTCATAAAAAGTATTTAAGTATTAATTAATTGTTAATATCTGTTCATTACTTTTTTAAACTTTTATTTTCAAATCTCGAATATTTTTTCAACCAAAGTTTTCTAAATACACTCCAAAAATTTAACTCATTTTCTTTAGAAAAGTTTTTAGACCAAAATCGACGCATATAAACATCAAATTTCAATTTTTTTATTAAAGATTTTATGTAAATTACAGTTATTAACAATTGTTGACAACCAAATAAAAGCTATTCAGAACAAACACTTTAAATAGGTAATAAGATGTTTACTTCATCCCTATAAACTGTAAATTAAATAGAATCAAAACAAAACTTAAAAAAGTTATACCAGTTATTAACAGACTATAATAAACATCATTTTATTTTAAATTTTAAAAAAGAAAAAAGGATTATTATATATATTGTTTATAACTGATTTTAAAGATTAATTTTAAACCAATAGTTAAACTTCTTATTAAAGAAACATTGTTTTAGTTTTTAAAACGTAGCTTTGTTACAATACAAATGTAGATTATGACAAGAAAGCGAAAAAAGAAAGCTTCTAAAGGAATTGCTAATCTCTCCCAAACGATTTTAAATATTCTAAGAAAGGAACGTAATAAAACCTTTAATTATAAACAAATAGCTGCTATTTTAAATGTAAATGATGCCAGCAGCAGAAATCAAATTATAAAAAAACTTCAACTCTTACTTTCTAAAAAAGAAATTGAAGAAGTAGAACGCGGTAAATTTAAAGCCGTGGTTACTACCGAGTACCATACTGGAATTTTAGATTTAACGTCTAAAGGTTCTGGATATGTTATTTGCGATGATTTTGATGATGATATTTATATCGCTTCAAATAATGTAAATAAAGCTTTAAATGGCGATGAAGTAGAACTTTATGTGTACAAACGCAGAAAGCATGGCAAGTTAGAAGGTGAAATTACAAATATTATTAAACGTGCTAAAAGTGAGTATGTTGGCGTTATTCAGCTGAGTAAAAATTACGCCTTTGTAGTGGTAGATGGTAACAAAATGTATAAAGACATTTTTGTGCCAATTAACAAAGTTAACGGTGCAGAAGATGGCGATAAAGTTTTAGTAAGTTTAGAAGATTGGCCAGATAAGGCCGATTCTCCTAACGGAAAAATTCTAAAAGTTTTAGGAAAACCAGGGGAACATAATACAGAAATTCATGCCATTTTAGCCGATTATGGTTTGCCATACGAGTTTCCTACTGAAGTTGAAGAATTTGCAAATAATATAGATACTTCCATAAACGACGAGGAAATTAAAAAACGTCGCGATATGCGTAAAGTGCTAACGTTTACTATAGATCCAAAAGATGCTAAAGATTTTGATGATGCTTTGTCTTTTCAAGTTTTAGACAATGGAAATTACGAAATCGGTATTCATATTGCTGATGTTTCTCATTACGTGCAAGAAGGTACTATTTTAGACGAAGAAGCTTACGAACGTGCAACTTCTGTGTATTTGGTAGATCGTGTGGTGCCTATGTTACCAGAAATTTTATCTAACAATGCCTGTTCTTTGCGTCCGCATGAAGAAAAATTTACATTTTCAGCGGTGTTCGAATTGAATAACAAAGCTCAAGTGGTTAACGAATGGTTTGGTAGAACAGTAACGTATAGTGATGCACGTTTTGCCTACGAAGAAGCTCAAGCCATTATAGAAAGTAAAACCAATACCATTCCTGCAGAAGTATCTTTAACAGGAGACACTTATTTAGCAGACCAAGCTATAGCAGATGCGGTTTTAAAATTAGACGAATTAGCTAAAATTATGCGTAGTAAACGTATGCGCGCTGGTGCGATTTCGTTTGATAAAGTTGAGGTTAAATTTAATTTAGATGAAGATAACAATCCTATAGGCGTATTTTTTAAAACGTCTGCAGATGCCAATAAATTAATTGAAGAATTCATGTTGTTGGCTAATAGGAAAGTATCAGAATTTGTTGGTAAACAAAAGCCAGAAAAAACCTTTGTATACCGTGTTCACGACGAACCAGACGAAAGTAAATTACATGCATTGCAGAATGTAGTATCTAAATTTGGTTATAAATTGAATTTTAAAGATCGGAAATCTACAACAGCGTCTTTAAACGGATTATTAAGCGATGTGGTTGGAAAAAAAGAACAAAATTTAGTCGATACTTTAGCCATTCGTACCATGAGTAAAGCCGAATATACTACGCACAATATTGGGCATTACGGTTTAGCTTTCGATTATTACAGTCATTTTACCTCTCCAATTCGTCGTTATCCAGATGTTATGGCACACCGTTTGTTACAACAATATTTAGATGGTGGTAAATCGGCTAACGAAGCTATTTACGAAGAGAAATGTAAGCATTCCAGTAATATGGAATACCTAGCAACTAAAGCCGAACGTGATTCCATTAAGTATATGCAGATTCGATTTATGCAAGATCATGAAGATGAAGAATTTTTAGGTGTCATTTCTGGAGTTACCGATTGGGGAATTTATGTAGAAATTATAGATAATAAATGCGAGGGTATGGTAAGAATTCGTGATATTAAAGATGATTATTACGAATTTGACGAAAGTCAGTTTGCCATTATTGGTCGCGAATCTAAAAATATGTATCAGTTAGGAGACGAGGTTATTGTAAAAGTTAAAGATACAGATTTAGTAAAAAAACATCTTGATTTTAACTTGATAGGGAAACCAAATTAAAACTAATTTAAAATAAAACTGAATAGATTTTCAATATATATAATAAACGTTTATCCATTTTTTATAAAACAGATGGATGTTAATTCACAAAAATTAAAAAGTAATTATTAACTAATTATGAAACATTTAGTAGTACTAGTAATAGCATGTTTTACATTAAGTATGCATGCTCAAACCAATGTAGAAAAAACAGTAGGAGAGTTTAAAGAGCTTAAAGTTTACGATTTAATACATGTAAATTTAATTAAGTCTGATGTAAATAAAATTACAATATCAGGTAATAATGCAGATAAGGTTGAAACTGTTAATAAAAACGGAACTTTAAAAGTTAGAATGAGTTTAGACAATATTTTTAACGGAGAAAACACTAAAGTTAATGTGTATTACACCGCTATAGATATTATTGACGTTAACGAAGGTGCTGTAGTTAATGCAGATAACGCTATTGAACAATTTGAAATTGAATTAAAAGCACAAGAAGGCGGAAAAATTAATGTGCCTTTAAGCGTATCTTTTGTAGTTGTAAAATCTATAACTGGTGGTGAAATTACCACTACAGGAACAGCCAAAAACGAACAAATTAACATCTTAACAGGTGGGATATATAATGGTCAATTATTAGATTCTGAGACTTCTAAAGTGTCTATTCATGCAGCTGGAGAAGCACATGTAAAAGCTTCTAAAACTGTAGATGCTACAATACGCGCTGGAGGTGATGTTTATATTTACGGTAAACCAGAAACTGTGAATGAAAATAAAGTATTAGGCGGAAGAATTTTAAGAGTAGACTAAGTCCTTTAAGAGTTTTTACTAAATTTGCGGTAGAGATCGTGAATTATGTTAGAAGACATTTTAAGAGCTATTCCGTTTGGAATATTATTATCCTTTACTATTGGACCAGTATTTTTTGTGTTACTAGAAACCAGTGCTACAAAGGGATTTAAAAGCGCTCTTATATTTGATTTAGGTGTAATAATTGCCGATATTTTTTTTATTGTTGTTGCCTTTTATAGTACCAGTCGTATTCTTAATAACATTAAAGACGACCCAAATTTCTTTGTTTTTGGAGGTGTTTTATTAGTGGCTTATGGTGTAATATCGTTTGTAAAAGCTCAAAAATCTTTTAGAACTATAGTTAGAGAATATCACAGTATTGAAGTTCAAAAAAATTATGGAAAACTTTTTATGAAAGGTTTTTTATTGAATTTTATTAATGTTGGAGTGTTATTAGGCTGGATTAGTTTTATCGTTATAGGAAACTCTATGACAGATAATGAATACGGTGTACACATCTTTTTAGCAACTATACTTGCTGTGTATTTTATAGTCGATTTATTTAAAATGTTAGCCGCAAAGTCTTTAAGAAGCAAGTTAACACCACGTCTTATTTTTAAAACCAAAAAAATAGTATCCTTAGTTATTTTAGGTTTTGGTTTATTACTCCTAGTACAAGGTTTTTTTCCTAAAGAAAAGGAGTTAATTAAAGACAAATTTGATCAAATTAATCCATTAAATGAATAATTTTAATTGGATATAAATTTCATTATTAGGCATAAAAAAACCTTCAAGAAAACTTGAAGGTTTTGAAGAGGCGTCGAGCGGATTCGAACCGCTGTACAAGGTTTTGCAGACCTCTGCCTAGCCACTCGGCCACGACGCCGTTATTAACGGAGTGCAAATGTAGAAAAAATTATGAATCTTTACTAGTTACTTTTACTTTTTTCTTTTCTCTGTCATTTTTATAGTCACCATTTCTACATCTCCTCCAATAGGTGGATTTAGTTTACTCACATTAATGGTTGCTTTTTTAATATGTTTGTTTTCCTTTAAAATTCTAACCAATATACGTTTAGCAACAGTTTCTAAGAGATAAGATGGTGTTTTCATTTCTTCTCTTACTATCCTGTTTAAAAAAACGTAATCTACCGTATCTTCTAAGTTATCTGATATTGCCGACGCTTGCAAATCAGCTTTAATAACTAAATCTACACGGTAATCACTACCAATTTTAGTTTCTTCTGTTAAACAACCATGGTTGGCGTAAATTCTTATATTTTCAACTTTAATAATGCCCATAAACGTTTTAAAAAATGAGATTTTAAGGATTTAATTTTTTTATAAAATTAATCATTATCTCACATTAAAATAGTAAGCCAACGTATATTTCATTAATTTTGCGCTTTATTTTTTATTTTAATAGGTATTCAAATTACGTATGTCTGAAGAAACAAAATCACTCAATTTTATTGAACATATTATAGAAAACGATTTAAAAACCGAAATCACTCAAGATAAATTACGGTTTCGTTTTCCCCCAGAACCTAACGGCTATTTACATATTGGGCATACTAAAGCTATAGGAATTAGCTTTGGTTTAGGTGAACGTTATAACGCACCCGTAAATCTTCGTTTCGACGATACAAATCCGGCTAAAGAAGAGCAGGAGTATGTAGATGCAATTAAAGAAGATGTCTCTTGGTTAGGTTACAAATGGGATAAAGAAGTGTATTCTTCAGATTATTTTCAGCAATTGTTCGATTGGGCAGTACAACTTATAAAAGATGGAAAAGCCTATGTCGATTCGCAATCGTCTGAAGCTATGGCTGAACAAAAAGGAACACCTACACAACCTGGTGTAGATGGTCCGTACAGAAATCGATCTGTAGAAGAAAACCTAGATTTATTTTACCGTATGAAAGCGGGAGAATTCGACGAAGGTGAACATATTTTACGTGCTAAAATAGATATGCAGCATGTTAATATGTTAATGCGCGATCCTATTATTTACCGTATTTTAAAAAAATCGCATCACCGTACTGGCGACACTTGGTGTATTTACCCAATGTACGATTGGACTCATGGTGAAAGCGATTATATAGAACAAATTTCGCATAGTTTATGTTCATTAGAATTTAAACCACACAGAGAGCTTTACGATTGGTTTTTAGACCAACTAGTAGTAGAAGATAAATTGCGACCAAAACAACGCGAATTTGCACGTTTAAACTTAAGTTATACCATTATGAGTAAACGTAAGTTGTTGCAATTGGTAGAAGATGGTATCGTTAATGGTTGGGACGATCCGCGTATGCCTACCATTTCAGGATTACGTCGTCGTGGTTATACTCCGGCAGCCATCAGAAAATTTGTTGAAACTGTAGGTGTTGCTAAGCGCGAAAATGTAATTGATGTTTCACTTTTAGAATTTTGTATTCGTGAAGATTTAAATAAAACGGCGCCACGAGTTATGGCAGTTTTAGACCCGGTTAAATTAGTAATTACTAATTATCCAGAAGATAAAGAAGAATGGTTAGAAGCAGAAAATAACCAAGAAGATGAAAGTGCTGGATTTAGACAAGTGCCATTCTCTCGCGAATTGTATATCGAGCGCGACGATTTTAAAGAAAACGCCAATAGTAAATATTTCCGTTTAACTTTAGGAAAAGAAGTGCGTTTAAAAAATGCGTATATCATAAAAGGAGAAGGAGTTGTAAAAGATGAAAATGGTAACATTACCGAAATTCATGTAAGTTACGATCCAGAAACTTTAAGTGGTAGTGGTACCGAAGCCAGTTTACGTAAAGTAAAAGGGACCTTGCATTGGGTGTCTATTAAACATGCAGTTAAAGCGGTTGTTAGAGAATATGACAGATTATTTATGGACGAAGCTCCAGATAGTCATGCCGATAAAAGTTTTATGGATTTTATAAATCCAGAATCTTTAAAATTAATTACGGCTTACGTAGAACCGAGCTTGAAAGATGCTAAAGTTGGTGAGCGTTTTCAATTTCAACGTTTAGGCTATTTTAATGTCGATAACGATTCGACTTCAGACCAATTAATATTTAATAAAACAGTTGGATTACGTGATTCTTGGGCTAAAGAAAAACCAAAAGCTCAAGCAAATCAAAATCAGCCTAAATCAAATCAGCCACAGCGTAAAGCTATAGATGTGATTCAGCAATTTGGTAAAAAATATACCAATTTACCTGAAGCTAAACGCGAAAAAATTAAAGCCGATATCTTAGCTTTGGCAGAAAATGTATCTTACGATGAATTAGAGCCGTTATTTGCAACTGCAGCTAAAAAAGTAGGTACACGTATAGCAGCCATGTTAACGTTAAAAGTATTGCTTAAAAATGGCTTAGAACGTAACGATGCTATTAACGAATTTATTGAAAAAGGATTAGCTGATGGTAATGCGCTTTTAGTAGCAGAAGCAGAAGCTCTATAAATTTTAAAATATAAAGTATTTATAGCCTTGAAATAATTAGTATTTCAAGGCTTTTTTATTTCTAATTATTAGAAAATCAAAAGCAGGAATGGGATTCTATTACAGGGAATCTCAGTATTTTTGTAACACAATTTTTTAATCAGTACAATATGGTATTTATAGATAATGAAGGTGTTACCGATCCGCATTATAATTTAGCATTAGAAGAATATGCATTGCGTAATTTTAGTGCAGATACAGATTATTTATTATTCTACATTAATGAACCTTCTATTATTATTGGGAGAAATCAAAATACGTTAGAAGAGATTAATCAAAAATATATACAAGAGCAAGGCATTCATGTGGTAAGACGTGTAAGTGGAGGAGGAGCTGTATATCACGATTTAGGAAATTTAAATTTTAGTTTTATCACCAATCACGATAATAAGAGTTTACATAATTTTAAAAAGTTTACGGCTCCAGTAATTAAAGTTTTAAAACGTTTTGGAGTGGAAGCCGAGCTTATTGGGAGAAACGATATTTTAATTGATGGAAAAAAAGTATCTGGAACTGCACAATTTACTACTGGAAAACGCATGTTTAGTCATGGTACCTTATTATTAAATACCGACTTAAATGAAGTGGCTAAGGCGTTACAAGTTAAGATGAGTAAAATTCAATCTAAAGGCCACAAATCGGTGAGAAGTCGCGTAGCAAATATTAGTGATTTTTTAGATGAACATTTAACTATTGAAGCCTTTAGAACATTAATTTTAGAAGGTTTATACGCTGATGATACAAATTTTAAAACGTATAAATTTACTGATGCAGACCGTGAAGGCATCGCAAAATTAAAAGCAGAGCGTTACGACGATTGGCATTGGAATTACGGACGGTCTCCTAAATTTAATATTCAACGTACTAAACGGTTTCCCATAGGCGAAATCGATTTGCGTATTTTTGTTGAAAAGGGACACATTACTGAGTTTACCATATTTGGAGACTTTTTTGGTAAAACATCTGTAGACGAACTTGCAGCAAAATTAATAGGTTTACCATACGAAGAAAGAGCTATAAAAGATACTTTACAAGCTATAAACCTTACAGAATATTTTGGAGCTATTGATAGCGATGATTTTATAAATATGGTGTATGGAGATGATGAATTAGAGACTATCAATTCTAATTAATTATGGTACTAAAGTGTCTATCTAATTTCTAAATTTAATTAGTATACATCTTTTAAAACTAGAAGTGTTTTCATGAATTTAAAAACCTTAATTGTTATTATTATTAATAGTTTAGTATTTGTTGTAATACTTATGCTTTCTGTTACGTTTTATAACGAGTTTTCTAAGGTTTTAAATGATAGAATTTTATTACAATTAAACTCTGTAAAAACCTTAAAACAAATTCAGGTAGAGAACTTAATTACTAGCGAATGGCAAGCGTTTTTAAAAGGCAATACTTCGGCATCGCGTTTAGATACCATTCCAATTACTATTCCTAATGCCATTTTAGAAACTGAAGGGATACACGATTTAACGCTGTTTAATGAAAGTGGGCATACCTCTATAGGATTTATTACTACAGTAAACAAACAGCCTCAGGTTAAAATTATCCCTTATTATAAAATCAAAAATATTTTATTGGAGCGTGCAGGAATGGGGCATACAGGAGAATCGTATTTGGTAGGTTCAGATTCATCAATGCGTACGCAATCTAGGTTTTTTCCAAAGCAAATTCCATCAACCATAAAAACACAAACCATAGGTGTACAAGATGCTCTTGCAGGAAGTAGTGGTAAAGGTGTTTTTAAAGATTATCGTGGTGTAGAAGTTTATAGCGTATACAGTCCTGTAAACATCTCTAATTTAAAATTAGTAATACTTTCAGAAATAGATACTAGCGAAGTAAAAGCACCATTAAGACAACTTAAGTTAAAATTATTTGGACTTACAATTTTAATACAAGCTCTAGCTATTATTTTATCACTTTTCCTCACTCGTATTATTACAAATCCTATTACAAATATGAGGAAAAGTTTAAAAATTATGGCAGCTGGAGATTATAAGCGAACCGAACACTTTGTAAAAAACTCTACTGAAATTAAAGATATGTTCGAGGCTTTAGACAGTTTAAAAAAATCGTTATTAGGCGCTGTTAATTTTTCTAATGAATTAGGAAAAATGAATCTTAATTCTGAATATATTCCTAAAAGTAGTAACGATGTTTTAGGTAAAAGTCTCATAAAAATGAGAGATAAACTTATAGAATTCAGAACCAAAGAACTTAAACATAGTATTACTACTAAACGTCAATTGGTAGATGGTTTAGAGAATGAAAGACGTCGCCTATCTCGCGAGTTACACGATGGTATTGGTCCGTTATTAACAGCTTTAAAATTTTATATAGAAAATCATATAGATGATAAAAATCAGAAGTCAGAAATGATACGCATACTAGATGCTACTATTTCTGAAATTCGTTTAATGTCTAACGCTTTAATGCCATCTACTATAGATGATTTTGGAGTAGGAGTGGCCTTAACAAATTTTGTAAATCAGATAGAAAAAACGTCTGGAATATCTATAGAATTTGAAGATTTAACTTCTGATAAGACGAGTAAAATTACAAAAAATCAAGCCATTAATATTTTTAGAATAGGGCAGGAGTTAGTAAACAATGCACTTAAACATTCTCATGCTAAAAACATTAGAATTTCCCTCTCAGAATTCGATGAATTTATATCGCTTTTTTATTTTGATGATGGTATAGGTTTTAATGTTAACAAAGTAAAATTAGGATCTGGTATTATTAATATTAAAGAGCGTGTAGAGATTTGTAACGGAGAGATTACAATACAATCTAATTCAGAAAATACAACTATAGAAATTGAATTCCCGATAGATTATGAGTAAGATAAAAATAGTTATTGCAGACGATCATGAATTGTTTAGAAATGGTTTAAAAGAGTTACTTATAAAACATGATGATATTGAAGTTTTAGAAGCTGTAGGCGATGGTAAACAATTTTTAGAATGTATAGAAAAATTAAATACTATAGATATTGTTTTACTAGATTTAAGTATGCCAAATATGGATGGTTTTCAGGTTTTGAAAAAGCTTAAAAATTTAAATCAAGATATAAAACCAATAGTTATTTCTATGCATGATGATGGCAATTATATTGCTAAAAGTGCTAAATCTGGAGCTTATAGTTATGTGCTTAAAAACACAGACGAAGACGAGCTTATTAAAGTGATTAGAATTGTGTCTTTGGGTAAAAAATACTTTAGTCCAAGCATCTCTGAAAAGATGATAAATTTTATGTCTGAAAATAAAGTAAGTGAA
Organism: Formosa sediminum; assembly: GCF_007197735.1. Taxonomy (GTDB): domain Bacteria; phylum Bacteroidota; class Bacteroidia; order Flavobacteriales; family Flavobacteriaceae; genus Formosa; species Formosa sediminum. Next base: position 921,599 of record NZ_CP041637.1, read on the forward strand.
GACCTAATCTCTAATAAAGAACAGGAAGTTTTGGTTTTAATTTCTGAAGGATTAACCACAAAAGAAATTGCCGCTAAACTATTTGTAAGCACGAGAACTATTGAAACCCATCGTGCAAATATTTTAAAAAAATTAGATGTTAAGAATACTGCTGAATTGATAAAAAAAGCAACCAAAATTAATTTAATTTAACAGCGTATCCGTATTTATACGGATAGCGATTACGTGGTAACTGCTACCCGTAACACCATGTTGCTGTGTGTAACTTTGTATTAAACAAAAAAACATAGCAATTATGAAAAATATATATTTAGTTTTAGGTTTAATTTTTGTCTCTACAACTGTTGCTTTTGCACAAGATAGAAATGAGTTTAAGGGCCCAGAATATAAAAATTATAAAGTTTGGGAACATGAAACTACACCTAAATTAATTTATACAACTACAAATAAAGAAGTGGTTACTGGCCCAGAATTTAAGAATAAAAAACAATGGGACCGACAAGAAGAAAAACAAAATTATACAGCAATTACTATTGGTACAGAGCGTTCAAAATTAAAAGGTCCAGCTTATAAAAATTATAAGCATTGGAAAAAAAATAACTAGTGTTTTATTATTTTATTAGGTTAAAAACAAGAGCCTTAATCTTAAGATTAAGGCTCTTTCATGTTTATTTACTTAAATAAGCATCTAACGGAATTAAAATATTTTCTGCAGTACTCATTTCTTGTGAAAGATTTTGAGCTTCTGTAATCATTTCAGGAGTTAAATCTTGGGTTGCACTAATGTTATTTTTAGCCTGATTTTGAGGAGATGTATCTGTAGTTGCTGAAATTAATAAAAGGGCAATACCCGCAACTTTATTTACTTCTACACCTTGACCGCGTATATATAGCATTCCTAAATTCCCTACAGCTAGTCCATCACCTTGTAGTGAAGCTTTACGATACCAGGAATTTGCTTTAGTATAATCTATAGTAGTACCATATCCATTTTCATAACTTACACCTAAATTAAATTGTGCTGCAGAATTACCTTGATTGGCCGATTTTTCATACCATAAAAAGGCTTCATTAGGATTTTTATTAACACCAAGTCCTTGTTCATACATTAATCCTACATTAAATTGTGCAAAGTCATGTCCTTCATTGGCAGCAGCTAAAAATTCTTTAAATGCTAAAGGCATATCATTAGCTTCTACAGCTTTAATTCCAGATTCAAAATACGCTTCACCTTTTGTAAGTGTGTCTTGAGAGGTGTTTTCTTGTTGTGTTTCTTCAGGAGTAGAAGTTGCTTCTAGCTGTTGTTTTGGGTTGTCTTTACAAGACATAAGCACAAATAGGCAGGTTGATAATAAAAAAATGCGATGGTTAAATGTGAATGTTTTCAAAGTTTTATTTTAAAAATTTATTTCTACATATAATTACACAAATGTAATTAAATAAGAACATTAAAATTTTACAGCAGTACCAGATGCAGTTACCATTAACATGCCGCCATTTGGTCCAACCGTTTCATAATCTAAATCTAGACCAACAATACCATGTGCACCTAATTGTTCAGCACGTTCTTTTATTTCTTTTAAAGCACTATCTTTTGCTTCTCTTAACACAGATTCGTAAGAGCTAGATCGTCCGCCAACTACATCGCGAATTCCAGCAAAAAAGTCTTTTATAAAATTAGCTCCAATAATAGTTTCTCCAGTAACTATACCTAAATATTCTGTAATCTTTTTAGTTTCAAGCGTAGGTGTGGTTGTAATTATCATAGTTATATAATTGTATTTATTCCTCTAAATTCTTTGGTTTGTTTTTAGCTTCTTTCATAGCTTCTCCTATTTGATTACTTGCAACAAAACTTGTTACCATATCGTTTAACATATTACTACCCGTTTGTGGAGAGTTTGGTAGTAAAATTAAATTACTATTAGTTTCTTCACCTAAAGATTGTAAAGTATCATAATGTTGTGTAACTACAATTAATGCAGAAGCTTCTTGAGAATTTATTCCTACTCGGTTTAATACCTCTACAGATTCTTCTAAACCACGTGCAATTTCACGACGTTGGTCTGCAATACCTTGTCCTTGTAAACGTTTACTTTCTGCTTCTGCTTTTGCTTTTTCAACGATTAAAATACGTTGTGCATCTCCTTCAAATTGCGCGGCTATTTTTTCACGTTCAGAGGCATTAATACGGTTCATGGCTGCTTTAACTTGTGCATCTGGATCTATATCTGTTACCAAGGTTTTAATAATATCATAACCATAATCAAGCATTGCATCGTTAAGTTCTGTTTTTACTGCAATAGCGATATCATCTTTTTTAACAAATACATCGTCTAATTTCATTTTAGGAACTTCTGCACGTACTACATCAAATACATAAGATGTGATCTGATCGTGTGCATAATCTAATTTATAAAATGCATCATACACTTTATCTTGTATCACTTTAAATTGTACAGAAATTTTTAAACGTACAAATACATCGTCTAGAGTTTTAGTTTCTACAATAACATCTAATTGCTGAATTTTTAAACTCATTCTACCAGCAATGCGATCAATAAATGGAATTTTCATTTGTAGCCCTGAATGGCGAATACTATTAAATTTTCCGAAGCGCTCTATTATTGCTGCCGATTGTTGTTTGACAGTAAAAAAGGAAAGGAATAGTACAACTAAAAGTAAGAATACAATAGGAATAAATAAAACAGACATAGTTAAGATTTTAATAGTTAGTATTTTTATCACTAAAATTAGCTTATTATTTTGATTCTGTTAAGTAATATCAATTTAAAACTAATTATAACTTGTTAATAGGTATACTAAACATCCTAAAACGTTACAGTATAATTTATGATTTTTTATATAAAATGTATATTTCTTAGATGAACTACATGAATAATATACTTTCGTCCTCTAAAATTTATATTTCATCGTTTTTAAAGAATATTATCAAACGGATTAATTGGTAAAATGATATATTTGGTTTGCTTTTACTCAAACCTACTATTATGATTCATAGATTATTAACGCTTTTTTTTATAGTGTTTTTTTTCAACCAAATATCCTATGCTCAGAATCAAAAAGAACTTATCGCTACCTCTTGGATAAATTCTAAGTTTGCATCTTTGAGGACCCAAACTACTTACGACTTAAAGAAAAATTTTAATCAGGCTGGCGCATCTGGTGAAACATTTAGATATGGACAATATATAAATAACGTTCCAGTATTAAATGCTTCTGTTGCTGTACATGTCTCTCCTAATAATGAAGTTACTTACAATTCTGGCAATTTTGATACTGCCATTACCACTATTAACACTACGCCAAAGATAACTGCAGATCAGGCCGTATATTTAGCTGCTAAACATTTAGGAATTGATGGTACAATTACACAAAAAGAGTCTAAACTTTACATTTACAATAATAACGGTATTACACAATTAGTGTATCGCGTTACTACTAATTCTAAAACTTTAGATGGGTTTTGGGAAACACTTGTTAATGCTAAAACTTCAGAAATAATTAGTAGTACAGATATTGCACATTATTATCATGGACATGACAACGGACATGAAGATTTTGGTGCACGCGCAGAAGAATCATTAGTCGAGGCTCAAGGAAAAATTTTTAATCCAGATCCTTTGTCTGTTACAGGTGAAACTTATGGTGGATATTTTATTGATAATGATGATACTACTAATCAATATTTAGATGATGCTAGAATAGATGTTAAGTTTAATATAACTAAAAATGTTGCTGGTGTTTACCAATTAAAAGGTGATTATTTAGAAATTAAAGAGATACAGAATCCTGAAACCGGTTTATTTGAACAACATTCTCCTATATTTAATTTTACTAGAGATGAAGATGGTTTTGAAGCTGTTAATGCTTATTATCATATAGATAAGAATATGAGATATATAAATGAAACTTTAGGTATCGAATTAAAATCTATGTTTAACGATGGTATAATTTATTACGATCCGCATGCTTTTAATGGTGCAGATAATTCTTCTTATGGTGGTGGAGTTTTAAAATTTGGAACAGGAGGAGTAGATGATGCAGAAGATGCCGATGTAATTGTGCATGAATTAGGTCATGGTATACACGAATGGTTAATACAAAGTAGTATTTCTCAAGTAGAAGGTTTAAGCGAGGGATTTGGAGATTATTGGGCACAGTCTTATAGTAGAGGTTTAGATCGTTACAATAGTTTTAAAACTAGTTCTACTTACAACGATCTTTTTAAATGGGATGGACATAATGAATTTTGGAGCGGTCGAGTTACTGATTATGAAGCACAATATCCTGAAGGATTAGTTAATAAAATACATACTGACGGACAAATATTTGCAAGTACTTTAATGCAAGTATGGGAGTTTTTAGGAAAAGAAACTACAGATAAAATCGTATTGGAAGGTTTAGCAATGACAAGTTCTGAAACAAATCAAGCCGAAGCTATTGAAGCCATTCGTCAAGCTGCTATTGATATGGGATTGGATTGTAGTAATACTGAATATATAACAACTATTTTTAATGATAGAGGTTACGGATTAGAACCTTATGAATGCGAAAGATTAAGTGTTGATGATACCGATATTTCTAAAATTAAAATTTATCCAAATCCAGCATCGTCAGTTATAAACTTTAAAAATATTACAGATCAGCATGATATAGTAATTTATAATATGATGGGACAACGTGTACTTAATTACACCATCTCAAGGTCTAACAATACGGTTAATGTTTCAAGTTTATCTAAAGGCATGTATGTGGTTTCTTTTAAAAACTATTCGGTTAATTTTAAATTTATTAAACAATAAAGCAATCACTTTTAATTCAAATACGCGTATAAAAAAAGCACGTTTAATAACGTGCTTTTTTGTATTTATAATATGAAGTAAAAATTAAATAGTTGCAGCTAAATTTTCTATTCGTTTAATAGATTCTTGTTTACCTATCATAAACATAATATCGAAAACATCTGGACCTTGTAAAGCACCTACTAAGGCTAGACGTAATGGCATCATTACTTTCCCAAAGCCTATTTCTTTAGCCGTAATCCATCCTTTAATAGCATTTTGAAGCGTTTCTGTAGTTACATCTTCCACTGTGTTAATAACTGTCGTTAATTCTTCTAAAAGTGCTTTAGTGTCGTCTTTAATGGCTTTTTTGTATGCTTTCTCGTCGTAAGTTTTAGGTGCTTCGAAAAAGAAGTGACTTAAATCCCACAAATCAGAAACAAAAGTGGCGCGTTCTTTAATTAAATTAACAACCATTGCGACGTAATTTACATCAATATCGTTTAATTCTTTTTGTTGTGCTTTAAATGTTTCTGCAAGTTCGTCGTTATTTTGCTCTTGCATATAATGGTGATTAAACCATTTAATTTTATCCGGATCAAAACGAGCACCTGCTTTATTTACTCGTGCTATATCAAAAGCGTCAACGAGTTCATCTACACTAAACAATTCTTGTTCTGTTCCTGGATTCCATCCTAAAAATGCTAGAAAATTTATTACTGCATCAGCAAAATATCCATCTTCTTTGTATCCACGTGAAACATCGTTAGTTTTTGGGTCTATCCATTCTAATGGAAAAACAGGGAACCCTAATTTATCACCATCTCGCTTACTTAATTTCCCTTTACCCGTAGGTTTTAAAATTAATGGTAAATGTGCAAATTCTGGGGCTTCCCAACCAAAGGCTTGGTATAATTGGTAATGTAATGCTAAAGAAGGTAACCATTCTTCACCACGAATAACATGTGAAATTTCCATTAAATGATCGTCTACAATATTGGCTAAGTGATAAGTTGGCATGCCATCACTTTTAAATAATACTTTATCATCTAAAATATTTGTATCAATTTTTATATGTCCTCGAACCATATCTTTTAAGTGCAACGTTTCATCTTGAGGCGATTTAAAACGAATTACGTAATCTTCTCCAGCTGCTAGTTTTTCTTGCACTTCTTCAGGAGTAAGTGATAAAGAATTTGTTAATTTTAAACGATTATGCCAATTGTAAATAAACGTTTTACCATTTTGTTCGTGTTCTTTTCTATGTAAGTCTAAAGCTTCAGCAGTATCAAACGCATAGTATGCATTATTAGTTGCTATTAATTCTTCAGCATAGGCTTTGTATAAATCTTTTCGTTCACTTTGTCTGTATGGACCAAATTTTTCATTTTTTCCTGGACCTTCATCGTAAGGAATATTACACCAATTTAAAGCATTAATAATATATTCCTCGGCACCTTCTACATATCTGTTCTGATCGGTATCTTCAATACGTAAAACAAAAGTTCCGTTATGTTTTTTAGCAAATAAATAGTTGAATAAAGCAGTACGAACACCACCTATATGAAGTGGTCCTGTCGGGCTTGGTGCAAATCGCACACGAACATTTTTAGTCATGTTTTTTTATTTAAGAATGCAAAGATACTGTGATATGTGTAAAGATGAAAGCTTTAACGACAGAGATCACAATTTTATAAAATTCATTTTAACAGAAAGTTACATTTTTACACTATTATAGCTAAAATTATTATTGTAGATTAGTAGGTTAAATACTAGGGAGATTGGATAACTTTAAAATCGTAATACAAAAACTAGAAGCTTTTATAAGACGCTATTATACTAATGAACTTATAAAAGGAGGGATATTGTTTTTTTCAATTGGTTTGTTGTACTTTTTATTTACCTTACTTGTAGAGCATTTTTTTTGGTTAAACCAAACGGCTCGTGCAATCTTATTTTGGGTATTTGTTATTGTAGAAATTTTACTTTTTGTAAACTTTATACTTGTCCCAATTTTTAAATTATTTAAATTACAAAAGGGTATTAATTATGAAACGGCTTCTAAACTTATAGGGAATCATTTTCCTGAAGTTAACGACAAATTATTAAATGTATTACAACTGTATAACGATGCGTCTAAATCTGAATTGCTTTTAGCGAGTATCAATCAAAAGTCATCAGAGTTAAGTCCGGTTCCTTTTAAATTAGCTGTAAATTTTAATCATAATTTAAAGTATTTAAAATATGCAGCGCTTCCCATTTGTTTGATTTTATGTTTTGTGTTTTTGGGAAAACTAAATTGGTTTACCGATAGCTATAAAAGGGTAGTAGATTACAACACAGCTTATGAACCACCCGCACCATTTAAATTTTTTGTTATTAATGACCAATTACACGCAATCGAAAATAAAAACTTTACTTTACAAGTAGAAACAGTTGGAAGTGTCATTCCTGAACAAGTTGAAATTTCTTTTAATAATGAAAATTATCTTTTAAAATCTAAAGGATCTGGAACATTCGAATTTGTATTTAATACTCTTAAATCTGACGTCACATTTCAATTACAAGCTAACAGTGTGCGCTCAAAACCTTACAAATTAACTATAGTCGAAGTTCCAACTGTATTAAATTTTGACATGGTTTTAGATTACCCAAATTATTTAAATAAAGCTAATGAAACTTTAAAAGGCACAGGTAATGCCATCGTACCAGAAGGGACTAAAGTGACATGGCAATTACACACTAAAGCTACAGATAGTGTTCATTTATTTGCAAATGATACATTATTATTTAATAAAGATCAAGATTATTTTATTGCCTCTAAACATGTTTTATTTCCTCTTAATTACAGTTTAAGTACTAGTAATAAAAATCTTACAAACTATGAAAATTTAAGTTTTACTATAGATGTTATTAATGATCAATTTCCTGACTTAAAAGTTGAAATGGCTCAAGATTCTATAGATTTAAAAACACTATATTTTAACGGACAAGTAACCGATGATTATGGTTTATCTAAATTAAATTTAGTGTATTTTGAAACAGATAATCCTGAAGATGTTATTAAGATTCCCATGCCTCTGTCAAAATCTAATGTAGACCAATTTGTTACTGCTTTTCCAAATCAGTTACATTTAAAGGAAGGTGTTTCTTATAGTTTGTATTTTGAAGTTTTTGATAATGATGCGCTTCATAATTTTAAACGTACAAAAAGTCCTGTTTTTTCTTATCGCGAACAAACACAAAGTGAAACCAAAGATATACAATTACAACAACAACAACATACTATTGATAACTTTAATAATTCACTAAAAAAGTTTGATGAAAACGAGCAATTAATTGAACAAATATCTAATATCAATAAAACTAAAAAGCACCTTAACTTTAACGATAAAAAACAAATTCAAGATGTTTTTAAACGTCAGGAACAGCAAGAACAGCTGATGAAAAATTTTAATACTACTTTTCAAAACAATCTTGATGACTTTGAAAAAGATAATCTTAATGACCCTTTAAAAGAAGAATTAAAAAAACGACTTAAGGACAACGAAAATCAATTAAAACAAGATGAAAAGTTATTAGATGAACTTCAGAAATTGCAAGAAAAAATTAGTGATGAAGAACTATCAGATAAATTTAAATACTTAAATAAACAGAATAAAAAACAAAAACGGAGTTTAGAACAGCTTGTAGAATTAACTAAACGGTTTTATGTTGCAAAAAAAATCGAAAAGTTACAGCAAGATTTAGAGACTTTAGCCAACGAACAATTAGAGTTAGCAGATAAACCCAAATCTGAAAACACTTCAAAAAAACAAGATGAACTTAATAAACAATTTAATGATTTTCAAAACGATTTAGATGCTTTAGAAAATGAAAATAAAGCATTAAAAAAACCAATGGATTTACCTAGAGATTCTGAATCAGAATCGCAAATAGATAATTTACAAAAAGAAGCATCACAAGATTTAAAAGAAAGTGAATCTACAGAAGATTCAGATTCAAAATCGGCAGAGTCTGAAGCTAAGAAAAAGCAAAAGCAGTCTGGACAAAAAATGAAACAAATGAGTCAGTCTATGCAACAATCTATGCAAATGTCTAGTGGTGAACAAATGGAAGAAGATGCTGAGATACTTAGACAAATTTTAGATAATTTACTAATTTTTTCTTTCGATGAAGAAGCATTAATGAATCAATTTAAAAGTATAGAAGCACATGATAATAGTTATGCTAAATACTTACGTAAACAACACGATCTAAGAGAATATTTTGAACATGTGGATGATAGTTTGTTTTCTTTGTCTTTAAGACAACCTATGTTATCTGAGCAAGTAAATAATGAAGTCACTAAAATTTATAATTATTTAGATCTTTCTCTTGAAGAATTTTCCGAGAATTTAATATATCAAGGCATTTCATCTCAACAATATGTGTTCACATCTGCTAATGTTTTGGCAGATATTTTGAGTAATATACTGGATAATATGGAAGACCAATTAAATGCATCTTCGTCTTCTGCTTCTGGACAGGGTAGTGGTAAACAGTCTAGTAAATCAGAAGGTCAGCTTCAAGATATCATTATGAGTCAAGAGCAACTTAATAAACAAATGCAACAACAAATGGAAGGTGAAGGGTCTAGCAAAGGTGAGGGCGAAGGTAATGAAAAAGAAAGTGAAAGTGGTGAGTCTGGAGATTCAGGATCTGATGGTAACGATAAGCAAGGTTCCAAGGAAGGTGATGGAAATTCTAATAATAATGGTAAACTAAATTCTAATGAATCTTTAAATGGTGAATTATTTTCCATATACCAAAAACAACAAGAGTTACGTAATCAACTTCAAGATTTGATGGATCAAGAAGGCTTAACTAGAGATGCACAAAATCTTTTAAAGCAAATGGAAGATGTAGAAATGGATTTATTAAATGATGGGTTTACACAAAAGACTTTAGAAAAAATGATGAATTTTGAACATCAACTTTTAAAGCTTCAAGATGCGACTTTTCAGCAAGAGCAAGAAAAACAGAGACAATCTAAAACTAATGATTTAGAATTTAATAATACTTCTACAGATAAATTACCCCATGCTAAACAATATTTTAATACTATAGAGATATTAAACAGACAAATCCTACCTTTGCAGCAAAGTTTTAAAAATAAGGTACAACTTTACTTTAATAAATAATTATGGTATATTTTAATTATGAAACCGATTTTGAATTAGTCAATGAAGATGTGTTAGCTAATTGGATAAATACGACTATTGTTAAAGAAGGTTGTAAAGAAGGTGAAATTAATTATATTTTTTGTGATGATGAGTATCTACATAAATTAAATGTGGAGTTTTTAGATCATGATACGCTTACTGATGTGATTAGTTTTGATTATTGTGTTGGTAAAGAAATTCATGGAGATATTTATATTTCTATAGAACGTGTAAAAGATAATGCAATTGATTTTAAAAATGACTTTATAGACGAATTACACCGTGTTATTATTCACGGAATATTGCATTATTGCGGTTATAAAGACAAGTCAGAATCAGATGCTACACTCATGAGGAGCAAAGAAGATTATTACCTTTCTATTCTACAATAGTTAATTTGTTCCACGTGGAACATGTGTATCTCATTTTTAATTATTCTTTTTTATAACTATATGTTCCACGTGGAACATGTGATTTTTAATTTTTAAATTTAATATCATGTTTGATAAAGTTTATGATGTTATAGTTGTTGGTGCTGGACATGCAGGAAGTGAAGCTGCTGCATCAGCTGCAAATATGGGAAGTAGTACATTGTTAATTACAATGAATTTGCAAAACATAGCTCAAATGTCTTGTAATCCTGCTATGGGAGGTATTGCTAAAGGACAAATTGTGCGCGAAATAGATGCTTTAGGTGGTTATAGTGGAATTGTTAGTGATACATCTGCAATTCAATTTAAAATGCTAAATAAATCTAAAGGTCCTGCAATGTGGAGTCCAAGAGTGCAAAGTGATCGTATGCGTTTTGCTGAAGACTGGAGAATGATGTTAGAACAAACTCCAAATTTAGATTTTTATCAGGACATGGTTTCTGGATTAATAATAGAGAAACATAAAGTGGTTGGTGTAAAAACATCTTTAGGTATAGTGGTAAGAGCTAAATCTGTGGTGTTAACCAATGGTACCTTTTTAAATGGTTTAATTCATATTGGTGATAAAAACTTTGGCGGCGGTAGAGCAGGGGAACGTGCTGCAACTGGTATCACGGAACAACTTGTGGATTTAGGTTTTCAATCTGGAAGAATGAAAACAGGAACACCACCTCGAGTGGATGGGCGTTCTTTAGATTATTCTAAAATGATTGAACAGCCTGGTGATGATACTCCAGAAAAATTCTCCTATTCAGATGTTACAAAACCATTAACTACACAACGTTCTTGTTATATGACTTACACTAGTAATTTGGTGCACGATTTACTACGTGAAGGGTTTGATCGTTCTCCTATGTTTAATGGACGAATTAAAAGTTTAGGCCCAAGATATTGTCCGTCTATAGAAGATAAAATTAATCGTTTTGCAGATAAAGATCGTCATCAATTATTTATTGAGCCTGAAGGATGGAACACCTGTGAGGTATATGTAAATGGTTTTTCAACTTCACTTCCAGAAGATGTTCAGTTTAAAGCTTTGCGTTCTGTGGCAGGATTTGAAAATGTAAAATTTTTCAGACCAGGTTATGCTATCGAGTACGATTATTTTCCCCCAACGCAATTAAAACATACTTTAGAGACTAAGTTGGTTGAAGGTTTATATTTTGCTGGACAAATAAATGGAACAACAGGTTATGAAGAAGCCGCTTCTCAAGGTTTAATGGCAGGTATAAATGCAAGTCTAAAAGTACAAGAACGTGACGAATTTATACTTAAACGCAATGAAGCTTATATAGGAGTTTTAATTGATGATTTAATTACAAAAGGGACAGAGGAACCTTATCGTATGTTTACGTCTCGTGCAGAGTATAGAACATTGTTAAGACAAGATAATGCAGATTTTAGATTAACGCCTAAAGGGTTTGAAATTGGTTTAGCTTCTGAGAAGCGTTTAAAACGTATGGAAGATAAACATAACAAAGCGGAACAATTTGTTCAGTTTTTTAAAGATTTGAGTGTTAAACCAGAAGTTGTAAATCCGATTTTAGATGACAAAGAATCTGCATTAGTAAATCAATCAGGTAAATTATTCAAAATTTTTGCTCGTCCAAATATTGAGATGAATGATGTACGTAAGATAAATGAAGTAGAACAATATATTACAGATAATAATTTAGATCGCGAAATTATTGAACAAACAGAAATACAAGTTAAGTATGCTGGCTATATTGAAAAGGAAAAAAATAATGCAGATAAGTTAACACGTTTAGAAGATATTAAAATTCCACCCAACTACGATTATTCACAGATTAAATCAATGAGCTTTGAAGCAAGAGAAAAGTTAAGAAAAATTCAGCCTACAAGTATATCTCAAGCCTCAAGAATTAGTGGTGTATCCCCTAATGATATTTCTGTTTTATTAGTATATATGGGTAGATAATATTTTTTGTTCCACGTGGAACGTGTGTATTTTTTTTTTAAAACTAGTTATAACTTATTATATTTTGAAATATAAATTCAAGATTTCAAATTTAATTTCATGAATAAAACATCAAATTCAGTGTATTTAAAATGTAAAGATCATACTGTAAGTTCAGAGCAATTTGATTTATTACACGATTTAGAATTAGATATTTTGATTACTTCTCCACAACCTAAAATAGAAGATCTTGGAAGGTATTATGAAAGTGAAGATTATATTTCTCATACAGATGCTAAGCGTAATGTGTTTGAAAAATTATATCATGTAGTAAAAGGAGTGGCCTTAAAACGTAAATTAAAATTAATTAATAGTTTTAATACGTCTGAAAAAACACTTTTAGATGTAGGTTGTGGAACTGGAGATTTTTTGCAAACGGCAAAATCTAATGCTTGGAAAGTTTATGGTATAGAACCGGATAGTAATGCACGTAATTTAGCTATTACGAAAGTGGGGAATTCTGTTTTCGATTCAGCTAAAATTAACGAATTGCCACAAAATTCTTTTGATGTTATTACGCTTTGGCATGTTTTAGAACATTTGCCAAATTTAAATATGCATATTGCAAACTATAAGCGTTTATTAAAAAAAGATGGTGTGCTAATTGTTGCTGTGCCAAATTTTAAAAGTTTTGATGCAACATATTATAAATCGGTTTGGGCGGCTTTTGATGTGCCCAGACATCTATGGCATTTTTCGCAAACAGGAATCTCAAAGTTATTTGCTAAGCATGATTTTAAAGTAGTAAAAACATTACCAATGATTTTTGATGCTTTTTATGTAAGCTTACTTTCTGAAAAGTATAAAACTGGTAAAATGAATTTTATTAAAGCTTTAAAAGTAGGTTTGCAGTCTAATTTAAAGGCAAAACAGTCTAAAGAGTATTCTTCATTAATTTATATAATTAAAAACGAGTAAATATTCATTTTAAAGCGTTTTAAGAGGTTTTTGTTTGAAAAACATGCTGTACGTAATAAAATTATAATAACGCTTTTAAAAGTTTTTAAATAAGCTTGTTTTTAATAATTTTAATTTATCGTATTTTTATCTGCTATAAAAATACGTTATAATAACTTAATAGCACCACTTTACATTATTTATCAGTCTAACTTTTCTATTTTTGTCTGTAGAAATAAATTTTAAAAACAATGAAAAAAATATCTTTATTAGTAATTTCATTAATTACTATGGCTTCTTGTCAGCAAACGCAAAAAATTGGATTTGTAGACAATTCTAAATTGATAAATGAATATCAAGAAAAAATAGATGTAGAGGCAAAATATAAAACAATGATAGAGGCGTCTAATAAAAATACAGACAGTTTGGCAAAAGCGTTCCAAGCAGAATATCAGGAATTTCAAGCTCAAGCAGCATCAATGCCTCAAGATAAAGCTCAAGCTCGTTACCAACAATTGGGACAAAAACAACAAATGTTGCAACAACAAATTCAAATGAGTGAGCAACAAATTACTGTTGAAAGTCAAAAAGAAATTGACTCATTAATTTCTAAAGTAAGAAAATTTGTAAAAGATTATGGTAAAACTAATGCTTACGATTATATTTTAGGTAGTAATGATGCTGGTAGTGTTATGTATGGAAAAGAGGGAGACGATCTAACAGACGAGCTTATTAAAGCGTTAAACGATTCTTATAAAAAATAGTGTAATTCCTATTTTAGTAAAAAAAGTCAAACATTAATATGTTTGACTTTTTTTATGTCTAAGAATTTGTAGACTTTAAGTTTTAATTGTTAACCAAAGATTACCAATTAAATTTTAATGTCATCATTTAAGTCTTTAAGCCTATATTTAACTGTGTAATACAAAAGAATTTATGTTGTTTTGTAATAAAATTAAACTGTATATATAATGAAAATAACACTTAGTGTTTGCTTTTTACTGCTTGGTGTACTTGTGTATTCGCAAGAAAATTTTTCGGTAAGCGGTACTGTTAAAGATTTTTCTAACGGAGAAACGGTATTTGGAGCTTCTGTTTATTTAGAAGGGACAACTAATGGAACAGTAACTAATGCCTACGGATTTTATTCGTTAACTGCACCTAAAGGAAATTATAAACTCATCATTTCTTATTTGGGCTATACCACAATTGTAAAAGAAATAGAACTAACTCAAAACAGAAACTATTCGTTTGAATTGGAAGAAGATAATATGACTTTAGACGAAGTTGTAATTACAGCAGAAGAATCTGAAAAAGCCAATATTCGCGATCCACAAATGAGTGTTTCTGTAATTAAAGGATCTACAATAAAAAAAATACCAGCGGTTCTTGGAGAAGTAGATTTGGTAAAATCTATACAAATGTTGCCAGGAGTAACAAATAATGGAGAAGGATCTAATGGTTTTAATGTTAGAGGTGGAGCTACAGACCAAAATTTAGTATTATTAGACGAGGCAATTATTTTTAACGAATCGCATTTATTTGGTTTTTTCTCAGTATTTAATGCAGATGTGGTTAAAGATGTAAAGTTGTACAAAGGAAATATTCCATCTAATTACGGTGGTCGCGTGTCTTCTGTGCTCGATATTCGTCAGAAAGAAGGAAATAGTAAAGATTTTAATTTAACTGGCGGAATAGGTCTAATTTCAAGCCGACTTGCTGCAGAAGGACCTTTATTTAATAGTAAAGGTTCGTTTATTGTTGCTGGACGTTCCTCTTATGCTCATCTTTTTTTAAAATTAGCAGACCAAGAAAACACGGCCTATTTTTATGATGTAAATGCAAAAGCTAATTATGAAATAAACCAAAATAATAAATTATATCTTTCTGGATACTTTGGTCGAGATATTTTAAATTTTTCAGATTCATTTGAAAATTCTTATGGTAATAGTTCGCTTAATTTACGCTGGAATCATGTATTTAACGATAAACTATTTTCAAACTTATCGGCAATTTACAGCATGTATAATTACGGATTAATTTTAAATTTTATTGGCCTAGATTGGAAGTCTGATATCAAAAATTTTAATGTTAAATACGATCTTAAATACTATTTAAATAACAAAACAACTATTGATTTTGGTGTGAGCGGGATTAACTATAATTTTAATCCTGGTGAAGTTAGACCTACAGATGAAGATTCTTCAATTAACGAAGATATTTTAGATGAAAAACGCGCTTTTGAAAGTGGAATTTACGCTAATGTGGAACATAAATTTTCAGACCGTTTAAACCTTCAATTGGGCTTGCGTTTTAGTATGTTTAATCGTTTAGGCGGACAAGCAATAGCTACTTACGAAAACGACCAACCCGTAGTTTTTAATGAAACGTACGGGATTTATGAAGAAGGTACAAAAACAGGAGAGATAGAGTACGCTAAAAACGAGTCTATCAAAACGTTTTCTAATTTTGAACCCCGTTTAGGTTTAGCTTATCAGTTAAACGAATCGTCTTCTGTAAAATTAGGGTATTCACGAATTGCACAATATTTACATTTATTATCTAATACGGCTAATGCCACACCTTTAGATGTGTGGACACCAAGTGGCTCTTTTATAGAACCTCAATTAGCAAATCAATATTCGGCTGGGTATTTTAAAGATTTTTCTAACGGCATGTTTTCAATAGAAACAGAGGGGTATTATAAAACAGTAGATAATAGAATTGATTATATAGATGGTTCTAGTTTAATTGCACAAAATAATATCGAAACACAGATTTTATCTGGCGAGTCTAGAGCTTATGGATTAGAGTTTTTATTCCGAAAAAATAAAGGCAGGTTTACAGGATGGTTAGCTTATACAATATCTAAGTCTGAACAACGAACACCAGGAGGTCATGCTGGTGGTCTGGGAATTAATAATGGGGAATGGTATAATACAGCTTACGATAGAACTCATGATATTTCGGTTACAGGCTCTTACGAGTTCTCGGATAAATGGAGTTTTAGCGGTAATTTTATCTTTCAAACAGGGCGTCCAACAACATATCCTGTAGGACAATATGAATACGAAGGTTTGTCTATTCCTGTGTACGATAGCCGTAATGCAAACAGGTTACCATCTTATAACCGACTAGATGTTGGCGCAACTTACACACCAAATAAAAAGCCAAATGCAAAATGGAAAGGCGAGTGGGTATTTAGTATTTATAATTTGTATAATCGAAAAAATGCCGCATCAATTTCATTCGGACAAAACTTAGAAACAGGCGTTAATGAAGCCACGCGAACAGCTATTTTTGGAATCGTTCCTTCGGTTACTTATAATTTCAAATTTTAATTATCATGAGACACAATTTATATCGTATTTTAATGGTATTGTTATGCATCTTTACGTCGTGTACAGATGTTATAGATGTAGAAGTACCAACAGCAGAAGAACGACTTGTTATAGAAGCATCTCTAGATTGGGAAAAAGGCACTCCGGGGAACAATCAAACTATAAAATTAAGTACAACAACAGCTTATTTTAATCCCGACACAAGTAATAGTGTTATAGGAGCAGAGGTAACAGTAACTCGCGATTTAGATGGGGCTGTGTACGTTTTTGAAGACCAATTAAACGGTACGTATACAACAGATAGTTTTGAAGCTATTTTAGATGAAAGTTATACCCTAAATATTGTATATAATAATGAAACCTATACAGCTACAGAAACATTATTACCAACTACAAGTATAACCCAAATTACTCAATCTAAAGATGGCGGATTTTTATCTGAAGCTTTAGAGTTAAATGTGTATTTTGATGACCCTGTTGATGAAACTAATTTCTACATTTTACGCTATTTTGAAGTGGGCGATTTTTATCCCACATTAGTAAGTGTATCTGATGAATTTTTAAACGGAAATGAAATCCATTTGTTTTTTGAAAAAGATGGAGATGATGAAGAAGAAGAATTTGAGCCTGGAGACATAGTTAATGTTAATCTTTATAATGTTTCTGAGACTTATTATAATTATATGGATATTTTGATTAGCCAATCAGGAAGTTCTGGAAATCCGTTTAGTCCTGCGCCTGTAGAATTACGCGGAAATTGTATAAATATTACAAATCCAGATAACTATCCATACGGTTATTTTAGAGTTACTCAAACAGATTTTGAAACCTATACTTTTATTGAAGATGAAGAGTAAAAAATAAAAATAAAATCACTCTTTTTAAAAGCATTAAATTTTTGAACTTAGACTAAAAAAAATAATGCTTTTTTATGCTTAATGTTCAAAATTTAAAATGCTACTAAGTCCTGTTTTTAAAAGGATTAGTTGTGATAATAAGATTAAAAAAAATAAAAATTACTGAACTTTAAAACTTCTAAAAAAAATATATTTAAAGTAGTTTTTTAATTCAAAATATATTTTTAAAAAGACTGTTTTTATTAAAAAAAATAAACACTTTAAAAATGGTGCTGAAAAAGGTAAACAGCAAATACAGAAACCGTAAAATATATGGTTATATGTCTTGCACCTTCAAAGTCTTTTGCTATACGTTGGCCTAATAAAAATAGCAGTAAGACAAGACAAGAAAAAACAGAACCGAGGAGTGAAAAATATGTCGTTTTTTCGGTAATGATTTCAAAAATTCCAAGGCTACAAAATACAGTGGTTAATAATTCTAATATTAAAATTATCACTAAAGTTACAGGTAATAATGGCAATACAAAAGTGTTTTTAAAATGCGATTTTAAAAACAAAATAGTCCCTTTCCAATCACTTAATTTATCTATAATACTCATGATATAAGTAATCACTAAAAAAATTAGAATTAGTAATTCTGTACTATGATTTAAAATTGAATTCATAGTTGGTTTAATTTTGTTTAGCGTGAAGTAATCGTGTTAGTTTTATAGATAAGTCTGTTAAAACAATTTTAGAATTTCCGTTGCGTTCAATATGGTAAATAGCATCTTGTAGGGCATCGTAAATTTCCATAATATTTCCGTTATGAATAAACGGAGCAAATTTTTCTAATTTAAAAGCAGTTTTAGGCTCTAGGTAAACCAATTCGTTTGCGCCATAATTAAGCAGCATGGCTTGACGGAAAAAATCCATACAAAAAAACAGAAATTGCTTTTGTGTTTCACGGCCTGTTTTAGCTATTTCTTCACTCCATTTTATAATATCATGAATGGCCGCTTTATTCCCTTTAGCTTTAAAAGCACTTCGAACCCAAAGTACAAACCAATCTTCAAATTGGGTATCTTCAGAGTCATGATAAACTAAATCGCAAGCTTTGTTATAATTACCATTAGATTGATGCGCTATTTTAGTAGCTATATTTTCATTTAATTGGTAGTCTCTAATAAGTGCTTCAATAATCACACTCTCTGCAAGCGCTGGAAAATGTAATACTTGACAGCGAGATCTTATGGTGTTTATAATGTGTTGTTCCTCTTCTGCAATTAAAATAAAAATGGTTTGGTTTGGTGGCTCTTCAATTAACTTTAATAATTTATTGGCTGCAGCACTATTCATTTTTTCTGCCATCCAAATAATCATTACTTTATACCCACCTTCATAAGCTTTTAAAGACAATGCTTTTACAATATCTTGGGCTTCATCTACACCAATTTGGCCTTGCTTATTATCTACACCCAGCATTTTATACCAATCAAAAAGATTTCCGTAAGGTTGCTCTTTAAGTAATTGTCGCCATTCTGTTAAAAAATGACTAGATACAGGATGAGACTTTATACTTCCAGTAGTAGTAACAGGAAATGCAAAGTGTAAATCCGGATGCGAAATATTATTAAACTTTAGATTACAAGATTCATTCCCAGTATTGTTTTCTCCATTGTTATTTTTACACAAAATATATTGAGCGTAAGCAATGGCCATAGGTAATGTTCCAGAACCTTCGGGACCAATAAATAATTGTGCATGTGGAATTCTACCATTGTCTACACTTTGTGTTAAATGGTTTTTTATATGTTCTTGACCTAAAATATCTTTAAATAACATGTGGCAAAACTAAATATTTTTTAATTAAAGCAACGGTTTTAAATGGCTATTGTTTTTAGGTTGAAATTAAGATTTATCTGTTTTTTAAGTAATGTAATCTTAAATTTTTAAAAATCTTTTAAAATAGAAAACGTTTTCGTAAAAAAACACGTTTTAAAGCTGTTTATTATTGTTTACATTTGTACAATAACATCAAAACTTTTTAAGATGAAAACACTTAATGATTTTAATTTTAATAATAAAAAAGCTTTAATTCGAGTAGATTTTAATGTGCCTTTAGACGAGGATTTTAAAGTTACAGATACTACAAGAATAGTATCTGCAAAACCAACAATTATTAAAATTTTAGAAGATGGAGGGAGTTGTGTATTAATGTCTCACTTAGGAAGACCAAAAGGTGTTCAAGATCAATTTTCTTTAAAACATATTGTAGAAGAAGTGTCTAACATATTAGGTGTTACAGTAAAATATGTATCAGACTGTGTTGGAGAGGTTGCAGAAGCTGCTGTTGCAGATCTAAAACCTGGTGAAGTTTTATTATTAGAAAACTTGCGTTATTACGCAGAGGAAACTGCCGGAGATGAAACCTTTGCAAAGCAATTATCTAAATTAGGAGATATTTACGTAAATGATGCCTTCGGTACAGCGCATAGAGCACATGCATCTACTACTATAGTGGCTCAATTTTTCCCTGAAAATAAATGTTTTGGATACTTATTAGCACAAGAAATTGAAAGTATTCAAAAAGTAATGGAAACAGGAGAAAAACCTGTATTGGCAGTTTTAGGAGGAGCTAAAGTATCTTCTAAAATTACTATTATTGAAAATATATTAGATAAAGTAGACCATTTAATTATTGGTGGAGGAATGACTTTTACATTCGTAAAAGCACAAGGTGGTCAAGTTGGAGATTCTATATGTGAAGATGATAAAATGGAATTAGCATTAGATATTTTAAAGCAAGCTAAAGCTAAAAATGTCCAAATACATATTCCTGTAGATGTGGTTGCAGCCAATGCTTTTAGTAACGATGCCGAAACTAAAATTGTAGATGTTACTGAAATTCCTGACGGATGGCAAGGTTTAGATGCTGGACCAAAATCTTTAGAAAACTTTAAAAAAGTAGTTTTAGAAAGTAAAACTATTTTATGGAATGGACCATTAGGTGTGTTTGAAATGCCAAATTTTGCTAAAGGAACTATCGCTTTAGGTGATTTTATTGCAGAATCTACTAAAAATGGTGCTTTTTCACTAGTTGGTGGTGGCGATTCTGTAGCAGCTGTTAAACAATTTGGTTTTGAAAATAAAGTAAGTTACGTAAGTACAGGAGGTGGTGCAATGTTAGAAAGTTTAGAAGGAAAAACGTTACCAGGTATTGCTGCTATTTTAGACTAATAGCTGTATTTTAATAATGAATAGAATAAGAGTTTTATACTTTTAACTTTCATTTTCAGTATAAAAAGACGAATTTAGCCGCTTTCACGTTATACCAATTAAAGGTTTTATTAATGAAACAGCGACTAAATTCGTCTTTATTTTATTTAGCATTTTTACAAATAATATGTTTGTATGCGCAAGATTCACAGGTAAATACTGTGAGTTCAGATACTTTAGTTGTAGCCGAAACTAATGATAAAACACAACCGTTAGTTGCAGAGCGTTTAACAGAAGATATGTTAGTCTCTGGAGAAAAATATGTTGTAGACACCATTATTGCTGGTAAAACATATTACAAGAAAGCTCTTAAAATTACAGATTCTTTAAGCATTACAGATTTAAAAGATCATGCTTATTCTGCAAAAGTAGATCAGCTCTGGTTAGACGAACTCTATAATAATACACTTTACGATTCTATTTATGAGTCTGTAACCGATTTAACTTACGAAGAAGTAGACTATCCAGAACTAAATACAGATACACTTAAAAAACGGTTAATAGATTTAGATGCAAAAACCCCCTTTAATGTGGCTTACAATCCCGCTTTAGAGAGTGTGATTAAATCGTATTTAAAACGCAGACGAAATTCACTTCAAAAATTAATGGTTTTAAGTGAATATTATTTTCCGATGTTTGAGCGCGAATTAGATAATTATAATCTTCCTTTAGAAATTAAATATTTATCTATAGTAGAGTCTGCTTTAAAACCCCGTGCAAAATCTAGAGTTGGAGCCACTGGTTTATGGCAATTTATGTATACTACAGGAAAGTCTTACGATTTAGATGTTAGTAGTTATGTTGATGAGCGTAGCGACCCATTAAAATCTACTGCAGCAGCGGCAAAATATTTATCTAAATTATACTCTATTTTTGGGGATTGGGATTTGGCGTTAGCAGCTTATAATTCTGGTCCAGGAAATGTAACAAAAGCCATTAGACGCTCTGGAGGTTACGAAAATTATTGGAATATTAGAAATTACCTTCCACGTGAAACAGCTGGTTATTTACCTGCATTTTTAGCAACAATGTATATTTTTGAAAATGCTGAAGAATTAGGATTTTCAAGATCAAAACCAGAAATAGCATACTTAGAGACCGATACCCTTCATGTAAAACAAATGATTACTTTAGATCAAGTCTCTGAAGTTACAGGAGTTAAAATTGAAGAATTACAGTTTTTAAATCCAACCTACAAGCTAGATATTATTCCGTTTATTAAAGATAAAACCTATACGTTACGATTACCTGTAGAAGCCATAGGGCCTTTTGTTGCAAATGAAGAGCTAATATATGCTTTTGCTAAGGCTGAATTTGATAAACGAGAAAAACCATTGCCAGAATTAATTGATTCTGAAACTAAAACACGATATACGGTAAAATCTGGCGATTATTTAGGTAAAATTGCTCGAAAATATAACGTGCGCGTCAGTCAGATTAAACAATGGAATGGTTTGAGAAGTAATAACTTAAGTATTGGACAACGGTTAACTATTTACCCTAGAAATGCATCAGTAATTCCAAAGAAAGTAATGCCAAAACCAACAACATCTACAGTGCAAACTTCTGGCGGACACACTTATGTTGTTAAAAAAGGAGACTCTTTATGGAGCATCGCTCAAAAACATTCTGGAATTTCTGTTGAAAATATTAAAGAATGGAACGATATTAGCGGTACAAGTTTAAAACCAGGAATGACCTTAAAAATGTACAAAGGCTAATCATTCTGATAAAATTAAACATCATGCATAAAACTTTATTTTTTGTATCAGTATTTTTAGTGATACTTAGCAGTTGTAATGGTAATAAAAAGCAACAACTGTTATCAGAATCATCAGGAAACTTAAATAACTTATCTGTTGTCCTGTCTAACGATATGTGGCAAGGTAAAGTAGGAGAATCTATTCGAAGTACACTAGCGGCACCAGTTGATGGTTTACCCCAAGAAGAGCCATTATTTCATTTAAGTCAGATTCCACCTCAAGTATTTGATGGTTTTGTAACAAAAAATAGAACAATTCTAAAAATAGAAGTTGATCCAAATAAAGAATCTACTATAAAATTTGCAAAAAACGTTTATGCAATTCCTCAAAAAGTAGTCATTATTTCAGGTAAAACCGAAGATGAAGTTATACAGCAATTAGAGGATAATGCTTTAAAAATTATTGAAGCTTTTAAAACTCAGGAAACAAAGGAAAAGCAACGTAGGATTAAATTGTCGCTACTTAAAATAGATACTATAGAACAAGCCTTAGGTATAAAAATGGAATTACCATCTGCCTATAGAATTGCTAAAAAAGATAATAATTTCTTCTGGTTAAGAAAGGATATTACAACCGGTACACAAAATATTATGTTGTACGAGTTGCCTTTAAACAGACTTAAACATAAGGATAGTTTGGTAAATCAAATCATTAAAATAAGAGACTCTATAGGACAAGTTCACATACCAGGACCTACAGAAGGATCTTATATGATTACAGAAAAAGCTTATGCACCTTATGTATTTGAAAAGACAATAAATGATAAACCAGCTATTGAAACCAAAGGAATTTGGGATGTTAAAAATGCGTTTATGTCTGGCCCTTTTATTAATTATATGATTGAAGATAAAGCCAATAACAGATTGTTAGTAGTTGAAGGATTTACTTTTGCGCCTTCTGTAGAAAAACGAGACTATGTATTTGAATTAGAGGCAATTTTACAATCTATAAAAATAGAATAGAGTAAAAAACTCGAAGATATAAAAAAGCCAACATTTTTAAATGTTGGCTTTTTTATATCTAAAATATTAAATTAGTTTTTGTTATCTTTTTTAAGGTTTTCCTCATCTTCCTTAGAGGCATCTTTAAATTCTTTAATACCGCTTCCTAATCCACGCATAAGTTCAGGTATTTTTTTACCTCCAAAAAGTAATAAAACAATAACCACAATTAAAATGATTTGTGGTGCACCAATAACTAAAAATGTTCCTAAAGAGATCATATTATTTCCTGTTTAAAAAACAAAGGTAATAATTAAAGTTTAATATTAATGTTTTACTAATAACTTTAGGAAAACATAAAGGTTTTGTGAAATAAATT
This sequence comes from Formosa sediminum, assembly GCF_007197735.1. Taxonomy (GTDB): domain Bacteria; phylum Bacteroidota; class Bacteroidia; order Flavobacteriales; family Flavobacteriaceae; genus Formosa; species Formosa sediminum. The sequence continues at coordinate 945,453 of NZ_CP041637.1, forward strand.
TCTTTAATTTTGTTTTAAGATGAAGCAAAAGAAAACTAAAAATAAAAAAATAGCCAAGAAATTACTGCATAAGTATCGTCTTGTTATTTTAAATGAAGACACTTTTGAAGAGCGTCTGTCTTTTAAACTTACGCGATTAAATGTGTTTGTTGTACTTTCATTATCAAGTATTTTTTTAATAGCTGGAACAACATTATTTATTGCTTTTACACCATTGCGAGAATATATTCCGGGATATTCCTCAACGGCTTTAAAAAAATCAGCAGCAGAGTTACATTACAAAGTAGATTCTTTACAGCAAGTACTACATGAAAATGAACAGTTTTATAGTTCTATAAAACAAGTCTTAGAAGGCGATATTAGTACAAATAATATTAATAAAGATTCTATAATTGCTGCTACTAAATTTGAAGTGACTCAAGTTGATTTAAGTGCAACACGAGCAGACTCTATTTTAAGAGAAAAAGTAGAAAAAGAAGATAAGTACAATGTATTTGATTCTGCTACAACAGCAGCAAATTTTGTGTTATTTCCGCCTGTCAGTGGTGAAATAAGTGAACCTTATAATACAAACGACAAACATTTTGCAGTGGATATAATTGTTGCTAAAAATTCACCAATAAAAGCTACAGCAGATGGTCGTGTTATTTTTGCAGAATGGACTACACAAACAGGGTATGTTATTATTTTAGAGCATAGCTATGGCTTAATTTCTGTATATAAACATAATGCGTCACTAACTAAAGATCAAGGCGATTTAGTAAAAGCAGGAGAAGTTATCGCAACTGCAGGTAATTCTGGAGAGTTTACTACAGGACCACATTTACATTTCGAGTTATGGAGTGATGGTTATCCTATTAATCCAATTAATTTTATCGATTTTAAACCATGATGTCTATAAAAGCACTATTAGCAAAACCATTTGCTAAATATATTTATAATTCTGTTCAGAAATGGGCTAAAAACCCTATTGAAACACAGGAAAAAGTGTTTCAATCTTTAATTTCAGAGGCGCGTAATACAGTGTTTGGAAAAGACCATAATTTTGAAAAGATAAACACATTTCTAGATTTTGTAAAACAAGTTCCTGTCAGAGATTATGAAGATTTAAAACCCTATGTTTTAAAAGTGGTAGAGGGAGAAGAAAATGTACTTTGGAAAGGTAAACCCTTATATTTTGCTAAAACCTCAGGTACTACTTCTGGCGCTAAATACATACCAATAACAAAAGAAAGTATGCCTACGCATATCGAAGCTGCAAGAAATGCCATTTTACTTTATATAAACGAAACAGGTAACTCTAGTTTTGTAGATGGTAAAATGATTTTTCTTCAAGGTAGCCCTATTTTAGAAAAGAAAAATGGTATACATCTTGGTAGATTATCTGGAATTGTAGCTCATTTTGTACCAAAATACCTTCAGAAAAACAGATTACCAAGTTGGGAAACAAATTGTATTGAAGATTGGGAAACGAAAGTAGATGCTATTGTTGAAGAAACCTTGCCAGAAAATATGACAATTATTTCTGGCATACCTTCATGGGTACAAATGTATTTTGAAAAGCTTGTGCAAAAAACAGAAAAACCAGTTGGAGATCTTTTTAAGAATTTTAATTTGTTTATATATGGAGGTGTGAATTTTGAACCATATCGCGCAAAATTTGAAAAGCTTATAGGTAGAAAAGTTGATAGTATAGAACTCTATCCTGCCAGTGAAGGTTTTTTTGCTTATCAAGATAAACAATCTGAAAAAGGAATGTTATTGCAATTAAATTCCGGAATTTTTTATGAATTTATAAAAGCAGACGAATTTTATAGTGAAGGCCCTAAACGTATCACTATAAAAGATGTTGAGTTAGATGTTAATTATGTAATGATTATTTCTACAACAGCAGGACTATGGGCTTATAATATTGGAGATACTGTGGCGTTTACATCATTACAACCATACCGTGTAATTGTAACTGGCCGTATAAAACATTTTATATCTGCATTTGGTGAACATGTTATAGGGAAAGAGGTGGAACAAGCCATGAAAGAAGCTACAGCACATACAAATATTCGTATTTCTGAATTTACTGTGGCTCCTCATATAAATCCGGAATCGGGGTTGCCATATCACGAATGGTTTGTGGAATTTGAAAATGAACCAGAAGATTTTCAACTTTTTATTTCTAAATTAGATCATTCACTACAACAACAAAATAGTTATTATTTCGATCTTATTGAGGGTAAAGTATTACAACCATTAAAAATCACTGTAATTCAGAAAGATGGATTTCAAAATTATATGAAATCTATTGGTAAGCTAGGTGGTCAGAATAAAATTCCTAGATTATCTAACGATAGAAAAATAGCTAATGCACTATATGATTTGAAAGTAAGTAAATAGTGTTATATTTACACGCAAAACATTTTTATGGGTAACAAAAAATATCATGAAAGAACTAGAGCTCAAGAGAGTTCAGGGGCAATAGAACGCATGTATATTACAATGCGTCATTTGTTCAATCGCGGCTTTTATAAGCCAATGGGTATCTCTGGCGAAACCCTTAGAGAGGCGTTGTTACTTTTAAGACCAGAAATTTATGGTTCTGTTGGCGATGAAAAAGCAGAGTTAGAAGGTCTGTTATATATTATAGATAGATTACCAATTGGTATTGAAGAATGTCGGTACATTAACTTAACGAGCGACGAAGGATATGCAGATTCTCATTTTAAAGCAATAATTCCACCTAAAAGACGTCGTAACTGTTATCGGATTGATGATGACCAGATGAATATTGAAATTACTCGAGGCAGATCTGAGATTTATGATATTCTTACGCATCTTACGTTTTTATTCATTGAGTCTCATAAGATTAGTAAACACGTTTTAATTGATGATAAAGGAAAAACCACTAGAGATTGGTTAAAACTTGAAAAAGTCGTTCTTGAAAACAAAGAATTAACAGAGCCAGAACGAGAAACAGCTATCACCTATACTGCAAATATATTAGGCCGAACTTTTAATGAAATTACAGGAATTTATAATCAATTTTCTACTCCAGACCGGCCAGAACGTTTATTGCATATTGTATATTGGTTAGGAAAATTAGCAATTGAAGAGATTATAAATAACGATAAACGTACCGTTACGTTTAGTCCAATGCTAAGAGAGCGATTAGGACACCATATTCATGGCGAAGTTTGGGCTAATAATATAAAACAAACTCTTCATAAAAATAAATTATTACAACGTCCTATTCACGTTATAAGTGCGAATATGCATAGTGTTATGAATACGCTTTTTGCTCCAACGGCTTTAAAAACATTAATGGCTAAAAAAGACATTTTTGAAGTATATGAAGCTATCAGTAATAATGAAAATAAGTCTTTAAGAAGTAAAGTAAATAAAGAAGCATTACAAAATGGAATGATTTTTATTAAAGATACTTCAGGAACAAATATAGATGTTCAAATTTTTGATACATCAAAATTAGATACATCAAAATTAGATTTTAATGCTAACGATAGTAAGCTAAAAGAAGAAAAGCCCGTAATTTTAGTTATGGATTATGCTTTTGGTGAACAGGCTTATGAAACTATAGACGAACTTTTGAAACCTTATAAAATTGAAGGTAAAAAAGTGCATTTAAATGTCGAGTCTCTTTCTATTATGGGTAAAGCAGGAATTTTAGAAGGAGGTAAAGGTGATATTATGATCCCTTCGGCACATATTTTTGAAGGAACAGCAGATAATTATCCTTTTAAAAACGAATTAAATAAAGCCGATTTAGAAGGACAAGGAATAGATGTTTACGAGGGTGCAATGATAACGGTATTGGGAACGTCTCTTCAAAACAAAGATATTTTAAAATTCTTCTATAACTCTACTTGGAATGTTATTGGGTTAGAGATGGAAGGTGCGCATTACCAAAAAGCCATTCAGTCTGCTTCTAAAGTAAGAGGGAATATCTCTTCTGATGTTAAAGTCAGATATGCTTATTATGCTAGTGATAATCCATTAGAAACCGGAGGTACTTTAGCCTCAGGAGGTTTAGGAACCACAGGAGTTAAACCTACTTACTTAATTACAAGAACCATTTTACAACAAATTTTTAATTAAAAAATGAACTCCAATCTACCAGAAAACTCAAACTCTAATATATCCCAAAAACAACAAAATTCTACAGATGAAGTTGATTTAATTGTGTTATTTAATTACATAGGTAAAGGTTTTTCTAATTTATTTAAGTTTATAGGTAAACTATTTATTTATCTATTTAAAGGCTTAATATATCTTTTAAAACCTATTGTTATATATGGAAAAATAATAGCAATAGTTATGAGTGTGTGTGTTATATTAGGCTATTTAATAGATAAAAATAAACCAGTTGTTTATACTTCTAATATGTTAGTTAAGCCTTATTACGATTCAAAATTTCAGCTTATTAACAACGTAAAATACTACAATTCTCTTTTAAGTAATAAAAATTATGAGGATATTGCTAAAATATTTCACATAGACACAGTTACTGCAAAAAGCATAAAGAAATTAGAAGTTAATCCAGGACCAGAAACAGAAACAGATTTGATTATTGAGTATGAAGAATTTTTACAAAATACAGATTCTGTTACAGCAAGTAAATTTACTTACGAGAAATTTCTAGACCGACGCGATATTTATTCTCCTAAGATCTATGAAATTAGTGTTGAATCATTAAAAAATGATATTTTTAATGATTTGGAAGTGGGGTTAAATTCTACATTTGAAAATAAGTACTCTAAACGATTAATGGAAAAACGAAATCAATTACTTGATTTTCAAAAAGAGACTATAAATTCATCTTTAGTTAAAATAGATTCGTTACAAAAAGTGTATATTTCAGTTTTAGAAGAAGAATCTAAATCACAGTCAAGAAAAGGAATGACTATTAGTGATGGTTTATCTTTTGAAAAAGATAAATCTGTGACTAAAGAATATGAATTATTTAACAAAGAAATAGAGTTAAGAGCGCAATTAGTTGAAATAGAAACAGAGCGATTAGAAGAAGATTCTCTTTTCGAAATTGTTTCAAGTTTTAAAAGTGTAGGTAACCAAGTAACAGCAATTAGCAAAAAATATATGTTTATACTACCTTTAATTGCTTTCATTTTATTGTATGTGGTATTTGCAGGAATAAAAATTATTAAATTTATAAAGAATTATGAAGGGTAAAACTTCAATTTTAGTGACCGGAGGAGCAGGTTTTATTGGCTCAAATTTTGTTCCTTATTTTTTGGAAGAAAACAAAGATATTCACCTTGTAAACTTAGATAAGTTAACTTATGCAGGTGATTTAAAAAATGTATCAGAAGTTGAAGGTGATCCTAATTATACTTTTGTTGAAGGCGATATTTGTGATCGTGGTTTAATTGAAGAGTTATTTGATAAATATAACTTCTCAGGTGTTATTCACTTTGCAGCAGAATCTCATGTAGATAATTCTATTAAAAATCCAGATGCGTTTATGCAAACTAATATTTTTGGTACTTTCAATTTAATTGATGTAGCTAAAAAGCATTGGATGAATGGACCATTCGAATTTAAAGAAGGTTGTGAAAATAATAAATTTCACCATATCTCTACAGACGAAGTTTATGGAACTTTGGGCGAGACAGGTATGTTTTTAGAAACTACACCATATGCACCTAATAGTCCATATAGTGCTTCAAAAGCCTCTTCAGATTTTGTTGTTAGAAGTTATTTTCATACTTATGGGATGAATGTTTTAACCACTAATTGTTCTAACAACTACGGGCCAAAACAACATGATGAAAAATTAATTCCAACTATAATTAGAAAGGCACTTGCAGGTGAAGATATTCCAATTTATGGAGATGGTAAAAATATTCGTGATTGGTTATATGTGTTAGACCATTGTAAAGGTATTGCTCTGGTTTACAATACAGGAAAATTTGGAGAAACTTATAATATTGGTGGTAGAAACGAACGCGACAACATGTATATTGTAAATACCATATGTGGTATTTTAGATAGTATGTTCCCGAAAGATAAATCTTATGGAGATCAAATTACATTTGTAAAAGATCGTGCTGGACATGACTTCCGTTATGCCATAGATGCTTCAAAATTAGAAGATGAATTAGGGTGGAAAGCAGATGAAAATTTTGAAACAGGTATTAAGAAAACCATAGAGTGGTATATCAATAAATATAAAAACTAAGATGAAAGGAATTATTCTAGCAGGAGGTTCAGGAACCAGACTACACCCCTTAACATTATCTGTGAGTAAGCAGTTAATGCCTATTTATGACAAACCCATGATTTATTATCCGTTATCTACATTAATGTATGCGGGTATTAATGAGATTTTAATTATTTCGACTCCAAAAGATTTGCCTTTATTTGAAGATTTACTAGGGGATGGAAAAAAATACGGTTGTAAATTTGAATACGCAGTACAAGATGCTCCAAATGGTTTAGCCGAAGCTTTTATTATTGGAGCAGATTTTGTTGGCAACGATAAAGTAGCTTTAATTTTAGGAGATAATATTTTTTACGGTACAGGTTTGGCAAAATTATTACAAGCCAATAACGATCCTGAAGGTGGCATTATTTATGCGTATCGTGTACATGACCCAGAGCGTTATGGCGTTGTAGATTTTGATGCGAATGGTCAAGCGATTTCAATAGAAGAAAAACCTGAAGTTCCGAAATCTAATTATGCAGTTCCAGGGATTTACTTTTATGATAATTCTGTAATTGAAATTGCTAAAAACATTAAACCAAGTCATAGAGGTGAATTAGAAATAACCGATGTAAACAAAGTCTATTTAGAGCAAGGTAATTTAAATGTAAGTATACTAGATAGGGGTACAGCTTGGTTAGATACAGGTACGTTTCAATCGCTTATGCAAGCGTCTCAATTTGTTGAGGTTTTAGAAGAGCGTCAAGGTTTAAAAATTGGATCTATTGAAGCTGCTGCTTATGAAATGGGATATATATCTGCTGAAGAATTTGAAGCCTTAGCTCAACCACTATTAAAGAGTGGTTATGGAAGAAATTTATTAGGATTATTAAATAAAAAATAATGACAGTTACAGAAACTAAATTAAAGGATTGCTTTATTTTAGAACCACAAGTATTTGGTGACAAAAGAGGGTATTTTCTTGAATCTTATAATGCTGAAACTTTTAATAAATTAACTGGTCTAGATGTTACTTTTGTTCAAGATAACGAATCATTTTCTTCTAGAGGCGTTTTAAGAGGACTTCACTACCAACTAGGTGAACACGCCCAAGCAAAACTTGTACGTGTAGTGAAAGGAGAGGTGTTAGACGTAGCTGTAGATATTAGGAAGGATTCTCCAACTTTTGGTCAGCATGTTGCAGTTAGACTTACAGAAGACAATAAAAAACAGTTATTCGTTCCGCGTGGTTTTGCTCACGGATTTGTAGTGTTAAGTGAAACAGCGATTTTTTCTTATAAATGTGATAACTTCTACAATAAAGCCTCCGAAGGCAGTATAATTTATAACGATAAAACTTTAAATATCGATTGGCAAATTGATGAAAGTGAAATGTTAATTTCTGAAAAAGATACTGTTTCACCTTCACTAGAAAACGCAACTTTATAATGAGAATTTTAGTTACAGGAGGAAACGGTCAATTGGCATCATGTATTAAAGATGTTAGTAAAAACGAGAATAAGTTACAGTTTATTTATACAGATTCAGAAAATTTAGATATTACAAATCAGCAACAGGTTGCTGATTTTTTTCAAAATAACAATTTTGATTGGTGTATTAACTGTGCTGCATATACTGCAGTAGATAAGGCCGAATCTGATGTAGATATAGCTCGAAAAGTAAATAAAGATGGTGCAAAACATTTAGCAATTGCTTGTAAAGAAAACAGCGTGAAGTTAATTCATGTGTCTACAGATTTCGTTTTCGATGGTAAATCTTCAATACTATATTCAGAAACAGATGAAACTAATCCAATAGGTGTTTACGGGTTAACGAAGTTAGAAGGCGAACAAGCTATTCAAGACACATTAGAGACTTATTTTATTTTGAGAACATCTTGGTTATATTCTGAACATGCTAACAATTTTATGAAGACGATGTTGCGTTTAGCTGAGACACGACCAGAATTAAACGTGGTTGCAGACCAAATTGGTACACCTACTTATGCTACAGACCTAGCTCAGGTTGTAGTTTCAATTATTGCTCAAGATAGCACAAACTATGGTTTATATCATTACAGTAACGAAGGTGTTGCAAGTTGGTATGATTTTGCGGCAGCTATCTTTGAATTAGCAAATTCAGAAACTAAAGTTTTTCCAATAAGAACAGAAGCCTATCCTACACCCGCAGCGCGACCACAGTTTAGTGTAATGGATAAATCTAAGATTAAAGACTGTTTTAATATTACTATTCCGTATTGGAGAACGAGTTTAAAACAAGCCCTAAAAAATTTATAAATGAATCAAGATTTAAAAATCGCTATCGAAGCGTCTTTAAAAGCTGGAGAAGTTATTATGCAAGTGTATGATACAGCTTTTAATGTAGAATTAAAAGATGATAAATCACCACTTACGGAAGCCGATAAAAAGGCAAATGATATTATTAATTCATTTTTAATACCAACAGAAATTCCAATTATAAGTGAAGAAAATAAACAAACTGATTATAACATCAGAAAAACTTGGGAAACATGTTGGATTGTAGATCCTGTAGATGGTACTAAAGAGTTTATTAAGCGTAATGGTGAATTTACAGTAAATATTGCTTTAGTTACCAATGGAAAGCCTGTATTAGGGGTTATTTACGTACCTGCAGTAAAGACTTTGTATTATGCGGACGTTAATACTAAAAAAGGATTTAAAGTGGTGTTAGATAGTCATAACTCAACTTTAGATTTTATATTAGAACATGCCACACCATTACAACCTAAAAAAGCAAACTCTAATCCAGTACAAGTTGTAGGAAGTCGCTCACATATGAGTCAAGATACATTAGATTTTGTAGACACTTTAAAAGAAAAAGGAAGTGATGTCGAAATAGTATCTAAAGGTAGTTCTTTAAAATTTTGCTTAGTAGCAGAAGGTAATGCAGATGTATATCCAAGATTTGCACCAACTATGGAGTGGGATACAGCGGCAGGTCAAGCCATTTGTAATGCTGTAGGAGTAGAAGTTATCTCTAAAGATACAGAAAAAGGATTATTGTATAATAAAGAGAATTTATTAAATCCATATTTCCTAGTTACTCTATAGGATAATTGTTTTAGTGAAAAAAATAGTTACATTTGTCCTAATTAGAACAAGGCATAAGTCTATATGAAAATAAAAGATACTTCACATAAAAGGCATATTTTTAAGGCAATTACTTGGAGAATTGTCGGAACTTTAGACACTATTTTATTGTCTTGGTTAATATCCGGAGATCCGCTTACAGGTTTAAAAATTGGTTTTGCTGAGATTACAACCAAAATGATTTTATACTATTTGCACGAACGTGTGTGGTTTAAAGTCGATATGGAGGAAAGCAATAAGCGCCATATTTTTAAAACCATTACTTGGCGTATAGTAGGTACTTTAGACACCATGACTTTGGCTTGGTTAATATCTGGAGACCCGATGGTTGGACTTAAAGTTGGGGGTACAGAAGTGCTTACCAAAATGCTCTTATATTATTTGCATGAAAAAGCATGGTATAAAATTAATTTTGGATTAGATAAAAATAAACGTCATACTCAAGAATAATGAAAGAGAACATAATACCTCACGATTATCAAATATCTCGAGGAGACCGACAAGTTAAGAATCAGCACAATTCGTTTTTAATGTGGTTTACAGGACTTTCAGGCTCTGGGAAATCTACCATAGCGAATGTCGTAGAGCAAAAATTATTTCAAAAAGGAATAAAAACATATACCTTAGACGGAGATAATATTCGCAAAGGAATAAATAATGATTTAACCTTTGCTCCTGAAGACCGAACAGAAAATATACGCCGAATTGCCGAGATTTCTAATTTAATGATCGATGCAGGTGTGGTTACTTTAGCAGCGTTTGTTTCACCGTATAAAAAAGATAGGTTAAACATAAAAAATATTGTTAAAGAAGATAATTTTATAGAGATTTACATCAATACAAGTGTAGAAGAATGTGAACGAAGAGATGTAAAAGGACTGTATAAGAAAGCGAGAGCTGGAGAAATAAAAAATATGACGGGTATTTCGGCGCCTTATGAGGCTCCAGAAAATCCAGATATTGAAATAAAAACAGAAGAGGTATCTGTAGAAGATGCCGCTAATAAAATTGTAGAATATATATTACCTAAATTAAAAATAGAGAGCAATGAGTAGTAAGTATTATTTAAATTATTTAGATGAATTAGAGAGTGAAGCCATCTATGTTTTAAGAGAAGTTTGGGCTCAATTTCAGAATCCTGTAATTTTGTTTTCTGGAGGGAAAGACTCAATTGTAATTACACATTTAGCGAAAAAAGCATTTTATCCTTCAAAAATTCCTTTTCCTTTAATGCACGTAGATACAGGCCATAACTTCCCTGAAACTATTAAATTTAGAGATGATATTATTAAAGAATTAGGCGTTAACTTAATTGTTGGTTCTGTACAAGAATCTATTGATGACGGTAGAGTTGCAGAAGAAAAAGGAAAAAATGCAACACGTAATGCTTTACAAATTACTACACTTTTAGATGCTATAGAAGCTAATAAAGTAGATTGTGCTATTGGTGGAGGTAGACGAGACGAAGAAAAAGCAAGAGCAAAAGAGCGTTTCTTTTCGCATAGAGATGACTTTGGACAATGGGATCCAAAAAACCAACGACCAGAACTTTGGAATATCTTTAATGGTAAATATTTTGAAGGAGAACATTTTAGAGCATTCCCAATTAGTAACTGGACAGAAATGGATGTTTGGAACTATATTAAACGCGAAAATATTGCAATTCCGTCACTGTATTTTGCTCACGAAAGAGAAGTTGTTTGGAGACAAGATGCATGGATTCCAAATTCTGAATTCTTAGTTTTAGAAGATCACGAAGAAGTTGTTACAAAGAAAATAAGATTTAGAACCTTAGGAGATATTACCATTACAGGTGGTATAGAATCTGATGCAGATACGCTAGCTAAAATTGCCGATGAGGTTGCCGGAATGCGCCAAACAGAACGAGGTAATAGAAGCGATGATAAACGATCTGAATCTGCAATGGAAGACAGAAAACGTCAAGGATACTTTTAAATCAACAATCAATAATTTTAGAATACGTACATATGTTAGATAATAACCAATTATTAAGATTTACAACAGCTGGGAGTGTAGATGATGGAAAAAGTACCTTAATTGGTCGCTTACTATACGATTCAAAATCAATTTTTGAAGATCAGTTACATGCAATAGAAAATACAAGTAAGAAAAAAGGACATGAAGGTGTCGATTTAGCGCTATTTACAGACGGTTTAAAAGACGAACGTGAACAAGGAATAACAATAGACGTTGCATATAGATATTTTACAACACCAAAGCGTAAATTTATTATAGCAGACACACCTGGACATATTCAGTATACAAGAAATATGGTTACAGGAGCCTCTACAGCAAATGTAGCTACAATTTTAGTAGATGCAAGACATGGTGTTATAGAACAAACTAAACGTCATGCCTTTATTGCTTCATTATTAAATATACCTCATGTAATAGTGTGTATAAATAAAATGGATCTTGTAGATTTTTCTGAAGATGTGTTTAATAACATCGTATCTCAATTTGAAGAGATTTCATCTAAAATGTTAATTAAAGATGTGCGATTTATTCCTATGAGTGCTTTATTAGGAGATAATGTTGTAAACCGATCTGAAAACATGCCTTGGTACCAAGGGTCTCCAATGTTAAATATGCTTGAAACAATGCATATTAGTAGTGACGTAAATAAAGTTGATGCACGTTTCCCTGTACAAACAGTGTTAAGACCTCAAAGTGATTCCCATAGAGATTATCGTGGGTATGCAGGACGTGTATCTAGTGGTGTATTTAGAGTAGGCGATGAAATTACAGTAATGCCTTCTGGGTTTACTTCAGTAATTAAATCAATAAATTTAAGCGATCAAGAATTAAAAGAATCTTATGCGCCACAATCAGTGTCTATTCAATTAGAAGATGATATCGATATTAGTAGAGGAGACATGATTGTTCGTTCAAATAACAAACCTGAAGCTTCTCAAGATATTGAGGTGATGTTATGTTGGTTAAATAGTACCGGTGCTAAACCACGTGCTAAATATACCATTAAACACACGTCTAACGATCAGAAAGCTATGATTAAGGAAGTTGTTTATAAAATAGATATAGAGACTTTAAATCGTGTTGAAGATGATGATTCTCTTAATATGAATGACATTGCAAAAGTAAAAATAAGAACAACAAAACCATTAATGGTAGATTCTTATCGAGAAAACCGCTCCACAGGAAGTATTGTATTGGTAGACGATTCTACGAATGAGACTGTTGCAGCTGGGATGATTGTATAGTTAATAAATAACAATTAAATAGATATAAAAATCCATTAAAAAGATATGATTAAAATCGTATCTTTTTAATGGATTTACTTTTTTTAATAGTAACTTTGTGGTCTTTTTATAAAAAGCAAAAATAATTTAAAGCTGTTATGTTATTTAAAGAAAAAATAGTTTCTTAAATACAGGTAAAATTAATAGAGGGTGACAAGTTATTTAAAAAAAAACAAAAAAATTTTAGAAAATTTTTCTTACTTAACAGCGTTAAATTTATTTAATGTACTTTCTCCGTTAATAATCTATCCGTATCTTATTAGAGTATTAGAGCCTGATAATTATGGGCTAACAATTTTTGCACAAACAACAGTTGCATATTTGGTTATTTTTGTTTCCTTTGGTTTTAATGTTACCGCAACTAAAGAAGTGAGTATTAACAGAGACTTTCCTGAAAAATTAAACGAAATAGTTAGTGCTACATTTATAATTAAGTTTTTGTTATTTGTCTCTTCTTTTTTAATCTTAATACTACTATTTAGCCTTATACCTAAAGTAGGAAATAATAAAGTATTATTTATTCTTACAATGTGGTTATGTTTTTATGAATTTGTATTCCCTGTGTGGTATTTTCAAGGGATTGAAAAGATGAAATATATTACTCTGTTTTCATTAATTAGTAAATTAATTAGCTTAATATTAATCTTTTTTTTAGTAGTAAAAGAATCTGATTATCTTCTTGTACCTCTATTTAATGGAATAGGTGGGATAATCGCCGGATTATTTTCTTTGTATATAGTTTTTAAAAAACATAAAGTTAAGCTTAAAATATGTAGTATAAGTGTTTTAAAATATCATATAAAAGACTCTTACTTAATCTTTATATCTCGTGTTTCGAATATAAAAGATAATACACCAGCTTTTTTAGTTGGTGCATTATTGGGAAACCAAGCGTTAGCTTATTACGATTTAGCCTTTAAAATAGTAAAAGTCGTTGTAAGTGTATTTAATAATGTTACTAATGTTGTTTTTCCTGTAGTTGCAATGAAAAAGGATAATAAATGGTTTAAAAAAATACTAATTGTTGAATTTTTTAGTTTGATAGTTTGTTATTTAATCTTAGTTATTTTCCGAGATTTTATTGTGACTTTATTAGGGAGTGGGCAGATGTTGCCAGCAAGTCCTTTAATACCAATATTGGGTATAATGGTAGTAAGGCCACTAGCATCATTAATTGGATCATGTGTGCTAATCACTAATGGTCTAAATAAAGAATTTACCCTAAATTTAATCTATTCAACGTTATTTTATTTGGTCATCACTCTCGCTTGTTGGGGAGCTGAAATATTAGATATATATACCATATCATGGGGAATTGCTTTGGCTCAATTATTTGAGTTATTCCATAAAATATATATAATAAAAACAAAAAAATTAATTCATTGGATAATATAAGATTACCACTTGTTAGTATTATGATTCCTACTTATAATCAAGCTAAGTATATTGAAAATACAATAGATAGCGCTCTGAGTCAGGACTATAGTAATCTAGAAATTATTATTTCTGATGATTGTTCTCCGGATGAAACACAAAGGATTTGTGAAAAATATTTAAAGAAGAATTGTCAAATTAAATATTTTAGAAATAAAACTAATTTAGGCAGAGTTAAGAATTATCATACTACTTTATTCAATAGAGCTAAAGGTGAATACGTTTTAAATTTAGATGGTGATGATTTATTGACAGATAAATCGTTTGTTAGTAATGGAATAAAGAGAATATTGGCAATTAAAAATCCTGATCGCCCTTTATTATATATTGCTTGTAAAAGTGCTAAGAAGAATAATAAAATTAAGAAAATTTTACACAAAATAAACGAAGAAAATAAATTGATAAAAGGAGAGGATTTTATTTATGGATTATTTACTAAATATAAATTTTCTCATCTCACGACTATTTATAATAGATCTGAAGCATTAAAACATAATTTTTATTCTTTAAATGTAATTTCATCAGATTCAGAATCTCTATTAAAACTTGCATGTCACTCAAACGTAATGATTTCAAAAGATATAGTGGGACAGTGGTGTGAAGTAGATAACAACGAGAGTCTTACAGTAAATTTTAATAAACGTTTAGATAATTTAAAATGGATTTCTTCAATAGATGCGTACTTAAAGGATAAAATTCCTTGGAAGAAGAGGTTTGTTTGGAAAATAAAAGCTTTATATTTTAATGGAAGATGGGTTTATTCTTCTTTACTAAGAAAAGAGAATTTTTCAACCACGAATCTAAAATATTTATTAAAAAACAAGTACTTTGTTTATTTACTTATTTTAACCCCTTTTTTCGTTATTAAAAATAAATAATTATTTTATATCAACGTGTAAGATTTATTAGTTGATACAGCAATTGAGAATAAGTATATGAATTCTAAACTTCCTAATTTTATAATTTCAGGTTTTCCCAAATGTGGTTCTTCCGCATTGCATTATTATTTAGAAAACCATCCAGAAATATTTATGCCTAAACAAAAAGAGCTTCATTTTTTCACGAATGATATTCTTGCAAAACTTAATCAAGGACCTGGAGATAAGGCAACTAAAATAAGTCAGATTAAATTATTGGAAGACTACGAAAAATGTTTTAATGACGTAGGAGATGAGCTGGTTATTGGAGATGCTTCTCCATCTTATATTAATTACCCTGAGAAGTTTCAAGAGATAAAAGATACGTTATCCGACCCTAAGGTGATTATCTTATTAAGAGACCCTGTTAAAAGAGCTTATTCAAACTATTTACACCTAGTTAGAGAAGGAAGAGAAAGTTTAAGCTTTTATGAAGCTCTTTTAGAAGAAGAAAATAGAAAGAAGAAGAAATTTTCAGATTTTTGGTATTATCGATTTAATTCTACATATACAGAGAAAGTACAGAAGGCTCAGGAAGTTTTTAGAGATGTATTAATTATAACACAGGAAGAATTAAACTCAGAACCAAAGGAAACAATTAAAAGTATTTTTACTTTTTTAAATGTTAATGCAGACTATATACCTACTAATTTGAGTGAGCGATATAATGAAGGTGGTGTTTTTGAAGATAATTTTATTACACGAACATTTTTTAAGCAGAGTAAATTAAAAAGTTTTATAAAAAAAAGGTTTCCTATTCCAGTTGAAATAAAAAACATTAAAAATAAAGTTGTAAATAATTATAGAAAACCAACTCCATTAATTGATGAGAAGGCAGAAGCATTTTTGGTAAAATCATTATCTGAAGATGTTTTAAAGATCAAAAAATTAGGAGTAGATACTTCAGTGTGGAACAAGAAGTTTTTAATAAAAACTAAGGTTTAATGAAAACTATATTCATTCGAAAATCATTACCATATACATTGCTGTTATTAGGTGTGTTTTTTATGCCCTTTAATTCTTTTAATGGTTTTGAGGTTCTTGGTGAATTTAAAAGAGATTCTTGTTTTTTATTTTTTTTTCTATCAGGTGTGTTAATTTTTTTTACTAAAAAAATTAAATTTCCATTTTATAGTACTTTATTTAAAGTAGTGCTTTTAATCGTGTTTTATTTTTTTATTAGTGGGATATTGAATGTTTACGATATGTCTCATTATTATTTTAAGCATACTTCAGGTCTTAACCGGTTTATAAGACAAATTACTTCATTACTATTATCTTCTGTTTTTTTGATTTATGTTTTCTATAATGTCTTAAGGCATTATGAAGTAAATGAAATTTTTTTTACTTTAAGAAAAGTTATATCATATTCCTTACTTATCGTTGCTCTATATGGATTTGTGGAGTTTTTGATTGTTAAGGGTAAAAGGACCGAATTAATGCCAATTCTTAATTTATTTAATTATTTTCCTTTTACTAAAGCTCATATAGATTGGACAACCAATAGAATGTCTTCTGTTTCTTTTGAGTCTCCTGCTTTGGCTACATATTTAATTAGTATAGCAGGTTGGATGTTTAGTTATGTACTAACAGAAAAAGGTTTTAAGAGATTCATTCCAATGTTTTTAACCATTATTTTATCCTTTTTAAGCGGTTCTCGTGCAGGTATTTTTGTAATTGTTATTCAAGTTTTAATTTTAGTAATGTATTTAATGAAGGATAAAAGGTTTAAAAAACTTTTTATCAATATATTTCTTATTAGTTCTGTTTTAGGTACTTTAATGATGCTTTTTTACTCAAAGCCTATTATTGGATACATCTCTTCAAAAGTTATGTCTTTTAAGACTAGTGATGATGTACATGCAATGTCTAATAAAACTAGATTTGGTATACAGACAGCTATGTTTGAGGTGTTTTTAAATAATCCAATAAAAGGTGCCGGTTATGGGTTACAGGCTTTTGAATCTAGTAAATTGTATCCGGAATGGGCTGTTAAAGGAAATTGGGAATTTAAGTACAAGTATTTAAATGACAAACATAAAGGTTTCCCCCCAGGTTTTAATTTATATTTGCGATTATTGTCAGAGACAGGAGTAATTGGGTTTACTTTTTTTATGTTCTTAATAGTAATGCTACTTTCATGGTGCTACAAAAAGACTTTTAAAAGACAAGGTTTTCAGTCTGTAATTCCTTTAATGATTACAATCTCTATGGTTGGATTTGCTTTTAATTGGTTAAAAATGGACACATTTAGAATTTACTTTTTTTGGTTATGTTTAACGCTAATAATTTTAATACAAAGACAAGGAACTCGTGATGAACGAAAAAAGAATAATAGTTTTAATACCCCATTACAATAATCCCGAATGTTTAGAAACATCTATTCTATCTATAGATGATAGAATTCAAGTAGATCTATTAATTATAGATGATGGCAGTAGTAGAAAACCAAATGAAGCTGAGTTAAATCAAGCCTATAAGAATGGTGAGATTTATTTTGAATATTTAATAGAAAATAAAGGGTTGAGTAACGCTTTAAATAAAGGTATTTTTTTTGCTCAAACTAATAAATATGAATTTATAGGACGATTAGATTGTGGAGATCGTTGTTTTAAAAATAAATTTTCAAAACAATTAGATTTCTTAGATAATAATGATAAAATAAAATTGTTAGGAACTTGTGCAGTTGTTGTAGATGAAGAAGGTAACGAATTATTTATGTTAAATCATCCTCTTAAGCATGAAGAAATAAAGAAGAAAATGTATCTAAATAACATGTTCGTTCATCCTACAGTTATTATTAGGACTAATGTTTTTAAGAGTGTTGAAATGTATGATGAAAAATATACCAGAGCGGCTCAAGATTATGCTCTTTTTTTTAGAATAATAAAAAAGTTTCAAGTAGCTAATTTGCCAGAACCTTTATTGTATTATGAAATATCATCAAATTCTATTTCATCAAAAAGGAGACAGTTGCAAGTTAGGCATAGAATAAAAATTATATTAGAAAATTTTTATTTTGGATTTCATCCTATATATGGTTTAACTAGAAATACTATTTTATTTTTTATGTCAAGAGAAGCCACAACAAAATTAAAATTGATCTTTAAAAAGTAAAGAGAATCTAACTGATGAATTACAAAAAATACCTTGAGATTTTTTACGAATATTTATTCTTAATTTTTTGCCTAATTGTGCCTTTTGAAGAGTATGTTAGTGCTATTCCAAATATTTTAATAGGAGTATTATTGGCTATTTATTTGGTTGTATGTAAAAAGAATCAATTTAAGTATTTATTTAAAAATAAAAGTTATATAGTTTGGTTAGGGTTCGTTTTATATATTTTTCTTATTGCCATATTTAATAATAGAGTCTCTGAAGATTTTTTTATTTTAAAAAAATTATTGCTACCAGTTATCATTGTGCTCTTAGGAATTAATGTTTCTAATTTTAATAGATGTAAACTTTGGTTTATAGCAGGTACTGTGCTATCTGTTTTAATCTCTTTTATAGGTGTATCAAAATATTGGTTTTCAGAAAATAACTTTAATTTTACCTCAGGAGATTTTATCAATCAGATTTTAGTATCCGAACGTATATACATAGGGTTTTGTGTCGCTATTAGTCTTGTGTTTTTGTTAGAGTTATTCAAGAATAATAAGGAAATTAAGGTTAAGATTTTATGTTTTGTTTTAATAAGTTTATTGCTTTCATTTTGTTTTATTATAGCGGCTAGAATTGCAATTGTTTGTATTGTTTACATTCTGATTCTCTTTTTTTTAAGTTTAAAAAATGTAAAAATAAAATTTTGGGGTATAATTTCATTTATAATATTCATTGGAATATTTTTTATGTTAAATAAGAACTTAACAAATAGATTTTTTCATTCAGATAATAAGTATCATATTAGTTACTATGAGAAGGTATCACAACAAGAACCAAGGGTTTTAATTTGGAGTTGTGCTTATGGAATATTCAAGAATAATTTTAAACCTTTTTTAGGGAATGGATTTTATAATATTAAAAATCAACTTGTAGATTGTTACGATAGTAATATAGATGTAATTAAAAAAAGAAATTGGTATGTAGAGCGTAGCTTTAATTCTCATAATCAGTACATCGATTTTTTATTAAGTTCTGGGTGGATTGGGATTGTGTTATTTCTTCTCATATTATATTTAATGTTAACGACTTCTAAAATTAGTTTTTATACATTGTCGCTTTTAGGGAGTGTTATGTTAATTTTATTGATTGAAAATATTTTTCATAGACAGATTGGGTGTTATTTGTTTTCACTTGTTTGGATCTCTTTACTAAAAAATGGTAATATTAAATTTGAATTTTAAAAAAAATGATAAAAGTCATTCATGTTTTACATGCAGTAGGTGGTGTTGATGTGTATTTAAGATTGCTTTTGGCAATAATGGATCACAATAAATTTGAGCATATTATTATTAAAGGGGAAAATGACACTCATGAAACTTATTTTCGTCCAGATGGTAAGCTTATTAAGGTTTATAAGCTTCCTATCGACAGAGAAATTAACTTTATTGAAGATTTTAAATCTATTTCTCAAGTTGTTAAAATATTTAAGAATGAAAGACCAGATATTGTACATGCTCATAGTGCCAAAGGTGGAATTATAGCTAGATCTGCAAGTGTGTTTTATAAAGTAAATGTTTTACATACACCTCATGCCTATTCATACTTAAGTGCAGATTATGGTTTTAAACGTCGCATATTTCTGTTTATAGAGAAATTTTATAAACATATTAATTCAAAACTATTGGCTACATCAAATTCTGAGATTAATAGAGGTCTTATTGATGTAGGGTACAAAGAGGAAGATGTATATCTTTTTAATAACTCTATATTACCAATAGAAGAGATAAAACCATTAAAAATAAAAAAGACTTGGCCTGATAATTATATTTGCTCTGTAGGACGACCTTCTTTTCAAAAAAACATTGAACTGATGTTAGATGTTTTGTTTGAGGTTAAAAAGCAAGAAAACGATATTCATTTGGTTTTAATGGGTGTAGGTTATCATTCTCCAAATCTTTTAAATGTTAAAAACCTTATACAATCTTTAGGTTTAGAAAATAACGTAACATTATTAGATTGGACAAATAGAGAAGATATCTTTTATATAATCAAGCATTCGGCTCTTTATATATCGACGGCTAGATATGAGGGATTACCTTATTCAGTCATTGAAAGTTTAGCATTGGGTAAACCTATTGTTGCTACTAAAGTAGATGGTAATCAAGATTTAGTAAAACATAATTACAATGGGTTTTTGGTAGAAAATGAAAATGCTACAGAAATGTCTAGTTTTGTTTTAAAACTACTAAATGATAAAACACTATTCCAAACATTTTCTGAAAACTCTAAATTATTATTTGAAGAAAATTTTAATATGAAAAATAATATAAAGGATTTAGAATGTATCTATGAAAATAATATTAAATAAACTGTAAGTTTTTTTAATATTCGTTAATCATATTACGCAATAATATTTAAAAATAAAAATGAATCATAGGTTTAAATTATCTCAATAATTGGAAGTAATAATTCGTTTTTAATTGATTTTATTTTGCTTATAAACTGTTGGTTTTTATTTGTTTGTGTATTTTTGTTTTTTGAATTTTTTTAAAAAAGATTCAATTTTTACAACTACTAAAAACTCGGTTTTCACATATAAAATTTCTGAGGTATACTTGTTGAAAATTTAAAATATTTTCCAGGTTTTTAGAAAATAAATATCATTTAAAAAAAACTCCCTTTTTTAGAAATTCTAGTGTGTTTTTTCTTCTGTTTTTTTTCATTACAAACAGATTGTTTTTCGTTTGTAATAAATCTAATTTTAAAAGTATTTGTATCTTAATTTTGTTTGTAAAGTAAGGGCTTAGTTCTCTTTTTTTATAAGCTATTATCTATTATTTATGCTGTCTAAAGTGTTCAAGGTAAATATTTTAGTTCAATGTATTTTCTTACTAAGAATAGATTATATTTGATTGCAACAACTTAATTATACTCCATTTATGAAAATTTTTCAATGTAGTCACTGTAATTTTCCTGTTTTTTTTGAGAATACAACTTGTGAAAGTTGTGGTTTTGATTTAGGATATTTAGACGTAGAAAACGAAATTTTAGCCAATACTTCGGATAGTTTAGAATGGATTGTTAAAGACCAGACGTATGTATATTGTAAGAATCATAATTTTAATGCATGTAACTGGTTAGTACCTAATAATGATACTAATGGTTTTTGCACTTCATGCGATTTAAATAGAACCATACCAGATTTAAAAGTTCCAGAATATTACGAGCGTTGGCAAATTATGGAAATTGCAAAACATAGATTAATTTATACATTGCAACGTTTAGAGCTTCCTCTAATTAGTAAGTTTGATAATCCTGAAACAGGTTTGTTTTTTGATTTTCTTTCAGAAGAAGCTGCAAATGCTGGGGAAAATAAAATTATGATGGGTCATGCAAATGGCGTAATTACAATCCTTTTGGCAGAAGCAGATTCTGTAACTCGAGAAGAAATGCGTATCTCTTTAAATGAAAAATACAGAACTTTAATTGGACATTTTAGACATGAGGTTGGACATTATTACTGGGATATAATATTTAAAACGAATAAAACATTTTTATCTGAATACAGAAGTTTATTTGGTGATGAACGATTAAATTATGCAGAAGCTTTACAAGCCCACTATAAAAATGGGGCACCTAAAGACTGGAAAAATAATTTTATTAGTACCTATGCTTCTTCTCATCCTTGGGAAGATTGGGCCGAAACTTGGGCTCACTATCTTCATATTTTAGATACTATGGAGACTGCTTATTATTTTGGTCTAGAAGGTAAACCTAACCTAAATAATTCTAGTCATATGCGGGTCTTTTCAATATATCCTTATAAAGAAGGATTGTCCTTTAAAACAATACTAGATGAGGTTTCTCCTTTGTTCTATGCTGTTAATAGTATAAATAGATCTATGGGAATTACAGATGTATATCCATTTGTAATATCAGATAAAGTTAAAGAAAAATTAGAGTTTATTCACGATATAGTTTGTCGCTTTAAAACTCATTAATCTCCTTTAAACTAAGATCTTTTACCTTAATCTCTGCCCAAATTAATTGTAAATATCTAACTCGCAATAAGTGTGTAATGGGTGTACGTATAATTAGTATACGTAAAATGTTAGAGTGTGTAATAATTATACAATGTTGTAAAATTAAATAACATATAAGTTGTTGGTAAACAATGTGTTGTACTTGTTGGCATATGTATTGATAATTATTTAACAATTCCAGTAATAAAACAGGAATGTTAATTACAAAATAATTTAGCATAACAATACTTATGAGAACGGCAACATTAAAATCAAACCAATTTAATATTTCAGAGGCTATCTTTAGCGACTTTGAAAGTTTAAATCAGTCTGTTTTTAATAATGAGAAATTGGTACCTAAGTGTATGAATACTAGTAGTAAACTAGTTTTAGTTGTAGCTTTTATTTTATTAGTCAGTACAGTGATAGGGTTATTTGCCTTTCAACAATTATTGAAAGATATATATTTAAACCCAATATATTACCCATTAAATTATGGTCTATACATTATAGCTTCTGGATGGTTTGTTTTTAATGGTGGAATATCTCTTTATAAATTACACTTGTATTTAAAATTTAAGCCTTTAAATTCTTTAAAAGACATTTGTACACCAATAGGCAATGTATCCATTATTAAAAAAATTAATACTACAAATACTTTTATCTTTAATAGCATTAAAGAATATTTAAAACCCGTATTTGTTATTAATAAAACGCAACAAAATAGTATTGCACTCTTAGCAGATAAATATTCTATAGGTGTATTAGAAAACCATTATAATCTTTCTTTTAAACACATTAAAAATAACATACATACTATTAACACCACTACACATCACATCTTTGAAAAAGCATGGAAACGTTTAGATGAAGTTACTAACTCATTATTAAAAAATCAGAATCTAGATTATTCTACTTAACTAGTTATAACACATAAACAAAGTCAATTAATTATTAGCAAACAATTGTATTAAAGCCTTCAAGAGTATAAATTCTTGGAGGTTTTTTTATTACCAATAGTTTTTTAAGCATGCATTACATAAAAATTTACTTAAACCTTTAAGTAAATTGTATATGTATATGTAATGTATATATTTTAGTATTGTAATATGCTTATTTTGTTGGTGTTTCAATCGTTTTTTTTCTCTAAAAGTACTGTTTAACTATTCTGCTAGTGCTGTGCTTATCTGTGGCTTATTTTAAATATAATTTAATAATTGTTTGTAAAATTCATAATTTCACATATAAATGAATGTGTTGTTTGATTATTAATAAAAATCGAGTTTTAGAATAACTCATGGCATGCATTCATTTAAAGGGTTATAAAAAAAGTTACTCAATTAATAATATTGTTTATATAAAATGTATCACTTAGGAATAGATTTAGGTAGTTCTTCGGTTAAAGTGGCTTTAGTTAATGCCGTTAACGGAAAACAAATTAAAATACTTCACGAGCCGCAAAACGAAATGGAGATTGTTGCAGTTAATCCAGATTGGGCAGAACAAGATCCTAACATGTGGTGGCTACATACTTGTAATGCTATAAGACGTATTATTAAAGAATCAGCTATTGATGCATCTAAAATTAAAAATATTGGTATATCGTATCAAATGCATGGATTAGTTATAGTAGATGCCGCAGGACATCCGTTGTGTAATTCCATTATTTGGTGTGATAGCCGAGCTGTAGAGATTGGAAAAAAAGCATTAAAAGATTTAGGTGAGGACATGTGTAGTAAACATATGTTAAATGCTCCAGGAAACTTTACCGCTTCTAAATTAAAATGGGTGATTGATAATGAACCTAACATTTATAAAGACACATATAAATTTATGTTGCCAGGCGATTATATAGCTTTTAAACTCACTGGTAATTTGGTTACAACAAAAAATGGTTTGTCCGAAGGTGTTTTGTGGGATTATAAACAGGATAATGTTGCTGTAGATTTGTTAAATTATTACGGTATAGATAAAGCTTTAGTGCCGAATATTGTAGAGAATTTTAAAAATCAAGGAGAAGTCAATTTGCAAGCTGCTCAAGACACTGGGCTTCCTTTAGGAGCTCAAGTTACTTATCGTTCCGGAGATCAGCCAAATAATGCCTTGTCTCTTAATATCTTTAATCCAGGAGAAGTTGCTGCAACAGGAGGAACATCTGGGGTAGTGTATGCGGTGTCTAATAATTTAAAGCCACAAGAAATTTCAAAAGTTAATCATTTTGCACACGTAAACTATACTGTAACTAAGCCTGTTATAGGAACACTCTTAAATATTAATGGAGCAGGAATTCAGTACCGTTGGTTGCGCAATAATTGTGGGAATGATTCTTATGAAGTAATGAATGACAAAGCCTCAAAAATAGATGTAGGTGCTAATGGAGTTGTTGTTATTCCTTTTGGAAATGGTGCAGAGCGTATGTTAGATAATAAAAATATAGGTACACATATTTTAAACCTAAACTTAAATCTACATAATAACGCACATTTATATCGCGCTGCTTTAGAAGGTATCGCATTTTCATTTGTGTACGGTGTAGAAATTCTTAAAAGAGATCTCGGAGAGATTAAAGTGATTCGTGCTGGAAATGATAATCTGTTTAGATCTGAAATTTTTTCGAATACGGTGGCTACATTAATAGATCACGATATAGAGATTTATAATACTACTGGCGCTGTTGGAGCGGCTAGAGCTGCGGGTCTTACCGATGGCGACTTTAAAACGTTTGGAGAACATATTACTAAAAATGATCATGTAATGACTTATAAACCTATGCAAAATAAAACGGAATATATGGCCGCATATGCAGCGTGGAAGAAAGAATTAGAAATAATATTAAAACATAGATAAATATGGCAACATTAGGAGATAAAGAATACTACAAAGGTATTGGAGATATAAAGTTTGAAGGAAAGGAGTCTGATAATCCTTTAGCATTTAAATATTACAATCCAGAACAAATTGTTGCAGGAAAAACCATGCGCGAGCATTTTAAATTTGCAATTGCATACTGGCATACTTTCTGCGGAACTGGTGGAGATCCTTTTGGACCAGGAACATTAAATTTTCCTTGGGATAAACCTACAGATGCTATAGCAGCAGCTAAAGAAAAAGCAGATGCAGCCTTCGAATTTATTACAAAAATGGGCTTTGATTATTACTGTTTTCATGATGTAGATTTAGTAAGAGAAGGCGCGTCTTTTAGCGAATTAGAAAGTAGACTGGCAACTATTACTGAATACTTAAAAGAAAAACAAACCGCTTCTGGGGTAAAACTACTTTGGGGAACTGCAAATTGTTTTTCTAATCCAAGATACATGAATGGGGCTTCTACTAACCCAGATTTTAATGTCTTGGCAAGAGCTGGCGGACAAATAAAATTAGCCATGGATGCTACAATTGCTCTAAATGGAGAAAATTACGTGTTCTGGGGCGGGCGAGAAGGCTATATGAGCTTATTAAACACCGATATGGGACGTGAGTTAGACCATATGGGTAAATTTTTGGGCATGGCCAGAGATTATGCAAGGTCACAAGGGTTTAAAGGCAATTTTTTAATTGAACCTAAACCTATGGAACCTATGAAACATCAGTATGATTTTGATACCGCTACAGCTATAGGTTTTTTAAAAAATTATGGCTTAGATAAGGATTTTAAAATTAATATTGAAGTAAATCATGCGACTTTAGCACAACACACGTTCCAGCATGAAATAGCTACGGCGGCTAATGCAGGCATGTTAGGGAGTTTAGATGCCAACCGTGGAGATTACCAAAATGGATGGGATACAGATCAATTTCCAAATAATATTCAAGAAACTACAGAAGCTATGTTAGTTTTTTTAAAAGCAGGTGGCCTACAAGGCGGAGGTATCAATTTCGATGCTAAAATTAGAAGAAATTCAACAGATTTAGAAGATGTATTCCATGCACATATTGGAGGCGCAGATACCTTTGCAAGAGCGTTACTTACTGCCGATAAAATTATTTCATCTTCAGCTTACGAAAAATTAAGAACTGAGCGCTACAGTTCATTCGATTCTGGTAAAGGAAAAGATTTTGAAAATGGAAAACTCAATTTTGAAGATTTATATAAAATCGCTCAAGAAAATGGAGAACTACAATTACAAAGCGGAAAACAAGAGCTGTTTGAGAATATAATTAACCAATATATTTAATAAATTAGTTAAAAGTTCAAAATTAACCCAACTGTATCGTTAATTAACCAGGTTACGGTACAGTTTTTTTGCAACTTATAACTTTTGTTTTTCAGTATTAATTTAACAAACAAACTATAACATGACGTCAACTTCTCATAATTCTGCCTTTTTATGGCGCTTAACTTTAGTAGCCACTTTAGGAGGTTTACTTTTTGGTTACGATACAGCAGTAATATCGGGTACTGTAAGTTCTTTAGAACAGTTTTTTGTATTACCCTTTGGCCTGCCTGAAATGGCATCTAATGCGCGTTTAGGGTTTTTAGTCTCTAGTGCCTTAATTGGGTGCATATTAGGAGGTGTTTCCGGTGGATATATTAGTCGGAAATTAGGACGAAAAAACGGCTTGATTTTAGCGGCAGTCTTATTTTTAATTTCGGCTATAGGTTCGTCTGCTCCAGAGTTGTTTATAAAGCCAATAGGAGAAGGCGATCATACATTTATGTACTTCTTTATAGTATATCGTATTATTGGTGGTGTAGGAGTTGGTTTAGCATCTATGCTATCGCCGCTCTATATTGCCGAAATTGCGCCTGCCGAAAATCGTGGGCGTCTAGTCTCTATGAATCAGTTTGCCATTGTATTAGGGATGTTAATTGTTTATTTTGTTAATTATTATATCTCTAGTTTAGGGAATGATGAATGGTTAAGTGCTATAGGTTGGCGTTGGATGTTTGCTTCAGAAATTATTCCTGCCAGTTTATTTTTATTTTTCTTACTCTTTGTACCAGATACACCAAGATCTTTAGTTTTAAAATCAAAACCTGCTCAAGCATTAAGCGTTTTGGTGCGGGTAAACGGAGAGACTCAAGCTAAAGTTATTTTGGCTGAGATTAAAAATACGGTAACAGCAAATTCTGGTAAACTCTTTTCTTATGGTGTACCAATAATAATATTTGGAATTTTATTATCAGTTTTTCAGCAATTTGTAGGTATTAATGTCGTCTTATATTATGCGCCTGAAATTTTTAAAAGTATGGGATCTGGTACAGATACGGCATTATTACAAACCATTATTGTGGGAGCAATAAATTTATTATTCACCGTTTTGGCAATGCAAACTGTAGATAAATTTGGTAGAAAACCTTTAATGATAATTGGAGCATTAGCAATGGCTATAGCTATGTTTGCTTTAGGAACCTCGTTTTTTATGCATTCCTTAGGGCTCTTTTCTTTAATTTGTATGTTAGTTTATGTTGCAGGATTTGCTATGAGTTGGGGACCAGTAACTTGGGTGCTTTTATCAGAAATTTTTCCAAATAATATTAGAGGAAAAGCCTTGGCTATTGCGGTAGCTTGTCAATGGATTGCAAATTATTTAGTGTCATGGACATTCCCAATGCTAGATAAAAACAGCTATTTAATAGAGCAGTTTAATCATGGATTTGCATATTGGATTTATGGTTTAATGGGAGTTTTGGCTGCTATTTTTGTATGGAAATTTATCCCAGAAACTAAAGGAAAAACCTTAGAAGATATGAATGATTTATGGTCTAAAAAAGAATAGAATAAGCATTTTAAAGTTTAAAACACTAAGCACAAAACGACTAGTTATATACTAATGGTTTTGTGCTTTGTCGTTCTATTAAATTGGTTTTTATAGTTTTAGTTTCAAACACATTGGTTGGGTCTTCAATTTTTGAAATTAAAATCTCAGCAGCTGTTCTTCCCATAAAAACACTATGTTGGTTTATACAGGTAATAGGAGGATTTGTGTATTTAAAAAAATCACTGTTTGTAAAACTTATAATAGAGATGTCCTCTGGAATTTTATATCCTCTTGCTTGAGCAATAACCATAGATTCTACTGCAGAAAACTCTTCTAAACCAATAATAGCATCAACTTTTTGGTAATCAAGCATTGTTTTTATTTCGGTTTCAAAATCGTATCCTGGCTTTATTAAATTTATTATTTTTCTATTAATGGGAATATTGTGGTTTTCTAATGCTTTTAAATATCCATTTATTCTTAATTTAATTATACCAATATTGTTTAAAGTAGAAACGACAGAGATGTGTTTGCAACCAGTTTTTATAAGGTGTTCGGTGGCTTTATAGGCGCAGTTAAAATCATCTACAATAACTTTGTCTGTTTCAACTAAATCAGAAACACGGTCAAACATTACTATTGGTCCTGCTTGATCAATAAATTCTTCTAAATGTTTGTAATATTGTTTTGCTTCGGTTTCTTCACTTAATGAAATTAGTAAACCATCAATTAATCCATTTTCAAGCATATGAATAGATGTCATTTCTTTATCTAATTTCCCATGAGATACAATGGTAATTACATTATAACCTTTGGTGTTAGCAATATGCTCAATACCACTAAATATTTTAACAAAAAACGGATTTAATATAGAAGGCATAATCACACCTATGGTTTTTGTTTTTCTTTGTAGTAAGCTTAAAGCAATGCTGTTGGGTCTGTAATTGTTAGTTTTAGCATATTCTTGAATTTTTAATTTCGTATTTATGCTAATTTCATGACTATCTTTTAATGCTTTAGAAACAGTTGCTATAGATACATTAAATACAGAAGCAATTTGTTTTAATGTGGTGCGTTTTTTCATAAATGAAAATATCTATAGTTAAGATTTTTTATTTAAATGATTATAAAATTATAAAAATAGCTAAGATTAATTATACTATAAAGTTGTGAAAATTATTTTAATATATAATTTATTGTAGTGAATATTAAATGTAATATACTTTTATAGGATTAAAAAGAGTTTTTTTAAATTCATTCTTTTAATTAAAATGCTATACTTGGGTGTAATTCTTGCGAATTGTGTATTTAATTTGTGAAATTTTGAAAAATAGTTTAATTCAGTAAAATAGCTTAATAAATACTTGTTTAAGTAAATTAAAATATGTTAAATTTACCGCCGTTTAGTGATTAGTAGAAATACTAGTGTTTTAACTAATTGTTAGAGATTTATAATTAATATGATGCAGAATAAATACATTTTCATTTTATTATTTTTTTTTGTTGCAGTAACTACTAGTTTCTCGCAACAATTACCTACTCCAATGGGTGATGGGAGTACTGAAAGAGCTCCAAATCCTCCAGGGACACCTATAGACGGAGGCTTGTCTTTGCTTATAGCCGCAGGAGCCTTTTATGGCATTAAAAAATCTTTAAAGAGATAAGATTATTTAATATCAAATTCTAATAAGCGTTTTACGTACTTGCCTAAAACATCAAATTCTAAATTTACCGCATCTCCTAATTTAAAATATTTAAAATTAGTATGCTCATATGTAAAAGGAATAATTGCCACACTAAATTGATTGCGTTTAGAATCTACAACAGTTAAACTTGTACCATTTACAGTAATAGAGCCTTTTTCAATAGTTATATTATTTAACGATTTATCGTATTCAAAGGTAAAAAGCCAGCTTCCGTTGGTTTCTTTAATATCTATACATGTAGCTGTTTGATCTACATGGCCCTGAACTATGTGCCCATCTAATCGGTCTCCTAACAACATGGCGCGTTCTAGGTTTACTAAATCATCAATTTTTAGTGTGCCTAAATTTGTTTTGTTTAAAGTTTCTTTAATAGCTGTAACGGTATAAGTGTTGTCGTTTATTTCTACAACAGTTAAACATACGCCGTTATGAGCTACACTCTGATCTATTTTTAATTCAGAAGCTAAATGACTTTCTATGGTTACATGAAGATTATCTTGATCTGATTTAAGATTGGCAACACGACCTAAATTTTCTATTATTCCTGTAAACATATTAATTCATTTATTTGGTTAAATTTGTAATGGTAAAATTACAAACAAAATAGTTATCAAGTTTAATGAAGAAAGAAGAAAATATAATAGTTGGAATTTCAATTGGAGACTTGAATGGTATTGGTGGAGAAATAATTTTAAAGACTTTTGAAGATCCAAGAATTTTAGAGTTCTGTACACCAGTGATTTTCGCATCTGTTAAGGTTATGTCTTATTTTAAAAATCACTTTAAAATGGATATCAATTTTAATGGAATTAATCATGTTAATCAAATTATAATAGGTAAGGTTAATGTGCTAAATGTTTGGAAAGAAAATGTATCTATAAATTTTGGAAAAGAAGATTTTAAAATAGGAGAATATGCAATTAGATCTCTAGAAGCCGCAACAGCAGCATTAAAGGACGATGCTATTAACGTATTGGTTACTGCGCCTATTAATAAGCATAATATACAATCCGATAAATTTAAATTTCCTGGGCATACAGATTATTTAGCAGAGCAATTAGAAGGAGAGAGCTTAATGTTTATGATTACCGACTTTTTAAAAGTAGGCTTGTTAACAGACCATGTTCCAGTTAGCGAAGTGGCTAATCATATTACACCAGAATTAATTGAAAGTAAGATTGCAACAGTATACCATTCACTACAAAAAGATTTTCAAATCTCTAAACCAAAAATAGCTGTCTTAGGTATAAATCCGCATACAGGAGATAACGGAGTAATAGGCAATGAAGACGATACGATATTACGTCCAACACTAAAAAAAATAAAG